>CAZZXB010000140.1:0-4361 GCA_964658025.1 uncultured Janthinobacterium sp.
GGCCAACCGCTCGTCGCCGCGGGGCAACACGCGCGACGCGCCCGTCGCGAACACGCCCCATTTCGTTTCGAGCAACCGCTCGGGCGAGCCCATGATCTCGAGGTGCGCGTCGCCGACGTTCGTCAGGACCGCGACGTCGGGCGCCGCGGCGCGCGCGAGCGGGACGATCTCGCCGAAATTCCGCGCGCCGAATTCGATCGCGGCGTAGCGCGTATCGGGCTCGAGATGCAGTAACGATTTCGCGACGCCGATCTCGTTGTTCTCGTTCGCGATCGTCGCGGCGACGCGTCCGGGCGCGACGGATTCGAGGATCTGCGCGAGCAGCGCCTTCGTCGTCGTCTTGCCCGCGCTTCCGGTGATCGCGGCGACGCGCGCCGCCGAGGCGCGACGCGCGACGGCGCCGAGTCCGAGATACGCGACCGTCGTGTCGGCGACGACGAGCGCGGCGACGCCCTCCGGCACGCGCGACGCATCGCTCACGACGAGCGCCGAGGCGCCGCGCGCGATCGCTTCGGCGACGAAGCCGTGACCGTCGAACCGCTCGCCGACGAGCGCGACGAACAGCGCGCCGGGCGCGAGCGCGCGCGTATCCGTCGCCACCTCGGCGCGTTCGGGCAAATGCTCGGGCGAGAGGACGCGCGCGCCGATCGCGCGAGCCGCGTCGCGCACGTCGATCTTCATACGGCGAGCTTCGCGGCGCGGGCCGCGAGCGCCGCGCGCGCTTCGTCACGATCGTCGAACGGCGCCGTGACGCCCTCCGCGATCTGGTAGTTCTCGTGACCCTTGCCCGCGATCACGACGACGTCGCCCGCGCTCGCCTCACCGATCGCGCGACGGATCGCCGCGCGTCGGTCGAGATCGATCGCGACGCCCGTTTCGCGCCCGATCCCCGCGCGCACGTCGTCGACGATCGCCTGCGGCCGCTCGCCGCGCGGGTTGTCGTTCGTGAGATAGATGCGATCGGCGAGCGCGCCCGCGACGCGTCCCATCTCCGGACGTTTTCCCGCATCGCGATCGCCGCCGCACCCGAAGACGACGGCGAGCGCGTGCGGTCGCATCTCGCGCGCCGCGGTCAGGACGACGTCGAGCGCGTCCGGCGTGTGCGCGTAATCGACGATCGCCGTCACGCCGCCGCCCGCGAAGCGTTCCATCCGTCCCGGAACGCCCGCGAACGCCGCGAGCGCCCGCGCGCTCGCATCGTCGGAGACGCCGCGCGTACGCGCGACCGCGATCGCGGCGAGCGCGTTCTGGACGTTGAATCGCCCCGGGAGCGGGAGCGCGAAACGCCGTCCGTCGAGCGAGAACGCGCTCCCGCCCGCATCGGCGACGACGTCCGTCGCGCGCACCTCGGCGTCCGGCGCGAAGCCGTACGTCGTCGTCGCGCCAGCGCGCGCGAACTCGTCCGCGAAGCGTCGACCGTACGCGTCGTCGACGTTGAAGATCGATCGCGCGCTCTGTTCGAAGAGCTTCCGCTTCGCCGCGGCGTACGCGTCGATCGTCTCGTGAAAATCGAGATGGTCGCGCGTGACGTTCGTCAGCACGCCGACGGCGAACGCGACGTCGGCGACCCGATCGAGCGCGAGCGCGTGCGAACTGACCTCGAGCGCGACGGCCGCCGCGCCCGCGTCACGCATCTCGGCGAGGAGCGCGTGGAGATCGGGCGCGAGCGGCGTCGTCCGCGCGAGCGGTCGCGACGTCGCGCCGAACGACGCGCCGAGCGTGCCGAGGCATCCGGTCGGAACGCCCGCGGTCTCCAAGATGGCGCGGACGAGGTGGACGGTCGTCGTCTTGCCGTTCGTCCCCGTGACGCCGATCGCCGCGAGCGCGCGCGACGGATCGCCGAAAAACGTCGCCGCGAGCCGCGAGAGCGCGCGCCGCGTATCGTCGACGGAGACGATCGTCGCTCCGGTATTCGGGACGTCGCATACGGCATCGCGCGCGACGACGACCGCGCACGCGCCCGCCGCGAGCGCCTCGCCCACGAAGGCGTGACCGTCCGAGCGTTCGCCGCGGATCGCGACGAAGAGCGCGCCCGGCCGCACGGCGCGCGAGTCGATCGTCACGGCGGTCGCGACGCGCGCGAGATCGCCCGCGACGCTCGCGTTCTCGAGCGTCGCCACGAGCGCGGCGAGATCGCGTTCGCCCGTCTTCGATTCGGCCATCATCACCGTTTCGACGCCGCGGTGCCGCGCACCGAGTGCCGCACGACCGGCACGGGCGGCGGGAGCGCCGGCGGATACCCCGCGTGCATCATCGCGATCCGCCCGAGTTCGGCGAACGCGGGCGCCGCGACGACGCCGCCGTAGATCGCGCCGACCGGTCTCGCGATCTTCACGAGGATCACGAAACGCGGCGCCGTCGCCGGAACCATCCCGACGAACGACGCGACGTACGCGCCCGGGAGATAGTAACCGTTTTCCGCCACCTGCGCCGTCCCGGTTTTTCCGGCGCTCGTGTACCCCGGGATCTTCGCCGTGGGATTCCCCGTGCCGTGCTCGACGACGTCGCGCAGATACCCGCGCAAGATCGCCGCGGTCGGCACCGAGATCGCGCGACGTTCGACCTCGCGGCCGTAGCGATAGATCGTGCGCCCGTCGCCGTCGACGATCGCGGAGACGATCCGCGGTCGCAAGAGGATGCCGCCGTTCGCGATCGCCGCGTAGGCGCGCGCGAGCGCGAGCGGCGTCACCGCGATCCCGTGTCCGAACGACATCGTGGGAAGCGAGGTCTCGCTCCAATCGGCGAGGCGCGGGACGATCCCGGGATTCTCGCCCGGCAATTCGACGCCCGTGGGATCGCCGAAGCCGAAACGGCGCATGCCCTCGTACATCGTCAGGCGCCCGATGCGCAAGCCGACCTCGGCCGCGCCGACGTTGTGCGATTTTTCGATGATCTCGTCGAGATTCTCCGTGCTCTCCGAGCCCGCGAGAAAGCCGTCCTCGGCGTTGTGGATCGTGCTTCCGTCGATCGTGAGTCGGTCGCGCGCGGGGAAGCGATCCTCCGGCGTCACCTTCCCGCTCTCGAGCGCCGCCGCGGCGGTGATGAGTTTGAACGTCGAACCCGGTTCGTAGGCATCCGTGACGGCGCGATCGCGCCGTTGCGACGGCGTGGCGCGTGCGAACGCGCGCAGGTCGTAGTCGGGCGCGTTGGCGAGCGCGAGGATCTCGCCCGTCCGCGGATCCATGACGACGACGCTGCCGCTCTCGGCGTGCCATCTCGCGACCGTCGCGCGCAACACGCGTTCCGCGTTGTATTGTAGGAACGAATCGAGCGTGAGGACGATGGAGTCGCCGACCTTCGGCGCCTCGATCGTGGTCGCCGATGCGAAGGGATCGGCGCGGCCGAACTTGTCGCCGACGCGCTCCGTCGTGCCCTTCGTGCCGCGCAGGATCGCGTCGTAGGCGAACTCGAGTCCGTCGAGTCCGTCGTCGTCGAAACCCGTGAAGCCGAGCACGGTCGACGCGAGGCGCGGCGAAGGCGCGAAGCGGTTCCCCGTCTCTTCGTCCTGCACGATCACGCCCGCGATGCCGAGACGGTCGACGGCGTCGGCGCGCTCGCGCGGGATCTTGTGCGCGAGTTGGATCGTCACGTCTCTGCGTCGCAGCGCCGCTTCGATGCCCTCGGGCGGCACGCCGAGCACGCGCGCGAGCGCGGCCGCCGACCGCGGAACGTCGGTCACGAAATGCGTGTCCGCGTACACGCTCTGCGCGGGGACCGATCCGACGAGCAGGTTGCCGTCGCGATCGTAGATCGAACCGCGCACGGCGGGGACGTGTCGCGTCCAACGATCTTGATCGAGCGCGATGCGGGCGAGCCGCGGACCGTCGCGGATCTGCACGAGATAGAATCGGACCGTGATGTAACACGCGAAGGCCGCGAACAGAAAGAAGGCGACCCGCGCGCGGCGCGCGCTCATGCGGACGCGCGCCTCGGCCGGACGACGCGCCGACGCCGCGTTCATCTCACGACCGAATCCGAGAGCGCCGTCGCGTCGCGTGACGCGCCGACGTGTCGGGACGCGTTATTTGGAATTTGGGGTGCCGGACCAGAATTCGAGGAGCGCGAGCCCGCGCGGCGCGCGCGGCACGACGCTCGGCGGAACGTCGACTTCGGCGTATCCGTTCGGTTCGTGCATCCCGAGGCGCGCCGCGTCGATCGCGAGCCGTTCGGGCGCTTCGCGTTCGGCGATCCGCCGATCGAGACGCGCGGTGGCATCGAGTAACGACGCCTTCTCCGCCTGCGCGTGCACGAGTCGATAGTTGAGCCACACGACGTTCGCCATGAGGGCGAGGTAGATGACGATCGCGAGCGTGAGCGCGCCGACGATCGCGAACACGACGAGCATGTTCTTCATCCAGGCG
>CAZZXB010000140.1:4371-6734 GCA_964658025.1 uncultured Janthinobacterium sp.
GCGAACATGTTCGCGAAGACGGCGTAGCGTTTGCGTCGCGTCGCGGCGCGACGCGTCGCGACCGCACCGCGCCCGGCGCGCGTGCCGCCGCTCGTGTTGACGCGCACGCCGCTCGTTCCGACGCGCAGGCGCGGCGTCGTGTCGTCGTCGTCGTACGGAAGTTCTCGTGCGATCACGGCTGGCGCTCCGCGACTCGAAGTTTGGCGCTCCGCGCACGCGGGTTCCGCGCCGATTCTTCGTCGCTCGGTGAGAGTGGTTTTTTGGTCACGACGCGGACGCGCGGATCTTCGCGAAAGCGCCGCTTCACGATGCGGTCTTCGAGGGAGTGGAACGAGATGGCGACGATCCGGCCGCCGACGCGCGTCCGCGCGATCGCGGCGTCGAGCCCGCGTTCGAGCGCGCCGAGTTCGTCGTTCACGACGATCCGCAGCGCCTGAAACGTCCGCGTCGCGGGATGGATCCGCTCGCGCCGACCCGAGACGTGGACGACGCCCGAGATCAGCCGGGCGAGATCGAGGGTGCGTTCCGGAAGACGTCCCGCGTCGCGCGACGCGACGATCGCGCGCGCGATCCGCCGCGACGCGCGTTCCTCGCCGAAGGCGAAGATCGCGTCGGCGATCTCGGCCTCGCTCGAGCGGGCGAGAAAATCGTAGGCCGTCGGGCCGTCGGCGGTCATGCGCATGTCGAGCGGTCCGTCCCGCGCGAGCGAGAAGCCGCGCTCCGGGCGATCGAATTGCATCGAGGAGACCCCGAGATCGAAGAGCGCGCCGTCGATCTCGACGATCCCCGCGTCCGCGAGGGCCCGCTCGAGCTCGGCGAAGTTTTCGCGGACGAGCGTGACGCGGTCGGCGAGATCCGGCGCGAGCCGCGCGCTCGGATCGCGGTCGAAGGCGACGACCCGGCCGCCGCGCCGGACGATCGCCCGCGCGTGACCGCCCGCGCCGAAGGTCGCGTCGACGTACGTCCCGCCGTCGCGGACGCCCAGACCGTCGAGCGCCTCGGCGAGCATGACCGAAACGTGCTCGCCCGGCGGCGGGTCGCCGGGCATCGGGTCGCGCGGTCCGGCGCCCGGCCCGTGGTCGATCGGCTCGTCCGGCGGGCTCTCATTAATAGAGGCCGAGCTCCGTCATGAAGTCGGCGACGTCGCCTGCCGATGCATCGTACGTGGGCAACTTTTCTTTCGCCCAGACTTCGACACGGGTGAGCGAGCCGATCGAGACCGCGTCGCGTTCGATCCCGGCGTACGCGCGGAGCGCGGGCGCCAGGACGAGCCTGCCCTGCGCGTCGCACGACACCTCGTCCGTGTGGGCGAACTGATGGCGGACCATCGTCCGGAAGCGCGCGTCCTTGACGGCGGCGGCTTCGAGCCGGGCGCAGAACGCCTCCCACGTGGCGAGCGGGTAGAGCGCGAGGCACGGATCGGGCGGCGCGATCGTCACGATGAAGCCCGCCCCGAGACGTTCGCGAAAGCGGGCGGGCACGACGAGACGACCCTTGTCGTCAAGAGCGTGCTCGGCACGACCCGTGAAACGCGGAACGTCGCGAATGGAAGATTAGCCTCCACTTTCCCCCACAACCTACCCTTTCGCTCCACTATAACGGGCGACGACGCCGCGCGCAACGGGCCAAATGCAAAATCCGTGCGCGCTCGAACCCTGCGAAGGCCGTCCGGTGCGCCCGCCGAAGGTCGGTCGCGAACGTGAAACTTTTCGTCGCGGCACTCTTACTCGGTGCTCTCTACGGCTGTAGCGGAGGGGGCTTCGTTCCGAACGGGCCGCACGCGATGCCGGCGGCGGCGCTCGAGCGGATCGTCACGGCGAACGCGAAGGCGAACGGACTCCGACTCGAGCTCGTGCGCGCGATGATCGACGCCGAGTCCCACGGCGACCCGAGCGCGGTGAGCCGCGCCGGCGCGCAAGGGCTCATGCAGCTCATGCCCGACACCGCGACGACCTACGGCGTGGCGAACGCCTTCGATCCCGAAGAGAACGTCGGCGGCGGCTGCCGGTACATGCACGACTTGCTCGCGCGATATCACCGCAACGTCTCGCTCGCGCTCGCGGCCTACAATGCGGGCCCCGGGCTCGTCGACCGCACGCACCGCATCCCCGACTTCGCCGAGACGAAAGCGTACGTCGCGAAGATCACGGCCGCCCTTCGCGCGTCGACGAACTAGTGCCCCGCATCCGGGCGGGACGCTGACGCGTGGCGACCTTCGGGGGCGTCCGCGCGGCGCCGTACGCCCCGCCGAAATGGGAACCGCCGCGACTCGCGCTCCTCGACTCGTACGTCGCGCGCGAACTGATCGCCCCGTTCGCGTTCGCGTTCGGCGCGTACCTGATGTTCTGGTTCGTGAACATCTT
>CAZZXB010000141.1:0-6538 GCA_964658025.1 uncultured Janthinobacterium sp.
CGTACCGTCTCCCACGTCGCGCGCCACTTCTTACGCCACGCGAACGGAAGACCGCATCGCGCGCAGATCTTCGTCGGTAGGTCGGCCTTCGCCACGCCACGCATCGCCGGTTGGACGCCGCATGTGCGCGCCGCGATTCAGCACTCCAGGTGCTCGGCGAGATCGACGAGATCGGTCGCGACGACGTCCCACGTTGCGGTCGGTCCGAGATCGGTCGTTTGCGCCGGACCGTACTCGCGCGGGCGCGGGACGAAGATCGTACCGAACCCGCACCCGCGCGCCGCGACGAGATCGTAGTTGTGCGCGGCGACCATCGCGCATTCGCCGGGAGCGAGGCCGAGCGCGTCCGCGGTTCCGAGATAGGTAAGCGGATCGGGTTTGTACGAACGCGTCGACTCGGCGCCGAGGATCCCGTCCCACGGAAGGCCGCCGAATCGTGCGAGCGCCGCCATCGTCGCGACGTCGCCGTTGGAGAGGGTCACGATCGTGAAGCGGCGTCGTAATCGCTCGAGACCGGCGACGGCATCGGGCCACGGGTCGAGGCGCTCCCACGCACGCGCGAGGTGCGCGATCGCTTCCGGATCGATCCGCGCCAGATCGATGCCGAGATCGCCCAGAACGTTTTCGAGATTCTCGCGATTGATCGTCGAGAGCGGAACCCACGCGCGCTCGCCGCGTCGCACGACGTCCATCGCCGGTTGGTAACGCGCGCGCCACGCGTCGGCGACGGCGCGCGGATCGTCGTCGCGCCCGTGCGCGCGTAAGAACGGCTCGAGCGCGCGCGCGATCCCCTCGCGCCAATCCACGACCGTCCCGAACACGTCGAATCCGAGCGCGCGTACGCGATGCGAACCGATAATCACGCGAGACGCTTACCCCGATTCGGGAGCGTACGACGCCCTAACGACGCCGCACGCTACGAACCGAATCACGTCGTTTCGACGTGCCGCTAGATTCTCTCTACGCTCGCCAGGCCGGAGACGTGGTTCTCCACGTGCGAGGGATTCCCGACGTACCGGATTCGTGCCACACCGCTCGCGGTGATCGCGAGCGAAGCACGCGCACGAACGCGAATCGAGCCCGCGCCCGAACTCGACACGACGACGTCGCGCGCGTCGACGCCGGAAACGTCGATCGAACCGGCGCCCGAAAGCGCGATGCGTTCGCGGGTCGCCCGGCCCGACGCGACGATCGCATTCGCACCGCTGGCGTCGATCGCGAAGTCGCCGCCGGCGACACCGCGAACGTGGGTCGTTCCCGCTCCCTCGCTCGCGAGCGCGCGAAGGCTCGGAACGGCGACCGCGACGCGTATCGCGGCTCCCGAGTTTTCGAAGCCCGGAGTCGTTCCGATAACGAGTTCGCCGTCGCGTACCTCGGTCGTCACGCGCGCGAGCGAGGCGGGATCGCCGGAGAGCCGGACGTGCGTGCCGCGCGCCCCCGCGACGATCTCCGTCTCGAACGCGCCACGCAATCGCACGCGGTCGAATCCCGCGACGGCACGCGATTGCGTGACGGTCTCGGTCGCCTGCGTTCGTTCGATCGGCGCGAACGTCGCGACGAGCGCGGATGCGAGGGCGGCTACGCGGACCTTCCGCGAGCGCGATGAAGGCGTACGAACGTGCATGTCGTTGGTACGAACGGCGGCGCGCCATGTTTCGGGAGAGCGGCGAACCCCGCTCGTCGTTCGAGGCGAACGCGATCCGAAAGCGCGCCGTTCGGACCGTCGGCACGCGCGGCGGAGCGCGCGATCCGGCTCGTGCGGCGGGTCCCCGGACCGCGCGCTCGGATACTCCGATCCCGCCCGATCTCACACACCCCGACGCGAGACGCGAGAGACCGGCGGACCGTGCGGTGGCGAGCTACGGAAACTGCGCGATGAACGAGGTCGAGCGTCCGACGTCGACCCCGGCTCGCGCGAAGCGCTTCGCGACGGCGTTCGCGTTCGCGGGCGGGGCCGCGGCGAAGAGCGACGCGCCGGGCATGAGCGCGCTCGCCATCACCACGTCGAGTCCCGCCGGAACGACGGCGGATTCATACGGTTCCAAACGAATCGCCTCGCCCTGCGCTTCGAGTTCGAGCGGGAGGTCGAGCGCCGTGATCGCGAGCGGCATGCCCTCGAGATCGATCCCGTGCGCGTCGTTGCGAAGCGCGATCCGTTCGAGCCAGAAATTCGCATCGCAGACGAGCGCGGTCCGATCGAGCCCGTCGAGCGTGTACGTGAGCGGCTCGAGCGCGCCGCCCGACGCCGCCGAATAATCGAGTACGTCGGCCGCTTTTTCGACGTGAAGGTCGCGCGGTTTCCCGTCGGGACCGGTGCGGTTGTAATCGTACATGCGATAGGTCAGATCGCTCGCCTGTTGCACCTCGAAGATGACGATGCCGGCGCCGATCGCGTGCACGGTTCCGGCCGGTAGGTGGAACACGTCGCCCGCTCGGACGGGCATCCGTCGTAAGACGTCTTCGAGCGTGCCCTCGCGGACGCGCTCGAGATACTCCTCGCGCGACGTCGCGCGCGACCAGCCGAGAACGATCGACGCGTCGGGCTCGGCTTCGAGGATCACCCAACATTCGGTTTTTCCGAACGGCTGTTTTTCGACGCGGCGCGCGTACTCGTCGCCCGGGTGGACCTGCACCGAGAGCGGCTGGCGCGCGTCGATGAGCTTCGTCAGCAACGGAAAGGTGAGATCGGGATCGGCGCGACCGGTGAGATCGCGTCCCCAGCGCCCGCGCACGTCGCGGAGCCGGGCGCCGCGCATCGATCCGTTGAGCACTTTATTTTCGTCCCAGCATTCCCACGATTCGCCGATCGACGCGCCGGCGTCGGCGATCTTGCCGTAGCGCTCGACGAGGGCGTGGCCGCCCCAGATGAGGGCGCGTTCTTGCGGGTCGAGTGCGAGCGGATACGGTCCCATTTCCGTCACACGAGTTTCGCACGCCCCTCCGTGGCGCCTCCGCGAGAAAGATCGGACCGCGCGCCGCGAAGTCTCCCGCATGCTCACTCCCGATCTCGCTTTCGAACGCTGCGCGAACGCCGCGGCCGTCGCAATCGTCGAGAAGGCGCCGCCCTTCACGACCTATCGCGTCTCGACGCACGTGAGCGTGCCCTCGGTGCATCGCGAGCGCGACGTCGTCCGCAACGTGAGCGTGCGCACGAAAGACGATCTCGCCGTCCTTCAGGATCTCCCCACGGGGAAGAATCAGTTGGGACACGGTTTTCCGATCATGCCGTCGTTCGACGCGCTCTCGTACTTCACGCTTTCGTGGAAGGTCGGCGCGCACGCGGAGGTTTCGGCGTACGTCCACGACGTCACGCCGCTGCGCTTCGATACGACGGAGTCGAAAGCGGACGTCGTCGTCTTTCGTTTACGACAATACAAAGCCGAATACGCGGACGACTCGAGCGACGCGACCGACGCGAAGACGCACATCGTGCTCGTCCCCTTCGACTACGTGAAGCGTCAGGTGCGCAAGCCCGACAGTACGTTCTTCCTCAGCGACGTCTTCATCGACAACGCGAGCGGTCTGCCCTCGGAAGTCCGCTACGCCGGCGGCGACGATATCGTCTTCGACGTGAAGTATGCGAGCGTGAACGGAAACTGGCTCGTGACGTACGCGCACTACGAAGAGACGCTCCACGGTCCCCTCCGCATCGGATCGCTTCACGTCGTCGCGGACGCGACGTACGATCAGTTCGCGTTTCCCGAGACGGCGCCCGATCCGCGTTTAGCGGGTTAGCGCGCTCGCGCGACCGGACGCGCGGCGAGGGCTCGCCCGACGACCCAGGAGACGATCTCGTCCCGCAACGCGTCGCCGCCCGGATCGTTCAGCGGCTCGTGAAACCCGCCCGCGACCTCGCGCAGCGTTTTATCGCGGGCCGCGGCGGCCGCGACGAAGCGACGCGACGCCGCGATCGGGACGATCCGATCCGCATCGCCGTGCACGAGCAACGTCGGAACGTCCCACGCCCGCGCGCTCGCGAGCGCGGCGCGCGCGGCCTTCGCGAGCGCCGCGCCCGTGGCGATCGGGACGACCGGCGAGAGCACGAGCGGATCGCGCGAATACGCCTCGCCGACCGCGCGCGATCGCGAGAGCGCGGCGGGATCGAGCCGGCTCGCGGGGAGTCGCGGCGCGAGCTTCGCGAGGGCGTCCGCGATCGGTTGGACCCACGCGGGCGCGGCGTCGGCGATCCCGAGCGCGGGCGCGAGCAACACGACGCCGACGATCCCGGACGGTCGCGCCGCGACGCTCCGCGCGACGACGACGCCGCCGAGCGAGACGCCCATCACGAACAGCGGCAACGCGGGGCGCTCGCGTGCGGCGAGGTCTCGGATCGCGAGCGAGTCCGCGACGAGCCGCGCGAAATCTTCGACGTAGGCGCGGTTGCCGGGCGAGCGCCCGTGGCCGCGCTGATCGTAAGCGTACGCGACGATCCCGCGCGCGGCGAACGCTTCCAGCGTCGCGACGTGACGATCGAGATGCTCGCCGAGGCCGTGCACGAGGACGATCGCGCCGACCGGATCCTCCGCCTCGAAGCGACGGACGAAGAGGTCGATCCCGACCGCGACGCTCACGCCGCGTCGGCGCGACGAAAACGCATTGGAGAGGGAGAGATTCGAACTCTCGAGACGCTCATCACGTCTGTCCGCTTTCGAGGCGGATGCCTTCAACCACTCGACCACCTCTCCACGGTGCGGGCCAGCCGGGGTTATAAGACGCCGGGACGCTCCGGTCCTTGCCGCGCGTCCCGCTCGCGCTTGCGCGCGAAATACGCGCGCAATTGCGCCGCGGTCGCATCGCCGAGGATCCCGCGAACGATCGCGACCTCGTGATTGGACGCGCGCGAGGCGAAGACGTCGATCGCGCCCCCCGCCGCCCCGCCTTTGGGATCGTCGCAGCCGAACACGAGCCGTCCGACGCGCGCCGCCACGATCGCGCCCGCGCACATGACGCACGGTTCTTTCGTAACGTAGAGCGTGCCGCCGAGCCGCCACGTGCCGAGCGTGGCCGCCGCCGAACGCAGGGCCAACACTTCGGCGTGCGCCGTCGGGTCGGGACGCCGCTCTTTTTCGTTGCGCGCGAAAAACGTGCGGTCGCGCACGACGAACACCGCACCGACCGGCACGTCGCCGTCGCTCGCCGCGTCGTCCGCGAGCGCGATCGCGCGCGCCATCCACGCTTCGTCGATCGACGGATCGCGAGGTTCGGGCGTCACCGCGCGATCGTCCGCGCGCGATAGGTTCCGGGGTGCTCGAGATAGCGCAGGCGCACGCGCAGCGCGTCGTTCGTCGCGTGATAGGCACCGCGCAGTCTGCGCGCGAGGGTCCGCGACGCGCGGATCGCGCGATCGGTTTCGTCGAGACGCGCGGCGTCGTCGCGCTCGATCCGTTCGATCGTCTCGCGTGCGGCGCGCGGATGGCGGCGCCGAAACGGACGCACCATCGCGCGCATCTCGGCGATGACCTCGCCCGCCTCGCGATGTCGCACCGCCACGCCGTCGCGGACGGCGAGCGCTTCGTATCGCTCGTTCTTCTCCACGCACCACGCGGCGTCGGCGACGTTTCCGTAATGGTTGTAGACGTACGGCAGGACGATCGTTTTCGCCGCGACCGTCGGGGCGAGCCGTTCGTGAACGAGATGCTCCCACCGCACGTCGAGCCCGTAACGGAAGAACGTGAGCCGCCGACCGACGTCGGTCAGCCAATCGAAGGTCCCGAAAAAATGCTCGACGTACGCGTCGACGAAGCCGACGTCCGGCGGGAGCGACGGGAGCACGTCGCGCGTGATGTGCCGGAGTTGCTCGCCGTGGACTTCGTCCGCGTCGGCGTAGAGGATCCACGTCGGTCGCACGGGCAGGAGCGCCGCCGCGCGGAGCGCGTCGCCGCGCATCTTCGCGAAACCGTCGAAACGCGTCCGGACGATGGCGAGCGCGCCGTCGCGGGCGAAGCGGCTCGCGCGCACCAGCGGCTCGTTCGGATTGCGCTCGAAACCCGAATTATCGTTGAGCGCCAGCGCGTCGACGGCGGGTTCGATCGACCGGAGGAAGGCCCCGAGATAGGGCTCGTAGTCCCGGCCGATCGAGAGGCAACAGGCGACGCTCACGAACACCGCTTCCGGACGGACGAAGGGACCGCCCGTCGGACGATCCCTCGTAGAGATGTGGTGCGCCCGGAGGGATTCGAACCCCCGGTCTCAGCCTTCGGAGGGCCGCGCGTTATCCAGCTACGCTACGGGCGCGGGGGGAGGTCGCCGCTACTTCGGCTCGTCGGGCGCGATCGGCGTCGTCGCCGTCGGCATGTGTTTGAAGAGATCGAGCTTGTGTTCGACGAGGCCGCGATAGAATTTCCGCACGCAATCGGGATGCCCGAAAAAGTAGGTCCGCGCGTACGCGAGATCGTCGCCGGACGAATCCGGAACGTAGTGCGAGATCTCGATCTCTTCCATCTGACCGCGATCGACGGGATGCGGGCAGAAATCGCAGGGAATCGTTGACATATAGGCTCGTTACCTCGGGGGCGGACGGGGCGACGATCCTGCCGCC
>CAZZXB010000142.1:0-6507 GCA_964658025.1 uncultured Janthinobacterium sp.
CGCGTCACGTCACGTCACGCTATATCACCCCTACGTCACGTCACGTCACGCCTAGCCTGGCCTCGGCAAATCCCGTCTCGTCTTGTCGCGTCGAACGACGGCGTAAAGCGCTACGTCCCGTCGAACGACGGCGCGCGCTTTTCGAGAAACGCGGTCACGCCCTCACGAAAATCGCGGCTCCCGTAACACCGCTCGAGCAGGTCGCGATCGTCGACCGCGCCGGAGGGCGACGCGCGCAGACGCCGGACGAGTTCTTTCGCCGACGCGATCGTCGCGGGCGCGTTCCCCGCGATCCGCTCTGCGAGCGCGGCGACGCGCGCGGCGAGACGCTCGGACGTGTCGCAGAGTTCGTGAAAGAATCCGCAGCGCAGCGCCGTCTCGGCGTCGTCGAGTTCGGCCGTGAGGATCCACGCGAGCGCGCGCGCCGACCCGACGGCCGCGGCGACGCGCGCGAGGTTCGCGGTCGTCGTGATGTTGCCGACGGTCCGCGCGATCGGGATCCCCACACGGGCGCTCCGCGCGCCGATCCGCAGATCGCAGACGCTCGCGAGGATCGCGCCGCCGCCCGTGCAGGCTCCCGAAACGGCCGCGATCGTCGCGATCGGAAGCGCCTCGATCGCCCGGAGCGTCTCGTCGACGAGCGCTTCGTAAGCGATCCCGTCTGCGGCCGACGCGAACGCGCGAAAGTCGGCGAGATCGGCGCCCGCCACGAACGCGTCGTCCGTTCCGGTGACGACGAGCGCGCGGAGCTCGGGCGACGCCGCGACCTCGGCGACGCACGCCCGCAGCGCACGCCACATCGCGAGCGACATCGCGTTGCGCGCGCCCGTCCGCTCGATAAATATATACGCCGCGCGGTCCCGACGCTCTAGGCGAACCATGGCGCCGCCGCTAAGATCCGATGCGCGATGGCAAGAATCCAACCGTACATAATCGGCGCACTGTTCGTCTCCGCGGGCGCCCTGCATTTTCGCAATCCGAAGATGTACGAAGCGATCGTCCCGCCGTACCTTCCCGCGGCCCACGAGCTCGTGTCGATCAGCGGCGCGTTCGAGATACTCGGCGGCCTCGGCTTGATTCCGGAAGGGACGCGGCGATTCTCCGCATGGGGATTGATCGCACTCTTGGTCGCGGTATTTCCGGCGAACGTCTACATGGCGACCGATACCGCGAAATTTTCGTTCGCGCCCGCGTGGGCGCTCTACGCGCGACTCCCGTTGCAGTTCGTCCTGATCTGGTGGATCTACGCCGCGTGTATCGCCGGGCGCTCCCAAGAAAGCGAAGGTCCCACATGAGCGCGACGTACACGAGTCGCGAGATCCACCTCGCCGCGCGACCGAAGGGCGTTCCGGACGCGTCGACCTTCGCGCTCGAAACGCGCGAGATCGCGGCGCCCGCAGCCGGGCACGTCGTCGTGCGCAACACCGTCATGTCGGTCGAGCCGTACATGCGTCCGCGGATGAACGACACGAAATCCTACATCGCGCCGTTCGAAGTCGGCGCCGTGCTCGATGGGAGCGCGGTCGGCTTCGTCGTCGCGTCGGCCGACCCGACGCTTCCGGAAGGAACGTGGGTGCTCTCGTTTTTCGGTTGGCGCGAGTACGCGACGGGACCGGCGAAAGCGTTCCGTCGGATCGACGTCTCGCAAGTTCCCCCGAGCGCCTATCTCGGCATCCTCGGGAGTCCGGGATTCGCCGCGTGGGTCGGCCTGCACGAAATCGGCAACGTGAAGCGCGACGACGTCGTGTTCGTCTCGAGCGCGGCGGGCGCCGTCGGAAGCGTGGCGGGGCAACTCGCGAAGGCCGCGGGCGCGCGGACGATCGGCAGCGTCGGCTCTTCCGAAAAAGTGGACTATCTCGTAGACGTGCTCGGCTTCGACGAAGCGTTCGACTATCACGACGGCAAGACGGCGGCGCAACTCGCGAGATACGCGCCGGACGGGATCGATCTCTTCTTCGACAACGTCGGCGGCGAGCAACTCGAGGGCGCGATCTTCGCGATGCGCGATCGCGGCCGCATCGCGCTCTGCGGCGCGATCGCGGGCTACAACGATCCGGTCCCGGGTCCGCGCAATCTCGCGTTGCTCATCTCGAAACGCCTTCGGATGCAAGGCTTCGTCATCACCGATTTTCCCAAGCGCTCTCCCGACTTCATCGCGGAAGTCATCCCGCGAGTCGCGAGCGGCGCGCTCGCGATGCCGGAGACGTTCGTCGAGGGCATCGAGAACGCGCCGGGCGCGCTGCTCTCGCTGCTTTCGAGTAACGCCTCGATCGGAAAACTCAACGTACGCCTCGCGCCCGAGGATACGAAACCGTGAGCGAACCGGTGCGCGAACGGACGATCGCCTGGCACGATCCGCTCGAACTCAGCGCGCGCCTGCGCGCGATGACGGGGCTCGACGGACTGCGGGCCGTGCTCGCGGGCGACGCGCCGCCCCCGCCGATCGCCGTGCTCATGGGGATGCGGCTCGTCGAAGTCGGCAACGGCCTCGCCGTGTTCGAAGCCGATCCGGCGGAGTACCACTTCAACCCGCTCGGCGTCGTCCACGGCGGGTTCGCGATGACGTTATTCGATACGGCGCTCGGTTGTGCGGTCCATACGAAATTAGCGGCGGGCGTCGGTTGGGGTACGACCGACACGCAGGTCCGATTCGTCCGGCCGATCACGCTCGCGACGGGGACCGTCCGCTGCGAGGGACGCGCGATCCACGTCGGTCGCACGACCGCGGTCGCGGAGGCGCGGCTCGTCGATCGCGCCGGAAAGCTCCTGGGCACGGGTTCGACCGCCTGCGCGATCTTCGGCACGCCCGCGTAGGGACCGCACGTGGACGTTCCGACGCGGCTCGAATTCCGTAACGACGGCGTCCGTCTCGTCGCGGACGCCTACGGCGATCCCGACGCGCGGCCCGTGCTCTTCCTCCACGGCGGCGGCCAGACGCGCCACGCGTGGCATCGCACGGCGCTCGCCGTCGCGCGTCGCGGATACTACGCGGTCGCGCTCGATCTGCGCGGTCACGGCGAGAGCGATTGGTCGCCGGACGGCGCGTACGAGGGCGCGCGCTTCGTCTCGGACGTGCTCGCCGTCGCGGGATGCTTCACGCGTAAACCGATCGTCGTCGGCGCGTCGCTCGGCGGGATGATCGCGATGCTCGCCGAGGGGCTCGAGCGACCGGGGAGTTTCGATGCGATCGTGCTCGTCGACGTCGCGCATCGGATGCGCGATGCGGGCGTCGAGCGGATCGTCGCGTTCATGCGCGACGGCTTCGCGGGTTTCGCGTCGCTCGACGACGCGGCGGGGGCGGTCGCGCGTTACGCGGGCCGACGCGAATCGGCGACGCAGGACGGGCTCAAAAAGAACCTCCGCCTGCGCGAGGACGGGCGCTGGTACTGGCACTGGGATCCGCGCATCTTCGAGACGGCCGACGTCGAGGAAGCGCGGCGGAGCGGCCGGTTCGTCGAAGCGGCGCGCGCCATCCGCGTCCCCGTCCTCCTGCTGCGCGGCACGCGCAGCGACGTCGTCGACGAAACGCTCGCGCGCGAGCTCGTCGACCTCATCGCGAACGCTCGTTACGTCGACGTGGCGGGCGCGCGCCACATGCTCGCGGGCGACGAGAACGACGCGTTCGCGTCGGCGGTCGTCGCGTTTCTCGACGAGGCGAGCGGCGTCAGGCCCGCTCGGAACGCGTCAACGCCGGACCGAGATGCGTGAGCTCGATGAGCTTGTCGAACATGCGCTTGCGTAACGGCGGCGCGGACTGCGCGAGCCCGAGCACGTTGCCGAGCCACAGGCCGTCGGCGGCCGAACGGACGAGCTCCGCGATCGCCGGATCGATGCCGTCGTCCTCGAGCCGTGCGATCCACTGGTCGTAACGGCTCCGCAACGGAGCGAGTAATTGCGCGTTGATCGCGACCGCCGCGACGATGCCCGCGCTCACCTTGAGCGTGCGCGTGAGGATGCCTTCGCGATCGAGACACGCGCGCAAGAACGCGCGCGCGAAACTCCCCGGGCCGGTCTCGCCCTGCACGTTGCGTTGCAGGTCGGCTTCGAACTGACCCACGACGTCTTCGATCATCGCGGCGATGAGCGAATCTTTCGTCGAGAAATGATGGAGCAGGCCGCCCTTCGAGAGCCCGACGCGTTCGGCGACGGCGTCGAGCGTGAGATGCGACGCCCCCTCGCGCACGACGATCTCCGCCGCCGCCGCCAGCACGCTCCGGCGCGTGGCTTCACCCGAACCGCGCGCGGGCATCAGAGCTTGGCGACCGAGAGGCGAACGCGATGCATCGGTAGCATATTACCGTCCAGCGAGACGGTATCCCCTGCAAACCCGGAGTCACAGAATCCGTCGATCCACGGAGTTTATATTCACGTAGCATGACGACGAGTCTGGAATCACGCCCGAAGCGCCTCGGAGGCGATCGGCTCGACGACGCCATCGCGGCCGCGCGTCACGCCCTGCTCGCGCGTCAACGCGCCGACGGTCATTGGGTTTTCGAACTCGAAGCCGACGCGACGATCCCGGCCGAGTACATCATGCTCGAGCACGCGCTCGACGAGATCGACGACGAGCTCGAGCGCAAGATCTGCGTCTATCTGCGTCGCGTGCAGAACGAGGACGGCGGCTGGCCGCTCTTCTACGGCGGCGACAGCGACATCAGCGCCTCGGTCAAAGCCTATTTCGCGCTCAAGCTCGCGGGCGATTCGATCGACGCGCCGCACATGGCGCGCGCGCGGGCGCGCATCCTCGCCTTCGGCGGCGCGGCGCAGTGCAACGTCTTCACGCGCATCGCGCTCGCCATCTTCCGTCAGGTTCCGTGGCGCGCCGTCCCCGTGATGCCGGTCGAGATCGCGCTCTTTCCGCGCTTCTTTCCGTTCCATCTCGACAAGGTCTCGTACTGGTCGCGCACGGTCGTGATGCCGCTGCTCATCCTGACGGCGCTGCGCGCCAAGGCGCGCAACCCGCTCGGCATCGACATCCGCGAGCTGTTCGTCAAGGCGCCCGAGCGCGAGTGGAACTACAACCGGCCGGCGTCGCCGTCGTTACTCGGTCGCGCGTTCATGCTCGTCGACGGAGCGATGCGCGTGTTCGATCCCGTCGTGCCGCGTCGCGTCCGCGCGCGCGCGATCGCGAAGGCGCTCCGCTTCACGCGCGAACGTCTCAACGGCGAGAACGGGCTCGGCGCGATCTTCCCCGCGATGGTCAACGCGCTGATGGCGCTCGACGCGATGGGCTATCCGAAAGACCATCCCGATCGCGTCACCGCAAAACTCGCGATCGAGAAGTTACTCGTCGTCGGCGAAGACGAGGCGTATTGCCAGCCGTGCGTCTCGCCGATCTGGGATACGAGCCTCACGATCCACGCGCTGTTGGAGACGAAAGAGCCCGACGTCCGCGAATCCGTCGAGCGCGCTAACGCGTGGCTCGCGGAACGCCAGGTGCTCGACGTCGTCGGCGACTGGGCCGTACGGCGTCCCACGCTGCGACCCGGCGGCTGGGCGTTTCAGTACTGGAACGATTACTATCCCGACGTCGACGACACGGCCGTCGTCGCGATGGGCCTGCATCGCGACGATCCCGCGCGCTACCGCGACGCCCTCGATCGCGCCGCCGAGTGGGTGATCGGGATGCAGAGTTCGAGCGGCGGTTGGGGCGCGTTCGACGCCGAGAACGAACACTATCACCTCAACCAGATCCCGTTCGCCGATCACGGCGCGCTGCTCGATCCGCCGACCGAGGACGTCTCCGCGCGCTGCGTCGGGATGCTCGTGCAGATGGGATACGCGAACGAACATCCCGCGGTCGCGCGCGGTCTCGCGTACCTCCGCGAGACGCAGCTTCCCGACGGCTCGTGGTACGGCCGCTGGGGCACGAATTACATCTACGGCACGTGGTCCGTCCTCAACGCGTTTCTCGCGGTCGGCGAGACGACCGAGAACTCGCAGACCGTCCGTCGCGCCGCCGCGTATCTGCTGCGGTGCCAGCAACCCGACGGCGGCTGGGGCGAAGACGGTCGCTCGTACTACGCCGACGGCGTCGGGCTCTGCAAGGAGAGCACGCCGAGCCAGACGGCGTGGGCGCTCCTGGGCCTACTCAACGCGGGCGAGGCGAACCATCCGGCCGTCGCACGCGGCATCGCGTACCTCACCGAGCGTCAGAACGACGAAGGGCTGTGGGACGAACCCTGGTACACGGCCGTCGGCTTCCCGCGCGTTTTCTATCTACGCTATCACGGCTATCGCGCGTTCTTCCCGCTCTTCGCGCTCGCGCGTTATCGCAATCTCGCGGTACGCGGCGAAGCGCTCCCGCCGCTCGGGTTCTAGCCCGATCCCCGGCGGGGGCCGACCCCGCCTCGAGGCGAACGAGTAAGTATTAACGGAATCCTAACCGATTCTCGTATTACATCCACCTGCTCGTCTCGATGGAGTAATCGATCAATGCATAAGCAGCTCACTCGCGCGCTCGCGTTCGCGCTCGAGCATCCCGATCTCGAACGCCGGCGCTGGCTC
>CAZZXB010000143.1:0-6354 GCA_964658025.1 uncultured Janthinobacterium sp.
CATCGACGGCGGCGAGTCATAATCGAATACCTTCGTGCATCGTTCTCACGCACGCCACACCGCCGACCAGTGAATTCGAGCCGAAGAAGCGTCACGATCTCGACCGCAGCAGTTTGCGTGCGTACCTAGAGGTGTCGAACGCCGACCCTTCCGGCGTTAGCGCAGGGCGAGCGGCGGCGCGAGTGCTTCGGAAAGGACGAACCCTGCGATGAGGCCGGCGCGCGACGAGAAATCCGAGAGGATCGCGGACGATGCGAGCGCGGTCGAGGCATCGTCCGAGAGATCGGGTCCGGATTCGAGTCGCAGGAGGCCCGCCTCGAAGAGTTCCGGCGCGGCTCCGAGCCCGCGATCGACGACGGCACCCGCCGACGTCGCGGGCGACGAGACGGCGCCCGCGGTCGTGGTCGCGGCGACGACGGGAGGCGTCGTCGTCACGGCGGTCGTCGCATCCTCGGATTGCTCCGCCCACATCGCGCCGCGCGCGTCCGCGGCCTTCTTCTTCAACGCCCGTTTGATCGCGTCGGCGAGCGCCTCGACGAAGATCTCCGCCATCGGCTACGACGACTTCGGCGGTTGCGGCGCGCCGCCGGCGTCGGTCGGCGCGACGCCCGACCCGATCGACGAACGCATCTCGGTGTCGGCCTTGATGTTGTTGAGTCGGTAGTAGTCCATCACGCCGAGATGTCCGTCGCGGAACGCCTGCGCGATCGCCTGCGGGATCGCGGCTTCCGCCTCGACGACCCGTGCGCGCATCGCTTGCGTTTCGGCCTTCTGCTCTTGCTCGGCGGCGAGCGCGCTGTACTGACGCTCGGCGGCCTTCGCCTGCGCGATGCGACGATCGGCTTCGGCTTGCGACGTCTGGAGTTCCGCGCCGATGTTCTTGCCGACGTCGACGTCGGCGATGTCGATCGAGACGATCTGGAACGCGGTCCCCGCGTCGAGACCCTTCGCGAGGACGGCCTTCGAGATGCGATCGGGATACTCGAGGACTTCCTTGTGATCGATCGCCGCACCGACCGCCGAGACGACGCCCTCGCCGACGCGCGCGATGATCGTCGGTTCGCCCGCGCCGCCGACGTACGTGTCGAGGTTCGTGCGCACGGTGACGCGCGCTTTCACGTTGAGCTGGATGCCGTTCTGCGCGACGCCCTGGAAGATCGGCGTCTCGATGACTTTGGGATTGACCGACTGCTGGAGCGCGGCGACGACGTTGCGACCCGCGAGATCGATCGCGGCCGCGCGTTGCCACTCGAGCGGGATCTGCGCGCGCTGCGCCGCGATCATCGCGAGCGTCACGGCCTCGACGTTGCCACCGGCGAGAAAGTGCGATTGCATCTGATCGATCGTGAGCCCGAGTCCGGCCTTGCGCGCGCGGACGAGGTTCGTGACGATGACGCCCGGCTGGATCCCGATGAGCCGCATCCGGATGAGCGAGGTAATCGATAACGGTACGCCCGCGGCGATCGTCCGAATCCACAACCCGAACGGAAAGTAGTAGAAGAAAATCAGCAGCGCGATGACGACGACGAAAAAAATGACGATGGTTCCGAAACTCACGACACCCACTTAGGACCCTGCTTTCAGATATTGAGACGACGCGGGCGTCTCACGGAGTTGCGGTACGAGATACGACGCGAGACGCGCGGCAGCGTTTATGACGAGATCGCTTCGACGAACACGCGCGAGCCTTCGACGCGGACGACGCGGACGGGCGTTCCGGCCGTGACGAAATCGCCCTGTGTGAGGACGTCGACGCGAGCGCCGTCGACGGTCGCGACGCCCGCGGGTCGCAAGAACGACGAAGCCATGCCCGTCCGACCCAGAAGATCGGAACGATCGCTGCTCGCGACGTAGTCGCGGCCTTGCTCGCTACGAAATGCGAGCCGACCGAAGAACGCGTTGTCGCCGAGAAACCGTCGTAAGAGCGCGAAGGCGACCGCCGCGATGACGAGCGCGAGCCCGATCGACCGGACGGCGACGAAGGCGAACGGAATGCCGAACGCGAGGAACACCGCGGCGACGAGCGCGAGCGCGCCGAGCACGCCGAAGGCGCCGTGGCCCGGAAAGACGTGCAGCTCGAGCACGATCCCGACGAGCCCCGCGACGGCGAGCGCGACGACCGCGCCGTCGGAAAATCCCGCGTAGACGTGCGAGCCGAAAAAGAGCGCGAGCGCGCTCACGCCGACGAGCCCCGCGATCCCGTGCAACGTCTGCAGCTCGATGAGCAAGCCGAGGACGCCGATCGCGAGCAGGATCGAGCTCGCTTCGGGACTCGACGCGAAGCGCGCGATCCGTTCGCCGAACGTGTACTCCGCGCGGACCTCCGGGCCCGCGACGCGCGCGTAGGCGAGCGCGCCGTCGAGCGTCGGCGCGATGTCGTCGGCGATCCTCGCACGCTTCGCTTCGTCCGCCGTGAGCGACAGGATCGCGCCGTCTTTCTTGAACGCGGGTGCCGCGACCGTCTTATCGACCATCGCCGCCGCGAGGATCGGATCGCGATGGTTGCGCGCGGCGGTCGACGCGAATTCCGCGCGCAACGCCGAGACGTGCTTGGGATCGTTCGGAATCGGCTCGGCGGCGCCGATGCTCGAGCCCGGCGCCATGACGATCGTCCTCGCGGAGAGCGCGATGAGCGCGCCCGCCGAATACGCGCGTTCCGAGACGTAGGCGATCGTCGGCACGCGACTGCCGAGCACGGCGTCGCGGATATCGAACGCCGCATCGACGAGCCCGCCCGGGGTATCGATCTCGAAGACGATCGCGCGCGCGTGCTCCGTCTCCGCCCGGGCCACCGCCTGTTCGACGTAGTGCGCCATCCCGCGATCGACGACGCCCGAAATCCCGACGATCTCGACGGGCGCCCCGGCGCCGGAAGACTCGGTGGCCGCGACGACGTGACTCACCGCACCGAGGCTAGCGAGCGCGAGCGAGAGTGGCAGGATCACGCGGTGGAGCGAAAAGCGTCTCACGGAGTCTGCTACCG
Organism: uncultured Janthinobacterium sp.; assembly: GCA_964658025.1. Classification (GTDB taxonomy): domain Bacteria; phylum Vulcanimicrobiota; class Vulcanimicrobiia; order Vulcanimicrobiales; family Vulcanimicrobiaceae; genus CAZZXB01. Next base: position 2,984 of record CAZZXB010000143.1, read on the forward strand.
CACGAAGCGACGAAGGTTGCGTGACGCACCTCCGCGCGCGCCCGATCGATGCGACGCGCCGCGTCATCGCGCGTCCCGAAGCCACAGGTCGCGCTCGTGCGGCCTATCGCGCGAACGCCAGCCGGTCGTCGGCGTCGAGGATGTCGAGCACCGCGTCGAGTTCGGGGCGCCGTGCCATCACGGGATGGCGTTCGCGGACGAGCGCGCGATCGGATTCGGACATCCGCGAGACGACGAACGAGTCGAGCTTCGCGTTGAGCGCGGGCGCGCCCGCGGGATCGACGCGCTCGCCGAGCCACGCGACGACCTCGGCCTCGTCCCGCGCCCGCGCGACCACCGCGCGCAACGCCTCCATCTCGAGACCGAGTCGGCGCACGACGAAGGCGCTGAATCCGGTATCGTGATTGAGATAGGCGCCGACGTTGCCGCCGGGGAGTTCCGCGCGTAACTTGTCGATCGTCCGCGGCAAGAGATAGTACCCGAACATCGTGGCGCGGACGGGACGCGGCGGCCCCGACGTGAGATCGAGTGGTTCCACGCGCGCTCTTACTTCGCGGCGGCGAGCTCTTCCGTCACGATCGTGCGGATCGTGTTGCCGTCCGCTTCGCTCTTGAGCTTCGGCATCAGCACCTTCATGGCGTTGCCCTGCGTGCGTTCGCCCGCCGCCATCGCGGCGAGTTCCGCGCGCACGATCGTGCGAATCTCGTCGGCCGATTTCTGCGCGGGCAGAAACGCGGCGAGGATGTCGCGCTCGAGCCGCTCCTTCTCCGCGAGCTCCGTCCGACCGGCCTTGTCGTACTCGGTGATCGAATCGGTACGCTGCTTGACGAGTTTGCGCACGACGTCGATCTGGTCGGTCTCCGCGAGCTCGCGCCCCGCTTCGATCTTCTTGTACGAGAACGCGGAGATCGCCGAGCGCAACGTGTCCAGACGCAGCTGATCGCGCGCTTTCATCGCTTCTTTGAGTTCGGCGCCGATGCGCTCTTTGATGGTCACGTTCGTGCTCCGTTCGATCGGTCGATACTGGAAGGCGGGATAGGCGAAGGGCGCCGGATTGCCCGGCGCCCTTCGTACGATCTTGTGGTCGCGGGGACGCCGCTTACGCGCGACGCTTGCGAGCGGCGGCGGACTTCTTCTTGCGGCGAACGCTCGGCTTCTCGTAGTGCTCGTGTTTGCGAGCCTCGGCGAGGACGCCGGCTTTTTGGGTGGCTTTCTTGAAGCGCCGCAGCGCACTCTCGATCGTCTCACCCGGTGCAACGCGAACTTCCATCAGACAACCCTCCCTTCGCACGCCGCGTCGAACGGCAAAATTCGTCCCGCTCGCCAATCGAGCAGAACTTCGAGACGGTACCACAAACGCGAAGCCCCGTCCAGGGCTCAGCCCGGCGGCCATCCGAGCGCGCGGCCGGCGAGGACGTGGAGGTGGAGGTGGAAGACGGTCTGGCCCGCGTCGGGGCCCTCGTTCGTGACGACGCGGTATCCGGTCGGGCTCTCGGCCCGGCCGACCCGCGCGGCGGCGCGGAAGAGTTCGAGCGCCTCGTCCGGTTCCGCCTCGGCGACGAAGGTCCCGAGATCGGCCGCGTGGCGCCTGGGGATCGCGAGCACGTGGGTCGGCGCGGCCGGGTTGAGGTCGCGAAAGACGAGCACGTCCGGCGTCCGGAGCACCTCTTGCGACGGAATCTCGCCGCGAAAGATCTTGCAGAAGATGCACGCTCGGTCGTCCACGGATGTCCTCACTTCGTCTTGATGGCGAACGACCACGATTTCGTCGCGGCGTTTCCGGCGGCGTCGGCGACGCGGACGACGACCGTGACCGGGCCCTCGCCGAGATCGACGCCCGGCGTATAGGTGATGAAGCCGCCCGAACGCGTGGCCGCCGAGGTGACGTCGTGACCGTTCACGACGATCGCGATCGAGCCGAGCGAGATCGGGATCCCCGAGGGCGTCCCGAAGGTCGCGTAGATGCTCGGGCGGACGTTGTTGACGGTCTGTCCCTGCGGCGGCGCGATCTCGCCGATCGTCGGCGCGACGGTCGTCGCCGAAAGCGATTGCGCCGCTTCGAGTTTCGCGGACGGCCCCGAACCGAGCGCGAGCTTGCCGTACACGGGCACCTGCGCGACGTTGAAGCGACCGGGGATCGTGAAGTGGCCGGTATAGACCCCGGGCGTCGTCTCGCGCATGTCGAGATTCGTCAGGTAGTCGCCGATGTCGAACGACGCCCTTCCGCCGGGCGTGCCGTGCAATTCCACGTCGAACGATTCGCCCGCGCGCAGGGGCCGCGTCGACGAGAGCGAGACGCTCGCGATCTTCACGTCGAGCGGCGTCGGCGAACTCCCCGGAACGGGCGAATTCCGCGCGACGGCCGCGAGCGTCCGCGACGCGACGATCTGCCGGATCTCGCCGCTTTCGGGATTACTGCGCACGGTGAGTTCGTCGCCCGGTCGCAGATCGGCGATACCCGCCGTCGCGTCGTTGAGCGTGATCTCCGTGATCTTTCCGGGCGTCACGACCTTGCCGCTGCCGAGCACGACCGAACTCGGGCCGACGGCCGTGATCGTGCCGTTCGTCGATTTGTAGAAATCGAAGATCGAGAGGAGCCGACCGTCCGCGGCGATGATCGCGTGGACGGCGTCGCCGACGCGGATCTCGTCGAGCGCGCTGTGCGATTGCACGTGGATCGCGACGTCCTCGATCCAGATCTTCGCCGACGACGTCACGGAGATCGTCCGCGCCGTCCCGCCGCGCACGACCGTCATCGACGGCGGCGCGGAATTCGTGTCGAGCGCGGAGACGACGCCCTGCACGTCGGTACCGCCGCCCGCGCGCCGGAGTTCCGCGCCGCCGTTGCGGCCGAGGGTCGTCGAGAGGATCTGCACGTTCGCGCCGCGCTGATCGTACGTCGCCTGCGCGCCGAGCGCGGCCGTGACGAGCTTGAGCGGGATGAACGTCGTGCCGTCGATATCGGAGACGGGCGCGTCGAGCAACACGGAATCGCCCGACACCTCGACGCGCGCCGATCCCACGTGGATCGTCACGGAGCCCTGAGGCAAGCGCCCGACGATCGTCGAGCCCGAACGCGTCACCGCGATGCCGAGTCCCGCGAACACTTCGCGTAGCGGCACGAAGAGTCGGCCGTGCATCGCGATCGGCGGGTTGCTCGTCGCGAGCGGCTCGCCGTTGATCGCGATCGCGATCGTACGCGTCGGCGCCTCGACCTGATCTTTTTTCGGCGAAGCGGCGCGCGCGTCCGCGCCGCACCATACGACCGGGACGAGGCACGCGAGAACGAATGCGATCGGACGCAGGGCGCTCATGGACGGTTGCCTTCGGCCAGGACGTCGCGATATACCTCGGCGGTCCGCTCGGCACAG
>CAZZXB010000144.1:0-6253 GCA_964658025.1 uncultured Janthinobacterium sp.
AGTTCGAGGTAGCCCGCCCGAACGCGTTCGTGAAACGAATCGTCCTCACGCTCGAGTCGATCGATATCCCCACCCGACGCCCGCGCCCGCGACCGTACGCGTTCGCGCGATACGGCGACCGGCACGTCGACGAGGAACGTGAGATCCGGATAGCGCCCACCCGTGGCCGCATCGTTCATCGCGCGGAGCACGTCCAGCGACATTCCGCGCCCGTACCCCTGATACGCGAGCGTCGCCGCCGCGAACCGATCGCATACCACCCACGCCCCGCGCGCGAGCGCGGGTTCGATGACCTCCGCGACGTGCTGCGCGCGCGACGCGCTCACGACGAACGCTTCCGCCATGGGCGATACCGCGAGCCCCGGCTCCACGAATACGGCGCGCAACCGGTCGCCGAGCGGCGTTCCGCCGGGCTCGCGCGTCGCGACCACGTCGACGCCGCGTTCGCGCAGGCGCGCGACGAGAAGCGAGAGGAGCGTCGATTTGCCGCTCCCCTCGATTCCCTCGACGCTGACGAACCGACCGGGCGGAACGCCGGCTACGCGGTCGCCCCGCCCGCGTACGCGACGTCCGCGCCGCCGCGGAAGACGAGCACGCGGCGATTCGGTTCGAGACCCGTGCTCCGCGACATCACGCGATGCTGCTCGGCGAGTTGGTGTTGCAGGCGCCGGACGTACGACGTCTGCGAGGTGAGTTCGACGGGCTGCCCGTCCACGAGCACCTTGTAGATCGCCTCGGTCGCCTCGCGCATCGCGATCTCTTCGGCGTCGATCGACGGGAGCGCGAAGATGTCTTTGAGCGCGTGCATCACCTGCGCCGTCGTGTTCGTCTTGATCGAATAGATCGGCACGTTCTCCGCCGCGATCGACTTGAGTTTCTCGGACTCCTTGCGTTCGAGCGCTTTGAGCGTGAGCACGACGTCGGCGTCGTCCCACTTGCGCGCGATCGCCGCGTTCACGCCGAGATTGTGGACCGCGCGTTCGATCTTGTTGCGCGATACGCCGTACGGGAACAGGAGCAACACGTGTTCGCGATCGTCCGCCGCGCGCTCGTCGAAATCGCCCGACCGCATCGCCGCGGCGAACTCGGGATCGGGCACGGCACGCGGTGCCTGCGTCGTCGGAAGCACGGCGCGCTTCGGCGGCGGAAGTTTCGCCGCTTCTTGCACGACAGCCACGCCGCCGCCCGCGAGCCGTTGACGGACTTCGGCTTGCGGCGCGTACCCGCGCAGCAGCGAGTCCACGGTGTCGCCGACGTTGCGATAGATCGAGAGTTTGTTGCGATCGAGGATCTCGATGAGCACGTCGAACGTCGGCGGCGCCTTGCGTTCCAGGACCGTCTTGCGCGTGCCGCGGCGACGCGCTTCTTCGTCCGAGAGCGTGACCGTGTTGATGCCGCCGACGAGATCGGAGAGCGTCGGATTCATCAGCAGATTCTCGAGCGTCTTGCCGTGCGCCGTGCCGATGAGTTGCACGCCGCGCTCCGCGATCGTCCGCGCGGCCTGCGCTTCGGCGACCGTGCCGATCTCGTCGATCACGATCACTTCGGGCATGTGATTCTCGACCGCTTCCACCATCACGTCGTGTTGCAAGAGCGCGTTCGCGACTTGCATCCGACGCGCGTGGCCGATCCCGGGATGCGGCACGTCGCCGTCGCCGCCGATCTCGTTGCTCGTATCGACGACCACGACGCGCTTGCGATCCTCCGACAGCACGCGCGCGCACTCGCGCAGGATCGTCGTCTTGCCGACGCCGGGCGGCCCGAGGAGGCAGATCGATTCGCCGCTGCGGACGACGTCGAGGATGATGTCGATCGTTCCGACGACGGCGCGACCCACGCGGCACGTGAGGCCCACGACCTTGCCCGCGCGATTGCGGATCGCGGAGACGCGGTGGAGCGTCTGCTCGATCCCCGCGCGATTATCGGAACCGAAAGCGGTGAGGCGCGAACCGACGTGCGCGAGATCTTCCGGCGAGACCGGCACCTCGCTCAGATAGACGAAATCGCCCGGAAAACGCGCTTCGGGGAATCGACCGACATCGAGGACGACCTCGACGAGCGATTCCAGATTCGGCAGACGGACGAGCGCCTGACGGAGCGGGAGCGGGAAGATATCGAGGAGTTGGCTCAGTTCCCAGTTCTCGGTGAAGGACTCGGCGTTGACGGCCAATGCACTTCCTCTGCAAAATATTTTGGTGCGGTCTTTCGAGCGATGGTCGGGCGGGCCTCCGTGTCGCTCGTGAGAGGCTTCGGGCGAACCCTACGTCTCTCGTACCACTCGGATCGACCGAAGTTCCGAATCGTACGGTCCCTGCATGCGCACGCCGGCCTTCTTTTCGAGATCGAGGTACGCCACGATCTCCGGCGTGATTTCTTCCCCGGGCGAAATGACGGGTATCCCCGGTGGATAGGGCGTGATCACCTCCGCACAGATGCGACCGGCGCTCGTCTTGAAGGCGACGAACTCGGTCTCCGAGAGAAACGCTTCGCGCGGGTTGCGCCGGATCGGCGGGATCTTCGGCAAGCCGTACGTTCCGCTCGAAAGCCGGCGTTCGAGGACGCCGGAGGGCGAGAAGACGTCGATCGGCCGATCCTCGCGCGAGAGCTCCTTGACGCCGTACACGAGCCGGTCGGCGGCTTCGGGCGTGGTCCCGATCGTGAAGAGCGCGAGGCAGTTGAACAAATCGGCGAGCTCGCATTGCACGTTGTAGCGACGTCTGAGGATCTCTTCGGCTTCGTACCCCGTGTAGCCGAGGTCCTTGACCGTAATCGTGATCTTCGTCGGATCGAGATCGAAGACGCCGGGTTTGCCGCGCTCTTCGTCGCCGAAGCAGAGGATGCCGTCGATCGCGTTGAGCCGACGGCGCGTCTCGCTCGCGAGTTCGATCGTGCGCGAGAGCAGCGCGGAGCCTTCGGTCGCCATCTGTTTGCGCGCGACGTCGAGCGAGGCGACGAGCACGAGATTCGGCGACGTCGAGAGAAAGAGTTTGACGACCGCCTTGAGCCGATCGACGCGGATGCGATCGCCCTTCTGATGCAACATCGCCGTTTGCGAGAGGCTGCCGAGCATCTTGTGCGTCGAGTTGATGCAGAGATCGGCGCCCGCTTCGATCGCGTCGATCGGGAGCGCGGGATGGAAGTGGAAGTGCGGTCCCCACGCCTCGTCGACGAGGAGCGGCACGCCGAACTCGTGCGCGACCGCGGCGATCCCTTCGAGATCGGCGGCGACGCCGTAGTACGTCGGGCTCACGACGTAGACCGCGCGGACGTCGGGCTCCGCGAGCATCGTCGCGCGCACGGTCTCCGGCGTCACCGTGTGATCCATGTGCAACGCGTCGTCGACTTCGGGCTTCATCCACACGGGATGCGCGCCGCTCATGATGAGGCCGCCCATCGCGCTCTTGTGCGAGTTGCGCGGGAGCGCGATCTTCTCACCCGGATTGAGCGCCGTCATCATCATGATCTGATTGCCGCTCGTCGAGCCGTTGATGAGAAAGAACGAACGCTCGGCACCGTACGCTTCCGCCGCGAGCGCCTGCGCTTCGGCGAGCGCCTCTTCGGGCTGCAAGAGATCGTCGAGACCGCGGATCTGCGTGAGATCGATCGCGAGCACGTTGTCGCCGAGAAAATCGCGGAGCGCGCGATCCATCCCGTGACCTTGCATGTGTCCCGGCGTGTGGAACGGGATGACGCCCGAGTCCACGTAGTCCAGCAGCACGTCGAAGTATGGCGTCCGCGTCTGGTCCACGTCCGCAATCATTCCCCTCGGATGCCCCGTATCTTTCCGCGTTTGCGAAACGCGCGTGCGGAGTTCGAGATCAGCCGGGCTCGATGCGATCGTCGATCGAGACGTTGTAGAGGAACAAGAACTTGTGCCACTCGCCCGGTAGCGTGTTGCGCTTGACGCGGATCCACGGAATGTACTTCGGCGCTTTGGGCTTGCGTTTGAGCACCATGTTCGCGTGTTCGGGCGTGCGATTGTTCTTGCGATTGTTGCATCGCATGCACGCGCAGACGAGATTTTCCCACGTCGAGGGACCGCCCTTGCTGCGCGGCAACACGTGATCGACGGTCATCAACCGCTCGCCCTTGAGGTTGCAGTACTGGCACGTGTAGTCGTCGCGCAACAAGATGTTTTTCTTCGTGAGCGCGACCTTCTGCATCGGACGTCGGATGTAATAGAGCATCCGGATGATCGAGGGCAGACGCATCTCGTACGACGGCGAGACGAGCAGACGCGAGCGATCGTGCACGACCTCGGCCTTGCCGGAGAAGAGCAACTTGACCGCGCGCTGGAAGCTCGTGATGTTGAGCGCTTCGTAGGTGAAGTTCAGGACGAGAACGTCGTTCACGCGATGCGACTCCTCATACGAAAAGAGCGAGAACTTTCGTCCTCGCTCGCGCACACATCGGAAGGCCGGCCGGTCGCCGTGGAGACGCGGTTCGAGCGGAAGCCGGACCGGTGGCGGTCGCGGCGATCGGCAGGACGCTCGGATTCAGCCCCATCTCGCTGTCGTAGATACGCCGCCACGGTGGCGCTTCTCCTGGAACGTCCCGGGCCGGCGTCCTCGGACGTGATTCGGAGCGCGTTCGCACCTGACAATCGACCCGCGGGAGAGAAGCCGGACGAGAAATGGTGTATGCCGTCCTCGTCGTCTCCGCGCTCCTCTTCGAATTTCCGCTCAACATGCCCGTCGGGTCTCTGCCGCTCGCGCTCTCGGACGACGGCACGCCGAAATCGCTCGTCGCGCTCGTGATGGGCGCGGGGCTCTTCGCCGCGGTCGTCTTCAGCGTGCCGCTCGGGGGGCTCGTCGATCGCTTCGGTCGGCTCGCGACGATGCGCGCCGCCGCGCTGCTCGGACTCGCGTCGATGGTCGGACTCGGCGTCACGCACGGCGACGCGTGGGGCGCGACGCTCATGGGCACGCGCAGCATCGCCCTCGCGCTGTTCATGACGGCCGAATTCGCCTACGCGGCGGAGCTCGCGTCGGAGGCCCGCGCGGTCTCGGGCGTCGCGACGCTCGGGATGATCGGGAATCTCGCCTTCGCCTCGGCCCCCGCCCTCGCGGTCGGCGCGTGGGGCATGGGCATCGGCCGCGTGCAATACGTATGGGCCGCGGGCGTCGCGGCGTTCGCGTTGCTCGCGACCTTCTTCTTGCCCGCGCATCACGACGTCCGCGGCATGCGGAGCGCTCGACGCTTCGACGTCCGCGCCGCGTGGCTCCCCGCGTGCGCGTTCGCGTTCGCGGGCTCGCTCCAAGGCGGCGTCAACGTCGCGCTCGCCGTCCTCGTCTTCCAGGAACGCGGGATCGCGAACGGGGCGGCGATCTTCACGGCCTCCGCCGCGACGACGTTCGCGCTCCGGTACGCGGCCGGACGCCTCGTCGATCGGTACGGGCCGCGCGCCGTCTCCGCGCCGACGGCCGTGATCCAAGCGCTCGGCTGCGGCCTCGCGGCGATCGCGCATTCGCTCGTCGCGGTCGTCGTGGCGGGCGTGCTGCTCGGGATCGCATGGGCGGCCGTCGTCCCCGTCGCGATCGGCTTACTGTTCGCGCAGAGCACGAGCGAGTCGCGCGGGAGCGCGATGGGTGCGTACAATCTCGCGTACTACGGCGGGAGCGCGGTCGGTGCGGTGCTCGCGGCGGGCGCGACGTGGCTCGGGCCGGGATACGCGCTCGCGATCGTCGTCGCCGGACTCTTCTCGCTCGCGATCGTTCCGTACGTGCGTCGCGCGCCCGCGATCGTCGCGAACGAACTCCGAGTCCGCGACGCCTGAGCGCCGATGCGAAACGAAAACGGGACCGCGAAGGCGGTCCCGTTTCGAAGATCTCGGACGTAGCTTCTAGCGCGAGCCGGCGGCGATCCCGAGATTGGTCTGTTGCAGCGCTTGGTTGACGAGCTGGAGCGCCTGAACGCGATGTCCGTCCTTGTCGGGGAGCGCGACCTGTAACTGCGTGCGCGCCGCCTGGAGGTCGGCGCGGGCGTCGAACATATGGCCTTGGAACGCGAGCGCCGCTTCGCCGCCGACCGCGATGCCGGTCGCCACGAGAACCGCGGCGAGCGCCGCCGATTTGATCCGTTTGGTCATGAAGTACTCCTCGTTCTTAGCGTGAGAAAGATTGCGTTTCGTTCGCATCGTCGATGCGAGAGGATGATTCCCAGATTTACAACGGTCCGATGTCCCGCGGAGTTCGTTCCGAATCTGGGAAGTCGATGAGAAAATCGCGCGAGTCGCTTGCGACGCGACGGAAGC
>CAZZXB010000145.1:0-6216 GCA_964658025.1 uncultured Janthinobacterium sp.
GTCGTCGCTCGCGACGCACGCGCGATCGAATCCGCAGGCGAGCGCGCGCGCGAGCGTCGTCCCGGCGCCGGACGACGCGGCGCTTCCGTCGATCGACGACGTGCTCGCCGGCCACGACGTCGGCGCGTCGGGGCGCGGGCTCGCCGCGCGCGATCGCGATCCGGACGGCGTTCAGTCGAGCGTGTCGGTTTCGCCGTAGGAGCCGGGCGCGGGTCGCGAGCGTAGGACCGCGATCGAGCCGACGAAGACGATGACGATGCCGGCGAGGATCGCGAGTTCCATCGCGTTCGAATGGATCGAGACCGCTTCCGATCCCGACTCGCCGACCGTGATCACGAGCATCCGCCGGATGACGGCGATGAGACCCACGATGAGAAACGGTTCGGCGAGCAACACGGCGCCGCGTAACGACAGGATCACGGTGTAGGCGAGTTCGACGACCATGAGCACGAGCAGGACCACGTCGAGAAACTGCGAGCCGTACGCGATCGCGGGCCGATCGCCGAGGAGCATCTGGTACAGGACGCCGACGCTCTGCTTGAGGAGCGCGAGCGCCGCGACGAAGAGCAACACGCCGATCACGAGAAAGACGGCGCGCTCCGCCGCGACGAGGAACGAAACCGCGCCACGTACGAACGGCGTGCTCGGCGCCTTCGACTTCTCATCGGACATCCGAGTGCGTCGTTTGCAGTCGCGCCGCGGCGACCTGCCGGCGGTGCGGGGTGCCGAGCGCGCGTGGCCGAACGTCTAAGACTCGTACCGACTTCTGGAGATGCCACGATTTTGAAACGGATGGTCACGACTCTCGGCGCGCTCGCGGTCGCGGCGGCGCTGTTCTCGGGATGTGCGAAGCACGACGACGCGGATCACGCGGCGAACGCGCCGAGCGGCCCGATCTCGGATTCCGCCGACACGGGGATGCGCGCGGCGCCGGGCGCCGTCGCGGCGATGGGCGACCCGCACCACGGCGAAGCGATCTTCTCGCAAAACTGTTCGAGCTGCCACGGCGCCGCGGGCGCGGGCGGCGGGATCGGTCCCAAACTCAAAGGCGAGAAGGCGCGCAAGGACTACGCCGCGGCCATCGTCTGGATCAAGAATCCGATGGCGCCGATGCCCAAGCTCTATCCGTCGCCGCTCTCCGAGAGCGACGTCGCCGACGTCGCCGCGTACGTCGAGACGCTCTGAGGCGAGAGCGCTCCACCTCTTCGGGCGCGATCTGCGGCTCGGAGATCATCTCGGGCTCGCCGAAGCCGCGCGCTTCGGCGAGGTCGTTCCCGCGCTCGTCGTCGCGCCCGAAACGGTCGGACGGTTGCGCGCGAACGCGCGGCGCGCGGCCTATTACTGCGATGCGGTAGCGGCGCTCGCGCGATCGCTCGAAACGGCGGGATCCCGCCTGATCGTGCGACGCGGCACGCTCGCGGAGACGGCGCTCGCCCTCGCCGCGGCGTGCGGGGCGACGACGGTGACGTGGGCGAGTTCGTACGACGCGCGCGGCGTCGCTCGCGATCGCGACCTGCAAGCGGCGCTCGAAGAAGCGGGCCTCCGCGCGTCGATCGTCCACGACGCGCCGGCGGTCGCCCCCGAGGAGATCGCGGCGGCGCGTGGCGGAGACGATGCGACCGGCTACCGCTCGTTCGCGGCGTTCCTGGCGGTCTGGAACGCGTTGCCGCGAGCGCCGCTCGCGATCCGACCGCGCTTCTCGGGCGATCCGTCGCCGCCGAGCGAGCCGTTGCCGACGCGCGCGGAATTCGATGCGCGGACGGCCGGCTCGACGGATGCCGGGGACGCGGAAGCGCGGTTCGAGGCGTATCTCGCCGGGCCCGCCGTCGACTACGCGACGGCGCGGAACGTCCCCGCGGGGCCGCCGACGGCGCGTCTCTCCGCCGCGCTCTCGTTCGGAACGATCTCCGCGCGGAGCGCGCTCGCGCGGCTCGGCGAACGCTCGCGCGATCCGTTCTTACTCGCCGAGGAACGGCTCGCGCTCGACGCGCTCGTCCGTTCGTTCGCGCGGCGCGATTTTTTTCTGCAGCTCGCCTGGTTTTTCGAGAACGATCCCGACGCGCCGCTGCAACGACGGATGCGCGACTTCGATTTCGCGCGCGAGCATCCGGCGCTCGACGCCTGGCGCGCCGGCGCCACGGGCTATCCGCTCGTCGATGCCGGGATGCGCGAACTCGCGACGACCGGTCGGATGCACCCGCGCGTGCGCGCGATCGCGGCGTCGTTCCTCTGCTTCGATCTCGGCATCGATTGGCGCGTCGGACGCGATGCGTGGGACGCGTTGCTGGAAGAGGACGAACCCGCGCTCGCGAGCGGCAACTGGCAATGGATCGCGGGCGTCGGAGCGGATCTCGCGCAGGTCCCGCGCATCTACAATCCGCGCAAACAGGCGCGGCGCTTCGATCCCTCCGGTCGCTACGTGCGACGATTCGTCCCCGAACTCGCCGCGCTCCCCGACGCCGATCTCTTCGGCGCGCCGGGCGAGCGGCCGCAGTTGCGGCTCGCGCTCTTCGGCGACGCGGCGTATCCGGCCCCGATCGTCGATCACGATGCCGCGGCGCGCGCCTTCTTGCGCCGCTACGTCGCCTTCGCGGGCGCGCCGCCTACGGCGTAGCGGCGCGCACGTCGCGCTCGGCGTCGCGCGTGTCGAGATAGGCGCCGACGAACGGGACGCGGACGTTCTCGCCGCTTCCGACCTTCACCGCGTAGACGATCGTCGCGACGAACCAAACCGGCATGAGGAGCGCGAGGAGCGGCCACGCGGAGATCCCGAGGATCGGCACGTGTGCGACCGTCGCGAGCGCCGACCAGAGGGCGAAGAGGCCGAAGTTGAGGCCGAGCGCCTGCAGCGCCTGACGGCGGACGACGGGCGTCCGTTTGGGGTCCAGGAGCGCGAGCGCCGCGAGCGGCCAGAACGGGTAGCCGAGGGCGAGGAGCAGGCGCGTTTCGAGCGAGACGCGCCGCAGGTCGTCCGCGGGCGACGCGACGGCCGTGGCGTACGTCCGGGGCGGCGGCGGGATCGGCGGCGGCGCCGTGCGTCCGGGCGGCGGATTCGACGGGCCGACACCGCCCGCGAGGCCCGGTCGCGCAGCCCGCGCGCGGCGGATGCGGCCGTCGAGCCGGCAGCTCGGGCACGAACCCTCGGCATCGCGGCACGTGGCGCAGATCGGTTCGCGACAGGTGCGGCACGGGGCGACGGACGGCACGGCGTTGTGAAAATAACAGTCCACGGCAGATCTCCGGCGAACGAAGCGGATCGTGATCGGACTTACCGCGCACCCCCCGCAAAGGTTTCGGTACTGAAAGAGTCGCTCGAGGACCGGCGCCGGCGGCGCGCCATCCTCCGTCGTCTCGTCGCCGAGGCGAGGCCGTACTATCCGAGGCTCGCGGTCGCGTTCGTGCTCGGAACGATCGCCGGCATCGGACCGCTCGCCCTGACGAAGGCGTTCCCGCTCGTCATCGACGGCGTAATCGAGAATCCGAAGCACCCGATCGGCCTGCTCGCGTGGGTGATCGCGGGGGTGTTCGTCGTGAACGCGATCTCCAACGCCGCGACGTACGGTCAGAGCTACCTGACGGCGTGGAGCAGTCAGAAGCTCATCGCGACGCTACGCGTCCGACTCTTCGAACGCACGATGCGGATGCCGATGACGGAGTTCGATCGCTGGCGTCCGGGCGAGTTCATCGCGCGCTTCAATAACGATCTCTTGTTGATGACGGACGCGCTGAGCGTCTCGCTCCCGCAATTCTTCGTCACGCTCGTCACGCTCGTCGGTTCGGTCGCGACGATGTTCTACATCGATTGGTTGCTCTCGCTCTTCCTCTTCGTGTTCGCACCCGTCGTGAATTTCGTCGTCGCGTTCTTCACGCGCGTCATCTCCGCGAGCACGAAACGCGCGCAGGAACGGATCGCCGATCTCTCCTCGAATCTGAGCGAGGTCCTCGCGGGACACCGGATCGTGAAGGCCTTCGGACGCGAGGATTTCGAGGTCGCGCGCTTCGCGCGCAGTAACGACGATTATTTCGGCGCGAACATGCGCGTGTTGCAACTCGGCCAGACGCAGACGCCGATCGTCGCGATGATCGTGACGATCGCGCTGCTCGCGATCATGGCGTTCTCCGCGCGCGAGGCGATCGTCGGACGGATGACGAGCGGTCAGGTGTTCCAGTTCTGGACGCTCGTCGTGCTCGCGATCAACCCGCTCAACCGACTCGCCTCGTTCGTCAACGACATCTCGCGCGGACTCGTCGGCGCGGGACGCGTGTTCGAAGTGCTCGACGCGCCGATCGAGGCGGACGGCGTCGAGTCGGGTTCCGCGGTCGCGGCGGCGGGCGACCGATCGCCGATCCGCGGCGAGTTGCGCTTCGAACGCGTCGGCTTCGCGTATACGGACGACGGCCCGCGCGTGCTCGACGGATTCACCGTGACGATCGCGGCGGGCGACATCGTCGCGCTCGTCGGTCCCTCGGGTGCGGGGAAGACGACGATCGTCAACCTCGTCCCACGATTCTACGCACCGCAGTCCGGGACGATCTCGCTCGACGGCGTCCCGCTCGACGAGATCCCGCTCGCGCGTCTGCGCGCGGCGATCGCGATCGTGCCGCAGGAGGCGATGCTCTTCAGCGGCACGATCCTCGAGAACATCCGATACGGACGGCTCGACGCCACGCGCGAGGAGATCGAGGCGGCGGCGCGCGAGGCGAACGCGGAAGAGTTCATCGCGCAATTACCCGACGGGTACGAGACGACCGTCGGCGAGCGCGGCTTGCGGCTCTCGGGCGGACAGCGCCAGCGGATCTCGATCGCGCGCGCGGTGTTGCGCGACCCGCGGATCCTGATCCTGGACGAAGCGACGAGCGCGCTCGACAGTCACTCGGAGCGCCTCATCGAAGCCGCGTTCGACCGCCTGTTGCCCGGTCGCACGACCTTGATCGTCGCCCACCGTCTCTCGACGATCCGTCGCGCGACGACGATCCTGTACGTCGCCGGGGGCCGGATCCTCGAGGTCGGCTCGCACGACGAGCTGCTCGCGCGGCGCGGCGCGTACGCCGCGTTGCACGCGGCCCAATTCGCCTGAGGTCGATCCGCGCGTCCGCTCGGATTTAGGCCGAAGGTCGTATGCACGGATACGGGGGCTCGCCTACTCGCTAGGGAAACGAGGAACATGCTTAAGGCCGCGTCACGGAGGACGCGGCCGAACCGTGGGAGTTCGATGCTCGTCCTCACCCGTAAACCGAACCAAGCGATCGTCATCGGCGACGACATCCGGATCGTCATCGTCTCGATCGACCGCGATCAGGTGCGCGTCGGGATCGAGGCGCCGCGCGACGTCTCCGTGCATCGCTCGGAGATCTACGTCGAGAAAAGCGAGCCCGTGTCGGTCGACGACGCCGGAGGTTCGGCGCCGACCTGACCGAGCGTCGGTACGCCCTTACGGGGCCGTCCGCGCCGTTGTCCGTGCCCTCCGGGCATGGTATACTTCCGAGGTTGTCTCCATTTCGCTCCGGCAGGATGCCCGAGCGTCGATGGCTCGAAGGACGCGCGTCGCGGCACGGATGCCGGCAGCGCCGAGCCAGAAAGGTCCCTCGCACCCATGGCATCGGTCATCTCGATGAAGGCGCTCCTCGAAGCGGGCGTCCATTTCGGACACCAGACGCGGCGCTGGAACCCCAAGATGAAGCCGTTCATCTTCCAAGAGCGCAACGGCATCTACATCATCGACCTCTCCAAGACGGTCCTGATGTTGCGCGAAGTGTACGCCGCCGTCAAACAGATGGCGCGCGACAACAAAGTCATCTTGTTCGTCGGCACCAAGAAGCAGGCGCAAGACGTCGTTCGGGAAGAGGCGGAACGCGCCGGAACGTTCTTCGTCAACGAGCGCTGGCTCGGCGGGACGCTCACGAATTTTTCGACGATCCAGAAGCGGATCGCGCGTCTGCGCGAGCTCGAGGGGATGAAGGCTCAGGGCAGTTTCGATCTGCTGCCCAAGAAAGAAGTCTCGCGACTCTCCGACGAGCTCGACAAGCTCGAACGGTTCCTCGGCGGCATCAAGGACATGCACAAGCTCCCCGACGCGATCTTCATCGTCGATCCGAAAAAAGAACGCATCGCGGTGCTCGAGGCGCGCAAGCTCAAGATCCCGATCATCGCCGTCATCGACACGAACTGCGATCCCGACGAGATCGATTACGCGATCCCCGGCAACGACGACGCGA
>CAZZXB010000146.1:0-6104 GCA_964658025.1 uncultured Janthinobacterium sp.
GGACCGCGCGGCGGCGGCGGGCCGCGTGGCGGTGACGGGCGAGGCGGCGAGTCGCACGGCGGCGGCGGCGAACACGGCGGCGGACCGCACTAACCGCGGATCACCGCTCCGAAAGCATCGAGCGACGCTCTCCCGAGCGTCGCTCTTTCTTTTGCGCGGACCGTATCTCGCACCCGTCGAAGGTCCGGACCGCGTGCTGACGATTCGATACGAGGAGCGCTACGCATGGATCTGACCGCGACGTCGGACGGGAGCATCGCGCGTGCGATCGGGTACGACGTGACGCCCGACTGGACCGGCAGGCCGCCATCCGGACTCATGCTACGCCCGTCCGACCTGGGGCTGATCCCCTTCAGCTTGCTCTGGTGCGGGTTCGTGATTTTTTGGGAGAGCGCGGCCATGCACGCGAGCGCTCCGTTCCTCCGACTCTGGGGCATCCCGTTCGTCGCCTTCGGATTGTATTTCGTGATCGGTCGCTTCTTCGTGGACGCGTACTTTCGCGCGCGCACGCGCTACGCGATCGCGTCGGGCCGCGCGTACGTCGTGCGGACCGGAGCGCTCTCGAAAACCGTCGTCTACGCGCTCACGTCCGCCGCCGGTCCGATCGAAGTCGAACGGCGCGCCGACGGGTCCGGAAACATCTGGTTCGGACCCCGCGTGCAATCCTGGAACGGGAGTTTTTCGATGTGGAACGTCGGTTCGACGCGTGGGTTCGAACGGATCGCCGACGTCGATGCGGTGTATCGCATCGTCGCGCGCGCGCAGGAGCGCACGACCTGACGGCGCTCCCTATCCCTCACGTCCGGGGCGGTACGGTGACGGTTACGAAGCCGCGTACGCGACGTCCGCGATCCGGAGTGCCGCGGCCGAGTCCGCGCGCACCCTCCGCAAGAGTTCCGGCTCGGCGGCGAGCGATTTCCCGTACGACGGGACCATCTCGCGCAGATGCTCGCTCCACGACCCGCTCGCGAGTTGCGAGGGGAAGCAGCGCCGGAGGATCTCGAGCATGATCGCGACGGCGGTCGACGCACCCGGCGACGCGCCGAGCATGGCGACGATCGATCCGTCGGCCGCCGACACGACTTCCGTGCCGAATTGGAGGATGCCGCCGAGCTTCGGATCGTTCTTCACGACCTGCACGCGCTGACCGGCGACTTCGAGCCGCCAATCTTCGGCCTTCGCGTTCGGGAAGTATTCGCGCAACGCTTCGAGCCGTTGCGCGGGCGTTTCGAGCACCTGACCGACGAGATACTTCTCGAGGGCGAAGTTATCGATCCCGACCTTGAGGAGCGGCCCGATGTTGTTCGCGTCGATCGATCCGAAAAGATCGAAGTACGATCCGTTCTTGAGGAACTTCGTCGAGAAGCCCGCATAGGGGCCGAACAATAACGCGATCCGGCCGTCGACGTAGCGGCGATCGAGATGCGGCACCGACATCGGCGGCGAGCCGACCGACGCCTTGCCGTACACCTTCGCGTCGTGACGGTTCGCGAGCTCCTGATTATCGGTTCGCAGCCAGAGACCGCTCACCGGGAAGCCGCCGTATCCGCGCGCTTCGGCGATCTCGGACTTCTGCAACAACCGGAGCGCGCCGCCGCCGGCGCCGAGAAACACGAATTTCGCGACGACGTCGCGACGCGCGCCGCTCTTCTCGTCGCGAACGCGGACGTTCCACCGCGCTCCGTCGCGCTTGACGTCTTGTACGCGACTCCCGTACCGCACGCTGAATCCGGACTGCCGTTGCAACGACGCGAGGAGCAGTTTCGTGAGCGCACCGAAATCGACGTCGGTACCGGAGATCATCCGGGTCGCGGCGATCTTCTGATTCGGATCGCGCCCCTCGATGACGAGCGGAACCCACTGCGCGATCTCGCGCGGATCTTCCGAATACTCCATCCCGGCGAAGCAATGGCTCGCCGACATCGCGGCATGGCGACGCTTCAGAAACGAAACGTTCGCCTCACCGTGGACGAAGCTGATGTGCGGCACCGCGTGGATGAACGCGCGCGGATCGCCGAGCGCACCGCGATTCACGAGGTACGTCCAAAACTGCCGCGACAGATCGAAATCCGAATTGACCCCGATCGCCTTCGAGATATCGATGCTTCCGTCGGCTTTCTCCGGCGAATAATTCAACTCGCAGAGCGCGGCGTGTCCGGTGCCGGCGTTGTTCCACGGATTCGAGCTCTCTTCCGCGGGGCCGCCGAGCGCCTCGTGAATCTCGATCGTCATCGTCGGATCGAGCTCTTTGAGCATCGCCGCGAGCGTCGCGCTCATGATCCCGGCTCCGACTAAAACGACATCGGGCTGGGTGGTATTCGAAGCCGTGGTATTCATGATCTCTCCTCGCTACGAAATCGTCGGAAGGGTCCCTTCTGTGAGACCGCACGATCTCGCTTCCGGTTCGCCGACCCATCGAAACGGAGGCCGAGATCGCGCGACTTTTCTCGGAACGAACGTACGAAAGCGGTAAAGCGCATCGCCGTCGGTGGCCCTCGCCGTCGGCGACGAACGCGCTCTCCCTCGCCCGCCCCCTGTTTGCTGAGAACGACCGTCGCCCGTGCGATCGCGACGACGACGCCCGGCTCGCACGCTCACGACCGTATCCACCGAAATGTCCGCCCGGTTCACGCGGCCGCTAGCGCCGTTCGGTAACATCCAGCGTAGCGTATTCTCGCGGATACGAACGACGACGACGCTCGAACGTGCATACCGTCATGGCGTCGTGGGTACGTAAAGCGCTATGGCACAAAAGGTTTGGTTCGTCACCGGTTCCTCGCGCGGCTTCGGTCGCTTCTGGGTGGAAGCGGCGTTACGTCGCGGAGACCGGGTCGTCGCGACGGCGCGGAAGGCGAACGACGTTTCGGCACTCGCGGACGCGTTCGGCGACTCGGTTCTCCCGCTCGCCCTCGACGTGAACGATCGGAGCGCGGTGTTCGAAGCGGTCGCGACCGCAAAGCAGAGATTCGGCGCGATCGACGTCCTGATCAATAACGCCGGATACGGCAGCTTCGGCGCCGTCGAGGAAGTCACGGAAGCGGAAGCGCGCGAGCAGATGGAGACGAACTTCTTCGGCTCGCTCTGGGTCACGCAAGCCGTGTTGCCGATCATGCGCGAACAGAAGCGCGGTCACATCATCGCGGTGTCGAGCATCGGCGGGATCGTGGCGTTTCCGAATATCGGGTTGTATCACGCATCGAAGTGGGCGCTCGAAGGCCTTACCGAATCGCTCGCGCAGGAAGTCGCGCCGTTCGGCATCGACGTCACGCTCGTCGAGCCCGGCGGTTACTCGACCGACTGGGCCGGTAGTTCCGCGAAGCACGCGACGGAGCTTCCCGCGTACGCCGAGATGCACGCCGCCGCCACGAAGCGGATGGCTTCCGGGAAGCGCGGCGATCCGGCCGCGACGACGGACGCGATCCTCAAGCTCGTCGACGCCGAACATCCGCCGCTCCGTCTGTTCCTCGGAGAAGCGCCGCTCGGAATCGCGAAGCAACGGTACGCCGAGCGACTCGAGACGTGGGAATCCTGGGCGGACGTCTCTCTGGCGGCTCAAGGAAATCGAACCCAAGAGCCCGCGCTCGCGCGCTAACGCCATCTCGCTCGCGAAATACCGCCCCGACGCAAGCCGATCCGACACAAAGTCGGGTCGGCTTGCGTCACGTCGTCATCGAACCGATGCTTGCGGACGACGCGTCACGTAAGCAAGGGCTCCGCGATCGTCCGTCTCGCGACGGTAACGCGCGGACGTGACGACCGTCGTACGATCGCGATCGTGGAGGATCCTGATATGATCAAACGGGAGCTCGGTGGGACCTTCACGTTCCCCGGTACGTCGCTCGGCGTAGAACGGGTCGGCTACGGCGCGATGCAGCTCGCCGGACCCCACGTTATGGGACCGCCGAGAGACCGAAACGCGGCCATCGCCGTGCTACGCGAAGCCGTCGGCGCGGGCGTCACGCACATCGACACGTCCGACTTCTACGGCCCCCACGTCACGAATCAAATCATCCGCGAAGCGCTCCATCCGTATCCATCGAACCTCGTCATCGTGACGAAGCTCGGTGCGCGTCGACCGCCCGACGGCTCGTGGCAACCGGCGACGTCGCCGCAAGAACTGATCGCGGGCGTCCACGACAATCTTCGGAACCTCGGTCTGGAGAGACTCGATATCGTCAACTATCGAGCGATGGGCTCGGGCCCGGCGACGGCACGAGAGGGGTCGGTCGCGGAACAGATCGCGACCCTCGTCGACCTTCAGCGCGACGGGCTCATCCGCCACATCGGCATCAGTAACGCGACGCCGACGCAAATTACCGAAGCACGCACGATCGCGAAGATCGTGTGCGTTCAGAACAACTACAATCTCGCGCATCGCGGCGACGATTCGCTCGTCGACGATCTGGCGCGAGACGGCATCGCGTACGTTCCGTATTTCCCGCTCGGCGGTTTCTCGCCGCTCCAATCGTCCACGCTCTCGTCCGTCGCCGAACGGCTCGAAGTCACGCCGATGCAGGTCGCCCTCGCGTGGCTCCTCCACCGCTCGCCGAACATCTTATTGATCCCCGGCACCTCGTCTCTCGCGCACCTTCGCGAGAATCTCGCGGTAGGTGCGCTGTCGCTCACGCCGCAGATCCTCGCCGAATTGGATGCAATCGGTGCCGCCACGGCGTCGGCCACCAAACCTCGAGCATGAAAGGTCTCGGGCGCGGTCCGTCTCTTCGGTCTCGCCCGATCGCTCGAATGCATCGTGACGTGCGCCCACGTCGAGTCCCGTGAAGATCGGTCCGATCGTTCGATTCCGACGTTGCGACTCGATCGGCGTCCGCGTTATTTGTTGACGAGTCGGGCCGGGATGCGCAAGATGAGCAGCCCGCCGAGGGCGATCAGCGCACCGAAGAGATAGAGGCTCGCGGACGTACTGTGCGTGACGTCGCTCATCCAACCGACGATGAACGTGCTCGCGAAGCCCGCGATGTTCCCGAGGGAATTCACGAGCGCGATCCCGCCCGCGGCGGCCGCGCCGCCCAGAAACGTCGCGGGTAGACTCCAAAACGCGGATTGCGCGGTCGACGCACCCGCGGTCGCCAAGATCAAGCCCGCGATCGCGAGCGTCGTGTTCCCGCCCGCGAACGCCGTGACCGCCAGACCGAGCCCCGTGACGATGCTCGGGATGATGACGTGCCAACGCCGCTCTCGCGTGCGATCGGCGTTGATGTTCACCACCATCATCGCGACGATCGCCACGACGTACGGAACGGCCGTGAGCAATCCGATCTGCAGCGGATCGGCGACGCCCGATTGCTTGATGATCGTCGGCAACCAGAAGCTGATGATGTAGATCCCGCTCGCGACGCAGAAGTAGATTAGGCCCAGCAGCCAAACCTGGCCGCTGCGAAACGCGTGCGAGAGTTCGGTGAAGCCTTCTTTCTCACGCTCGTCGTTCGCGACGTTCTCCGCGACGATGCGTTTCTCGTCGGCGCTCAGCCATTTCACCGTAGCCACGCGATCGTCGAGGAATCGTAACACGACGAGTCCGAGCAGGAGCGACGGGATCGCCTCGACCGCGAACAACCACTGCCACCCCGCGAGTCCGTGCGCGCCGCCGAACGATTTGAGGATCCACCCGGAGAGCGGTCCGCCGAAGATGCTCGACATCGGGATCGCGGCCAGGAACATCGCCGTGATCCGCCCGCGCCGCTTCGCCGGATACCAATACGTGAGATAGAGCAGGACGCCCGGAATGAAGCCGGCCTCCGCCACGCCGAGAAAAAAGCGCGCGACGTAGAAGCTGATCGGCGACTTCACGAAGACCATGCACGCCGAGATGAGACCCCAGGTGAGCATGATGCGTGCGATCCACAGTCGCGCCCCGACGCGATGGAGCGCGATATTACTCGGCACCTCGAAGAGGACGTATCCGAGAAAGAAGATGCCCGCGCCGAAACCGTAGACGGTCTCGCTGAACGAGAGATCGTGGAGCATCTGTAACTTCGCGAACCCGACGTTGACGCGGTCGAGATACGCGCCGAGATAGCAGACGAAGAGGAGCGGAACGATCCGCCTCGTCACCTTCGCGTAGGTGAGATCCTCGGCCGATCGAA
>CAZZXB010000147.1:0-6081 GCA_964658025.1 uncultured Janthinobacterium sp.
CCGAGCGATCCGGCACGCGACGTCGCGGCGGCCGACGACTTCGCGGTTCCGTTCTTCGCCGTTACTTTTTTCGCGACCGCGTTTCGTGCGATTACTTTTTTCGCGGGCGCCTTTTTCGCGGGCGTCTGCTTCGCCGTCGCCTTCCCGGCGGTCGGCGGTCGTTTCGCCGCGACGGAGTTTTTCGCGGGAGGCGATTGTTTCGCGCCCGCGCGCTTCGCGGGCGCGCCCGACTTCTTCGCGCCGGTCGACTTCGCGGGTGGCTTCGTCGCGGAACCGGCCGCCGAACGTTTCGCGGACGGAGCTTTCGCCGCGGAGCGGGCTTTGACTAACGATTGCTTAGGGATAATTCGTCCTCTCGTGCCGATGCGTCGCCGGTGGCGGATTCGTCGGCCGATGTGTCGTTCGCCGCGGCGGCGATCGGAAGGGAGAGTTCGAGCGGGACGGCGTCGAGGTCGACGGGCGGTAACTCCGCGAGGGAGCGCAAGCCGAACGATTCCAAGAACTCCGGGCTCGTCCGGAATTCGAGCGGTCGCCCGGGGACTTCGCGTCGCCCGGCCTCCACGACGAAGCGCCGATCGACGAGCGTGCTCACGACGCTATCGACGTTCACGCCGCGGACCGCCTCGATCTCGGCGCGCGTTACCGGTTGCAGGTACGCGACGATGGCGAGCGTTTCCATCGCCGCGGGCGAGAGATTCGTTTTCGCCGGCAAGAGGTACGCTTCGACCGCACCGCGTGCCGCGGGCGACGTGGCGAACCGATACCCGCCGGCGATCTCGCGCAGGACCATGCCGCGTTCGGCATATTCGGATTCGATCCGCGCGACGGTTTCGGCGATCTCGGCGGGTTCGGCCCCCGTCAACTTGGCGAGGCGTTCGATCGAGAGCGCCTCGCTTGCGACGAAGAAGAGCGCTTCGAGCGAGCGCTGGAGACTGCCGGTCTCGATAAGCTCGGTCTGCATGTTCGAAGCGTCCCCTTCGACGGCACACGGCGCGGACACTCCGCCGCGCGACTCCCGGCCGGTCGCTAGTTGGCGTGCACGCCTTCGGGGACGAAGGGCATGAGGCGCAGCGGCGCTTCGGGAGCCTCCTGGTCGTATGCGAGGCGGCGCTGGCGGATGAGTTCGAGGATGGCGAGGAACGTCGCGATGATCCCGCCCCGGTCGTAATCGCGACAGATCTCCGCGAACGCGAGACCGCCGCGATCGGCGACGAGCCGCATCACGATATCCATCTGCTTCGCGATCGAGAAGCGTTCGCGCACGATCGTCCGCTTTTCGGGCTTCGCGCTCCGCACCGCGGCTTCGAGCGCGCGTACGAGGCGATCCGGCAGGATCCGGTAGCGCTGGACGAGATCGGTCGTGGGATCGCCGCCCTCGCGGAAGTAGAACGATTCGGCCTCTTCGCGCCGCTCGCGTAGTTCCGCCGCGACGGCTTTGTACTTCGAATAGGCGACGAGTCGGCCGCGTAACCGCTCCTCGACTTCTTCGGGCGTCTCCTCGCCTTCCGCGAGAAAGGCCTCGGGGATCGCGGGGAGGAGCGATTTCGATTTGAGGAAGACGAGCGTGGCGGCGATCACGAGGTATTCCGCCGCGATCTCCACGTCGAGCGCGTCCATGACCGCGATGAAATCGAAATATTGCTGCGCGACGACCGCGAGCGGGACGGTCGCGATATCGAGCTCGCGTTCGCGGACCAGATGGAGCAAGAGATCGAGCGGACCATCGAATTCGGGGATCGAGACGCGTAAGGGTCGCGCCCCGAGCGGATCTTCCGTCGTCACCCGGCCGTCGACGGCTGCGCTTCCTCGGCGTGGCGGAAGTCGCCGAGTTCGAACGGGTCGCCCTCGAGCTTCGCGAGCTCTTCCAACCCGAGATCGATCAGACGCTTTTCGTTGACGTACTTGAGCGCTTTCTTCGCCGCGCGGATATCGAACCAGGCGGCCTCGTCGACCTCGTGGTCGTGATTCGCCGTATCGCCCGAGAGGTAGCGCATCAGGTAGAAATGCACCGACTTCTTGTGCTTCGCGCCGTGGAGGTAGAACCAGTACGAGATCTCGGAGAGCTTCACGAAGATCTCCGCCCAGCATCCGGTCTCTTCGCGGACTTCGCGGAGGGCGGCCATCTCGTGCGTCTCGCGCGCCTCGACGTGGCCCTTGGGAAGCGACCAGACCCGCGGCATCCCACGCCCGATGAGCAGCGCTTCCAAGCCCGAAGCGCCCTTTTTCAGGACGAGACCGCCCGCCGACACCTCGTATTTGATGCGCATGGTCCGCTTTCCGAATAATGGTTCGGGTTCGCGAGAGCACGAGCCCGGTTCTCTAATAGTAACAACCCGAGCCAAGAGGCAAACGCTCCGACCGCGGCCTCCGTGCCAGATAGCTGTCACCGGGAGCCGCTATCGTGAGGGCATGAGCGAGCCGAACGTCACCTTCATCGTTCGCGCGCCGGCCCTCGTCGAGGATGCCGTCCGCGCGACCCTTCGCAGCTCGCTCGCCCTGCGCGCGCTCCGCGCGAGCGCGATCGATCCGCGGACCTTCGCGAACTTCGCGCTCGACGAACTCGAGCGTTCGCTCGGCGAGGACGGCGCCGCGCGCGACGCCGTGGGGCGTCACGAACTCAAGGGCGCCACGCTGCGGGCGGCGGCGACGTTCGCGGCGTCGTCGCTCGCGCGACGCCTCTTCGCGCTCCCCCCGGATCGGCTCGTCGGCCGCGTTTGGCCGAGCGAGATCGACGTCGTCGTGCGGGATCGGCGCGCCCGACTCCACGCGGTCCGACTCGAGACCTGCGGGACCGAACGGGCGCGGGCGGCCCTGCTCGCGCGCGTCTCGGGCGCGGCGGCGGAACTCCCGGGGACGGCCGAGCGGATCGTGCACGCGTTCTCGCTTCGGGACGGCCGGTTGCGGTCGTGCGAGGTGAGCGCGGCGTCACGCGTCGCCGCCGGGAACGGCGCCGGAGACGACGCGCGCGGCTCGGCGATCGCCGACCTCCGCGCGGGTCGCGAGCTCCCGGGCGTCGCCCGCGTCGATCGGTCGGCGCCCGAGACCGCCGCGGCGGCGCACGCGGAGAGTGCGTAGCGGGAGGGTCGCGCCACCGCGCGTACTAGGCGTGCATGGTCGTCGCTTCGCGGGCAACCTCGCACCACTGGTTGCCCTTCACGCAGATGGCGGAATTCGACGCGCGCGCGCGGACCTTCGTTCGGGCGAGCGGCACGGAGCTCGTCGATGCGACCGGACGCCGGACGTTCGATGCGATCTCGTCCGTGTGGACGACGATCCACGGACACGGACGGCCCGAGATCGTCCGCGCGATCGCGCGGCAGGCCCGCGACCTCGATCACGTCACCGCGCTCGGCGCGACGAACCCGGTCGCCGAGGAACTCGCGGCGCGCCTCTGCGCGGCGACGGGTCTCGATCGCGCGTTCTTCAGCTCGGACGGCGCGAGCGCGGTCGAGGTCGCGCTCAAGATGGCGTTCCAGTATTGGCAGAACGTCGGCGTCCCCCAACGCACGCGCTTCGTCCATCTCCGCGCGTCGTATCACGGCGATACGGTCGCCACCATGAGCGTCTCCGACATCGCGCGCTTCAAGGAGCGCTTCGCGCCGCTCGTCTTCGAGACGCTCGCGTACGACGATCTCGGCGAGGCGCTCGCGCGCGACGACGTCGCGGCGATCGTCGTCGAACCGCTCGTCCAAGCCGCGGCCGGGATGCGCGTCGTGGCGCCCGAGCGGTACGCGCCGCTGATCGCGCGCTCGAGCGACGCACCGCTCGTGATCGTCGACGAGATCGCGACGGGATTTGGCCGGACGGGGACGCTCTTCGCGTTCGAGCGGCTCGGCTTCCGGCCCGATATCCTCACGCTCGGCAAAGGGATCACGGGCGGCGCGCTCGCGCTCTCCGCAACGCTCGCGAGCGAGCGGGTCTACGACGCGTTCCTCGGCAACGGCGCGGAGGGCCGACATCTCTTTCACGGCCATTCCTACGCGGCGAATCCGATCGCGTGCGCCGCGGCGCTCGCGTCGCTCGCGGTCTTCGAATCGGACGCGACGCTCGCGCACGTCGCGCACCTCGGCGCCGCGCTCGAACCGGAGCTCGCGCGGCTCGCGCGCCATCCGCTCGTCACGGCGATCCGTCGCGTCGGCCTGATGGTCGGGATCGACCTCCGTTCCGCCGAGATCGTCGCCGGTTCCGCGCCGACCGCGGCGTGGCGCGTGGCGAACGAGCTGTACGAACGCGGGTTTTTCACGCGGCCGATCGGCGATACGATCCAACTCGTTCCGCCGCTCGTGTCGACGGACGCCGAGCTCTCGTCGTTCGTGCGCGCGGTCGGCGACGTCTTGGACGGACGCACGGCGTGAGTTACCTCGATCGAATTCGGAGCGAACTCGCGAGTTTACGCGCGCGCGACCTCCTGCGTACGCCGCGTCGTCGCGTCCCCGCGGGCGTCGTCGACTTTTCTTCCAACGACTATCTCGGATTGCGCGTCGATCCGTCGGTCCGCATGGCGCTCGCCGAGACGACGCTCGTGGGTAGCGGGGGTTCGCGCTTACTCGCAGGGGCGTCCGAGGAGCACGCGAGACTCGAAGACGACCTCGCGACGTGGCTCGGGCGCGGGCGCGCGTTACTGTTTTCTTCGGGATATCTCGCCGCGATCGGCGCGATCGCGACGCTCGCTCGCGCCGTCGACGTCGCGTATTCCGACGAGTTCGTCCACGCGTGCGCGATCGACGGACTGCGGCTCACGAAGCTCCCGCGACGGATCGTCGCGCATCGTTCGACGATCGACCGCTCCTCGGCGACCGATGCCGCGCTCGTCGTCACCGATTCGCTCTACGGTATGGACGGCACGCGCGCGCCGCTCGATCGGGCGCTGCGCGGACTCGGGCCGCGCGACGCGCTGCTCGTCGACGAGGCGCACGCGCTCGGAACCTGCGGACTGCACGGATCGGGTCTCGCGTCGCACCTTCGCGACGAGCGGGTCGTCGTCATCGGCACGCTCTCGAAAGCGTTCGGATGCGCGGGCGGATTCGTCGCCGGTCCGGCCGACGCGATCGCGCTCCTCGCGAGTACCGCGCGGACGTTCGTCTTCGATACCGCCGCACCGCCGTCGCTCCTCGCCGCAGCGTCGGCCGCGCTCGCGATCGTCCGCGACGCACGCGGCGACGCGCTCCGCGCTCGCCTCGATGCGAACGTCGCGCACGCGCGCGCGCGCTTCGCGGAGATCGGCATCGCGCTTCCGGACGATCCGTCGCCGATCGTGCCGATCCCGATCGGTTCGGAGCGCGACGCGCTCGGGGTCGCGGAACGATTGGCCGAACGCGGTATCTTCGCTCCGGCGATCCGGCCCCCGACCGTTCCGCGCGGCACGTCGCGCCTGCGCGTCACGCTCCGCGCCGATCACACCGAAGGCGAGATCGATCGCCTCGGCGATGCGGTACGCGACGCGCTCCCGCGCACGTACGCGACGGCGGGTTCGGCCGATCGCTAACGACCGCTTCTTCGTCACGGGCACCGATACCGACGTCGGCAAGACGCGCGTCGTCGCCGCCCTCGCGCGCGCGCTCGTGAATCGCGGCGAGCGCCCGACGATCGTGAAGCTCGCCCAGACCGGTTGCGGACCGACGGACGTAGGCGACGCGGAACGCGCGGCCGATCGCGCCGGGTGCGCGGGCGCGGAACTCGCGCGCTTCGCGCTTCCCGCCGATCCGTGGTCGGCGGCGCTCGCCGCGGGCGCCGAGCCGCTCCGCGCCGCGGACCTCGCGCACCGACTCGAGGCGTTTGCGGGACCGCTCGTCGTCGAAGGCGCGGGCGGCGCCGCCGTGCCGCTGAACGCAGACGAAGATCTCGCCGACGTCGCCGTCTTCGCCGGATGCGCCGCCGTCGTCGCGATCGGCTTACGGATCGGGTGCATCAGCCACGCCCGCATGACGCTCGACTATCTCGCGCGTCGCAACGTCCGCGTGCTCGGCGCCGTCTTCGTCGACCGCTGGGCGACGACGACGCCCGCCTATCGCGCCGACGTGCGCCGCGCGCTTCCGCACGACGTCCCGATCGTCGACACGCTCGAACACGTCTCCGATGAGG
>CAZZXB010000148.1:0-6080 GCA_964658025.1 uncultured Janthinobacterium sp.
GTCGCGACCGTCGAGACGTTCGCGACCGTCGCGACCGCCGAGAACGCCGAGAACTTAGCGAACGTTGAGATCGCCGAGAACTTATCGACCGTCGAGGAAACGCCGCAGATACGGCGCCGTCCGGCTCGCGCGCGCGGCGGCTACTTCTCGAGGCGTACCGGCGACGACGACGCGGCCGCCGGCTTCGCCCGCGCCCGGGCCGATGTCGATCACCCAATCGCTGCCGGCGACGACGCGCATGTCGTGTTCGACGACGACGACCGTGTTGCCGAGCGCGACGAGGCCTTCGAGTTGCGCGACGAGTTTCTCGACGTCGGAGGGATGGAGCCCCGTCGTCGGTTCGTCGAGGACGTAGAGCGTCTCGCCGCGTTGCGCGCGTTGGAGTTCCGTCGCGAGCTTGACGCGTTGCGCCTCGCCGCCCGAGAGTTCGGTTGCGGGTTGGCCGAGGCGGAGATAGCCGAGACCGACGTCGCGCAACACGTCGAGCGAGCGGCGGATCGCGGGTTCGGCCGCGAAGAAGTCGCGCGCTTCGTCGACCGTCAGGCCGAGCACCTCGGCGACGTTCTTCGAACGATACCGCACGCGGAGCGTGGCGGCGTTGTACCGCGCGCCGCGGCACGTCGGACACGGCGCGTAGACGCTCGCGAGAAACAACAGCTCGACCATCACCGAACCTTCGCCGGCACACGTCTCGCAGCGACCCTTCGCGACGTTGAACGAGAAGCGTCCCGCGTCGTAGCGGTACGACTTCGCCTGTTTCGTCGCGGCGAATAACTTGCGGACCGCATCGAATAAGCCCGTGTACGTCGCGAGGTTCGAGCGCGGCGTCCGGCCGATCGGCGTTTGATCGACGCGAACGAGACGGGCGACGTTGGCCGCTCCGTCGACGATGCGGCCCGTCGCGTTCGTCGACGGCGCGCGTTCGAGCAGATCGGCCGACTCGTCTTCTTCGACCGGCTCCTGCCCGAGATGCTCCGCGACGAGATCGACGAGCGCGCGACTCACGAGACTCGATTTGCCCGAACCCGAGACGCCCGTGACGCTCGTGAACGCGCCGAGCGGGAACGCGACGTCGAGATCGTGGAGGTTGTTGAGCGTCACGCCCGCGAGTCGTAACCAGCCCCGCGGCTCGCGCGATTCGCGCGGTCGCCACGGTTCGCGATCGAAGAGATACCGTCGCGTGACCGACGCATCGACGTTCGCGAGCCCGGCGGGCGGCCCGCTGTAGAGCACGTGACCGCCGGCTTCGCCCGCTTCGGGCCCGACGTCGACGAGCCAATCGGCGTGGCGGATCACGTCGAGTTCGTGCTCGACGACGAAGAGCGAGTTACCCGACGCCTTGAGGCGATCGAGCGCGCGCAGTAACGCCTCGGTGTCGGCGGGATGGAGCCCGGCCGACGGTTCGTCGAGCACGTAGACCACGCCGAAGAGATTCGAGCGCACCTGCGTCGCGAGGCGCAGCCGTTGGAGTTCGCCCGGCGAGAGCGTCGGCGTGCCGCGCTCGATCGCGAGATAGCCGAGCCCGAGATCGAGCAACACCTCGAGCCGCGCGACGACGTCTTGCGCGATGCGCTGCGTGACGATCGCGTGCTCCGGATGCGCGCGATCGCGCGCCCGCTCGTGCGACGTCGCCGACTCCGCATGCTCGCGATCGCGCGCTCGGTCGCGCGGCGGCGACTTTTCGGCGAACGGGCGGAGACGGTCCGCGAGCTCGCCGAGGGAGAGGCGCGACATCTCGGCGATATCGAGGCCGGCGAACGTCACCGAGAGCGACTCGCGGCGCAAGCGTTTGCCGTGGCAGAGCGGGCAATCGGAATCGATCATGTAACGCGCGACGCGCCGCTTCATCAGCGCGCTCTGCGTCGTCGCGAAGGTTTGCAAGACGTACCGACGCGCGCCCGTGAACGTGCCGTTATAGCTCGGTTCTTCTCTACGCTTGAGCGCGCGACGCGCTTCGTGCGGTTCGAGGCCCGCATACACGGGGACGGTCGGTCGTTCGTCCGTGAAGAGTAACCAGGTGCGATCTTTTTTCGGCAGTTCGCGCCACGGGCGATCGACGTCGTAGCCGAGCGAGACGCAGATGTCGCGCAGGTTCTGACCCTGCCACGCGAGCGGCCACGCGGCGATCGCGCGTTCGCGGATCGTGAGCGTGTCGTCGGGGACCATGGAGCGTTCGGTCGCATCGTAGACGCGTCCGAGCCCGTGACATTTCGGACACGCGCCTTCGGGCGTATTCGGCGAGAACGCTTCGGCGGCGAGGTGCTCTTGCTTCGCGGGATACGTGCCGACGCGCGAGTAGAGCATGCGCAGGAGATTCGATAACGTCGTCACGCTCCCGACGGACGAGCGCGTCGTCGGCGAGCCGCGCTGTTGTTGGAGCGCGACCGCGGGCGGGAGTCCGTCGATCTCGTCGACGTCGGGGACGGGCATCTGGTTGAAGAGCCGCCGCGCGTAGGGCGAGACCGATTCGAGATAGCGCCGCTGCGCCTCGGCGTAGAGCGTGCCGAACGCGAGCGACGACTTCCCCGATCCCGAGATCCCGGTGAACGCGACGAGCGCTCCGCGCGGGACGTCGAGATCGACGTTCTTGAGATTGTGCTCGCGCGCGCCGCGCACGCGCACGAACCCCTCGAAAGAGACGACTCCGTCGCGATCGCCCATCCCCGTTACGCTACCCATTGCGGCCGGACGCGCGCGGCTCCGTCGGCGGCGCGCGGTCTTCGGACGCCAGCCGCACGCCTCGCGGATATCATCCTCATCGACACGCAGCCGCTTCGGCACTCGTGCCCGTCATCGCAACCTCTCGTAGGAGCCGTTCATGTTCGATCCGTCCGCTCGCCGCAAAGTCGGCGCAGGTCTTTTCGTTCTCTCGGTCGCGTTCGTAGGCGCTCCGCGCACGACCGACGCCTCGACCGTCTCGTGTAAGATCCCGCAACCGTGCGCGTTGTACACGAACGGAACGGGCGCCGGCCTCGAAGGCGCGACGACGTTCGCGGCGACGTCGTCGTCGAACGCGACCTTCGGACTCGAGGGCCTCGATTCGAGTACGAATAAGAACAAGTACAACGTCGGCGTTTACGGTTATTCGCCGTACGGCACCGGACTGCGCGGGTTCGCGCCGTCGGGTACGGGCGTCGTCGCGGCGTCGACGTCCGGAACGGGACTCGTCGCGACGAGCGCGAGCAACACGGCGATCGTCGGCTCGTCGACGAGCGCGAACGGGATCGTCGGAAAGACGTCGGGCAAGGGTTCGTCGTACGCCGGCGTGACCGGAACCGATGCGTCGACGAACGGCGGCACCAACGTCGGCGTCCTCGGAACCACGACCAACGGCGGATACGGCGTCGAGGCGTCGGCCGGAGACAACGCGTCCGGCGCGTTTCTCGCGCAATCTTCGACGTCCGTGGCCGTGCGCGCGTCGAGCGTCTCCAACACCGGCGTCTTGAGCATGAGTAAGAACGGTTACGGCGTGTACGGTGTGGGCGGGACGGTCGGCGTCATCGGGTTCGGACCGATCAGAGGCGTGGAGGGCGACTCGACCACGAACCCCGGCGTATTGGGCGTGTCGGCGTCGGGAATCGGCGTGGCGGGCAGCTCGACCTCCGGGGCCGGGCTCGCCGCGTTTTCGAACAGCGGCGACGCGCTCGACGCGACGACGCCCGGCGACAACATCGGCGTGTACGCCGTCAGCACGAAGGGCGACGGCGCCGACGTGAACGGAGGCTACATCGGCGTCGTCGCGCGCAGCAATTCCTATCCGATCCTCGCGACGAACGCCGGCGGGGCCGATCTCTTCTACGTCGACGGTTCCGGCAACGTGTTCACGCACGGTTCGTACCAGACGTTCGTCGCGACGCGCGGCGGTGCGGCTTCGACGGCGTTCACGACGCGCTCGACGACGCCGAACGTCGAAGACGTGGGCGGTGCCCGACTCGTCAACGGAACCGCGACGGTCGCCTTCGACCCCGCGTTCGGCGCGTCGATCGACGCGCACGCGCCGTACCACGTCTTCCTCACGCCGAACGGCGACACGCACGGACTGTACGTCGCGATGAAGACGCCCGCCGGATTCGTCGTCCGCGAGACCGAGGGCGGTCACGGGACGTTCGATTTCGATTATCGCGTCGTCGCCGCGGCCCCCGGACAGGCGCAGGAGCGCATGGCGCTCGTCGGCCCGTCGTACGCCGCCGGCCCGAGAGCCGCGATCGTGCCGCATCGCGCGTTCGTCGCGCCGAAGCCGATCTCGCCGCCGACCGTTCGCGAGCGCGCGCTCCGCTAAGCGCCGTAAGCATCGGGCGGTAACGTCGTAGCGATCGACCGCCCCGATGCCTCGCTCGCCGCGAGGTCCCCGTTCAGCAAAAACATCGTCTCAAGGAGTCTTCAGCACATGAGCCTCGTAACGCGCGCGCAGAACATCGTCTTGCGGCCGAACATGGAATGGCCCGTCGTCGCGGCGGAACCGGCGACCCCGGCTTCGATCTTCGCCGGCTACGTCGTCCCGCTCGCCGCGATCGCGCCGATCGCATCGTTCGTCGGTTTCTCGGTCGTCGGCGTCGGCATCCCGTTCGTCGGAACGTATCGGGTCGGTCTCGTCGCGGGCCTGACCAACGCGGTGATCTCGTACGCGTTCGCGCTCCTCGGCGTGTTACTGCTCGCGGCGATCGTCAACGCGCTCGCACCGTCGTTCGGTGCCCCGAGATCGTGGGTCGCGGCGCTCAAAGTAACGGCGTACTCGCTGACGCCGTCGTTCCTGGCGGGCGTCCTCCTGATCTTTCCGCCGCTCGCGATCCTCGGCATCCTGGCGGGCTTCTACGGAATCTATCTGCTCTTCATCGGCTTGCCGATCGTGATGGGTGCGGCGAGAGAGCGCGCGCCGTTGTATCTGGTCAGCGTGATGGGCTGTGCGATCGTGCTCGGCGTGGTGTTCGGGGCGGTGAACGCGGCGATACGCGTCGGTGCCTACGGGGCGACCGGCGGGTTCGGCGGCGCGACGACCGCCTCCGCGGATGCCGGCGCGGCGCAAGCGCTCGCCGCTTCGATCGTCGGGAGCGCGGTCGGCGGGAGCGCCGCGAATCGAGAGGCCGCACAGCAGGCGGCGCGGGCGGTCGCGAGCGCCGCGGCGCATACCGACGCCGCCGAGAAGAGCGGCGACGAAAACGCGCAGGCGGCGGCGGGCATCGGCATGCTCAAGGCGCTCGTGACCGGCGGGAAGAGCGTCGCCGTCGTGCCGCGCGCCGAGCTCAAGGCGGTCTTGCCCGATCGTTTCGAAGACATGCGACGCGCCGACGCGCGATCGGAGAGCGGCACCGTCGCCGGCATCAAAGGCTCCAAGGCATTCGTGCGTTTCGCGGGTTCCGGCGGCGGCGTGCAGATCGAGGTCTCCGATCTCGGAAACGTCGGCGGCCTCGCCGCCCTCGCCGGTGCGGCGGCGAATCTCGCCGAGTCCGAAGACGACGACGGATACGAGAAGAACGTCGACGTCTCGGGCCAACGCGTTCACGAGTCGTGGAAGAACGCGACGAAGCACAGCGAGCTCGTCGGGTTGATCGACGGACGTTTTTCGGTCGACGTCACGGGCGACGGCGTGGAGATGGGCACGGCGCTCAAAGCGTTCCAAGCGGTCGACGCCGACAAGTTACACAGCTTGGCGGCAGAGTCGAAGTAATGGAGGATTCGACGTCTCACGCACGTTGCGCGCTTGGAGCGCTCGTTCTCGTCGCGAGCGTCGCGGCGCTCGCGGGCACGGCACGCGCCGATCAGAAAGCGAACAAATGCACGGTCTTCACGAAGGCCGACGCCGAACGCGCGTTACACGGGCCCGTCGTGTACGTTCCCTCGGAGATCGATCCGACGAACTGCGCGTGGGCGCTCGCGAAAGATTCGGCGGTCGGGGTCACGGTCACGCGCGCGACGCCGCCGTTGTATCCGCCGCAGCCCGGAACGCCGAGCGTGAGCCAGATCCGGCACGTGAAGGGCGTCGGTCAGGACGCCTACACGTACTATGCGAACGCCGGCGCGGGCGGCGTGTACACGGCCGACGTGCTCACGTCCAAAGGCGTCACGAGCGTCTCGCTCCCCGA
>CAZZXB010000149.1:0-5965 GCA_964658025.1 uncultured Janthinobacterium sp.
CGTGCCCGCGGCCTTTTCGATGCGCTCCGCAAGATAGGCGGCGACGCCGACGGTCCAAGGCGGCGCGGGCTCGATTCCGAGCTCGGCGACGGCGTCGTTCGCGAGGGCCGAGTACGGCGGGCGGTTGGCGATCGACGGAAACGTCGCTTGCGTTACCGCGGTGACGTCGGCCGCGATGCCGGCGCATCGCAGGGCCTCCGTCGCGAATTCGTACCACGTGCACGCGCCGGCGTTCGTGACGTGATAGGTTCCGAAGCGCTCGGTTTCGACGATTCGACGGATCGTCGCCGCAACGTGCGGTGCGTAGGACGGCGAGAACGTCACGTCGTCGACGACGCGGAGCGGCTTTCCGGCTTCGGCCTGCGTGAGGATACGCTCGACGAACGTGTAGCCTTTCGTACTGCTCCCCGCGATGCCGTAGAGACCGCTCGTGCGAAAGATATAGTGTCTCGGCGCGGAGCGTGCGACGAGGAGTTCGCCCGCATACTTCGAGATGCCGTACGCGTTGATCGGACGTGCGGGCGCGGTTTCGTCGTACGGTTCGGTCGCACTCCCGTCGAACACGTAATCGGTGCTGACGTGTGCGAACGAAATCCCCGCGTTCGCGCATTGCGCGGCGCACGCGTCGACCGCGAGCGCGTTCACCGCGAAGGCCCGATCGGGTCGCGTCTCGCACAGCTCGACGTTGTGGAAGGCCGCCGTGTTGATGACGAGATCGGGCGCGTGCCGACGGAGCGCCGTCGCGAACGAGATCGGGTGCTCGACGTCCACGAGCGCGTGATCGACGCCGACGGGATTCGTATCGGCGAACGCCTTCATGAGTTCGCGCCCGAGCTGCCCCGACGCGCCGACGACGAGCACGCGCACTACGGCAGGACGCCCGATTCCGCGAGCAGCGGCGCCGCGAGATCTTTCGCCGAGACGCGCGGCGGCCCGACGAGCGGCCACGCGACGGCGAGATCGGGATCGTTCCAACGGATCGCGCCTTCGGTCGCGGGATCGTAGAGCGCGCCGTGTTTGTAGGAGAAGACGACGTCGTCGGTGAGCGCGACGAAGCCGTGCGCGAACCCCGGCGGAATGTACAGCTGCTTGTGATTGTGTTCGCTCAGGATGAAGCCTTGCCAGCGTAAGAACGTCGGCGACGCGCGGCGGATATCGACGATCGCATCCCAGATCGTCCCGCGCAAGACCTGCACGAATTTCGACATCGCGCGATCGTAGTGCAAGCCGCGCACGACGTTGCGCGTGGAAAACGAGACGCTGTCCTGCACGAAGTCGTCGACGAGTCCGAGCTCGCGATACTTGCGTGTCGAATACGTTTCTTTGAAGAATCCGCGATCGTCTTCGAAGACGTCGGGGACGAAGATGCGCGCGTCGGAGAAGATCGTCGGATGGGTTGCGATCGCCATTACGCGCGGCTTCGGCCGAGAAGGGGCGTGCCCTCCGGGCGCGCGATGCGCGTCGCGAACGTACGCGCCGCCGCGACGTCGACGTTTCCGCGACGGACGAAGAGCTTGCGCCAATAGGCTTTTCCGCTCACCCGCGCGATGAGATCGGAGGCCGATCGTGCGTCGACGATCCCCGCGTGCGTCCTCACGAGCACGGTCGGGGCCGAGCCGTCCTGACCGAGCGGAAGCCGGTGCATGAGTTGTTCTTGCGAATCGGCCCACACGTCGTCGCCGTAGCGTTCCCGCAGGCCCTCGAGCGTGGCGCGAAATGCGGAGAGATCGCTCTCGGCGTTGAACTCGGCGACGAGCGCGTAGAGCGTCTCGCGATTGCGGACGGCGCGCGACGCTTCGTCGGATGCGAACCGCATCGCCTCGAACGCGCGAAAATCGTCCCAGGCGAGAAACTCGTCGATCGGATCGAGCGCGCGCGGATCGGGCCACACGTAGCGTAGCGCTTCGTGGAGGATGCGTTCGAATTGGCGCGTCGTGTGATGGAAATAGACCGCGCCGAACATCATGTAGCGCGCGAGCACGAACGACTCGAGCGCCACGACGCCGCGCCCGTCGACGCCGAGCGCGGGCGCGCCGTTACGCTCGAGCACGCGGAGCGATCCGATGAGTTGATCCGCGTCGAAGCGCCCGCTCGTCACGCCCGTGAAGTATGCGTCCCGCAAGAGATAGTCCATCCGATCCGCATCGAGATTGGGGCCGCTGACGAGTTCGCGGAGCACGGGGAACCGCTCGGCGCCGCTCCCCGTCACGAGCGCCGTCACGTCGGCCGGATCGACGTCGAGCGCGGCGAGCGCCGTGCGGATCTGCGGTAGCGCGAGGATCGCGCGCGTGCGCGCTTCGTGCGCGATGCCGAGCACGGATTCGCACGCGTGGCTGAACGGCCCGTGGCCGACGTCGTGCAGGATGAGGCTCGCGCGCAATAACCGGCGCTGCGCCGCGTAGTCGGCGTCGTCGCGAAAGTATCCGTCGTCGTGGCGACGGAGCGATTCGAAGATCCGATCGCCCGTCGCGAACGCGCCGAGGGCGTGTCCGAATCGCGTGTGTTCGGCCGCGGGATACGCGAGATACGCGAGCCCGAGTTGGCGCAAGCGGCGCAGTCGTTGCACGGGCTCCGCGTCGAGCAACGCGAGCTCGGCGTCGTCGACCTCGATGAAGTGATGGATCGGATCGAAAATCCGCTTCATCGTGAAGCGATTCGCGCCGAGCGGCGCGCGGCCTCGGAACGGCGCCTTGTCGTCCCGCGACCGCGCGTGATACGGTCTCCGTGCGATGCGCATGGACGAGATCGTCTTTCCCGAGACGAAGCCCGAAACCGAATGGGTCCGCGGCCGTGCGCTGCGCAAGATGAGCCCGACCTTCGCCCACGGGCGTTTACAGTTCGTGTTCGCGATAGCGCTCGATGCGTGGGCGAGGCGTCGCGGACACGTCGCGACGGAGTGGCGTTTTCGGGTCGCCCCGCCGGGTGAGGTACGCCGACCCCTCGTCCCCGACGTCGCGTTCCTCTCGTTCGTGCGGGCGGACGGTCTCACCGAAGACGATCTGGAGGTGCCGCCGCTCGCTCCCGACGTCGCGGTCGAGATACTCTCCAAGGGCGATCGAGCGATCGACGTCGACTCGAAGATCGACGTCTACTTGCGAGGGGGTGCGTCGCTCGTCGTGGTCGTCGATGGCGACGCTCGTGAGATCACGCTGGTCGACGGCGTGTCGCGGCGCACGCTCGGCGGATCCGACGTCCTCCGGCACGACGCGCTGCCCGATTTCGAACTCGCGCTCGATGCGTATTTCGCGCGCGCGCTCGACCGGGATCGGTAACGCGCGATGCTCGTGGTCCTCAAATACGGCGGGAACGCCATGGCCGCGCAGGACGCCGCCGATCCGTTACTCGACGACGTCGCGGCGCGGGTGCGCGCGGGCGATCGCGTCGTCGTCGTCCACGGCGGCGGTCCGCAGATCGACGCGGCGCTCGCCGAACGCGGGCTCACGCCGGCGCGGATCGAGGGCCTGCGCGTGACGGACGCCGCGACGCTCGGCGTGAGCGAGCACGTGCTCTGCGGGACCGTGAACAAGGCGCTCGTGCGCGCGCTCGCGCGGCGCGGCGTCGCCGCCGCCGGCATCAGCGGGCAGGACGGAGCGACGCTCGTCGCGCGCCGGACGCGCGGGGTCGACGGCGCCGATCTCGGCTTCGTCGGCGAGATCGCCGAGGTCCGTCCCGCGCTGGTGCGCGCGATGCTCGAGGCGGGATTCGTTCCGGTCGTCGCGCCGCTCGGCGTGACCGCGAACGGCTCGACGGCGCTCAACGTCAACGCCGACACGGCCGCGGGCGCGCTCGGCGCCGACGCGTACGTCGTCGTCACCGACGTCGAACGCGTGCGACGCGAGGTGAACGATCCGGCGAGCGGCCTCGCGCGCCTCACGGTCGCCGAAGCCGAGGCGTATCTCGCCGACGGCACGTTCGGCGGCGGCATGCGGCCGAAGATGCGCAGCGCGCTCGACGCGCTCGCGCGCGGGGCGCGTTCGGTCGTGATCGGCGGCTCGGGCGCGGGCGCGCTCTCGCGCGCGCTCGCGGGCGAGGGAACGACGATCGTCGCCGACGTCGTGCGGTCGCGCTGATCGCGAAGGCTCGTCGGCTCGGGATCGAAGTCCCGGTGCGCCGGGATCGGCGTTTCGGCCGTGCCGCGATCCCAAACGGGACGCGCGCGCTTCGCGCGTGAAACGAATCCTCGTGGCCTTGCAACCGTATGCGCAACGCTGCGCCGAGCGGGTTCGCCTTTTGGATCGCGCCGTCGAGAT
The DNA here is from genome assembly GCA_964658025.1 of uncultured Janthinobacterium sp. Taxonomy (GTDB): domain Bacteria; phylum Vulcanimicrobiota; class Vulcanimicrobiia; order Vulcanimicrobiales; family Vulcanimicrobiaceae; genus CAZZXB01. The sequence goes on from CAZZXB010000149.1 coordinate 4,251, forward strand.
CGTCGTCGACGTCTGCCGTGCGACGCCCGACGTGCGCGAAGCGTTCGCGTTCGGATCGTACGCGATCGGAACGGTCGGTCCGACGAGCGACTTGGACGTGCTCGTGGTTCGCGACACGGATGCCGGAATCGTCGATCGCGTGCTCGATCTCAAACTCGCCGCGCGCGCGGCCGTCTCGATCGATTTCGTCGTCGTGACCCCGGCGGAGTATGCGACGACGTTTCGGTCCTCGAGTTTCGGCCGCACGGCGATCGAACAGGCGCGTCGCATCTATGCAGCGTGATCGTTTCACCGTCGCGGCCGTGCGGCTCGCGAATGCGGCGAACGATCGCGATCTCGCCGTTCACGTGACCGAGACGTTCTTGGCGCGCAGTTGCTTTCACGCACAGCAGGCGGCGGAGATGGCGTTGAAGGCGCTGTTGATCGCGATCGCCGACGATCGTCCGCGCACGCACGTTGGGGGGGGCGCTCGTCTCGGAAATCGAGCGGCTCGGCATGCCCGTTCCGCCCGAGGTCGCGCGTGCGGCGATCGGTTTGGATTTGTTCTACATGTCGTCGCGATACGCCGACGCCCTCGGCGGGGCCGACCCGCGCAAGGTCTTGCAAGCGGCGGATGCCCGACACGCGAGCGAACGCGCCTCGCTCGTGATCGAATTCGCGCGACGGGAAATCGGTCGTCTGCAAGGCGAGGCGAATCCGAGCTGACCGGCGGGATGGCGCTCGTGCGGACCTAAGAGTACGGCGATGCGCGTTCTCGTTACGGGCGGCGGTGGCTACATCGGCGTCGTGTTGTGCCGTCGCTTGCTTGAAGCCGGCCATCAACCTGTAGTCTTCGATCGACTCTTCTGGGGCCGCAAGCCGCTCGCCGGGCTCGACGTCGAGATCGTGCAGGGCGATCTGCGCGAGTTCGACGACGGCGTGCTCCGCGGCGTCGATGCCGTGTGCCATCTCTCCGGGCTCTCGAACGATCCGACGGCCGAATACAATACCGAGGCGAACTGGCAGATGAACGCCGTCGCGACCGAACGGCTCGTCGCCGCGTGCGTCGCGCGCGGGATCGAGCGGTTCACGTTCGCGTCGAGCGCGTCGATCTACGATTCCGAAGCCTCGTCGCAGGCGCTCGATTCGTCGCCGATCATGTGCGACGAGACGACGGTCGTGAACCCGCGCGGCGCCTATTCGATCTCGAAGAAGTTCGCGGAAGACGTCGTGCTACGCGCAGCGGGGCCGAACTTCGCGCCGGTCGTCTTTCGTCAGGGCACGGTGTACGGTTACAGCCCCCGGATGCGATTCGATCTCGTCGTGAATACCTTCGTGAAAGATGCGATCGTGCTCAAGCGGCTGTTTTTGCACGGCGGCGGGTGGATGTGGCGGCCGCTCGTGGACGTCGAAGACGTGGCGGCGGTTCACGTCGCCGCGCTTTCCGCGCCGGTCGACGCCTTGCGCGGCGAGATCTTCAACGTGCTCGAGGAGAACTATCAGATCCGCCAACTCGCGATGCTCGTTGCGGGTTCGCTCGGTCTCGTCGATCCGCCGATCCGCGTCGAACTGGTGGAGGCACCCGTTCCGAAACTCGTTCGGAACTATCGGATGAGCAACGCGAAGCTCAGCAAGGGCCTCGGATTCACCCCCTCGCGCACGGTGCTCGAGTCGATCCAGGATATGCTCCGGCGGCTGCCGCTCGATCGGGTGGACGATTACGGCGATCCGCGCTA
>CAZZXB010000150.1:0-3275 GCA_964658025.1 uncultured Janthinobacterium sp.
TGCCGAGCGGGCTCGGTCGCGTGCAGCCCGGCGCGCGCGGGATCATCCTGCGCTTCGGCGCTCCGACCGGCGCGACGATCGGTGAAGGACCGTACTATATCGTCCCGCTCGCGGAGCGCGTCGTGCAGGTCGACGTGCAGACCGATACCGTGACGTTCGACCGCGCGCAGGGATTGTGCCGCGACCTCGAGCCCGTCTACGTCGATCTCGCGGTTTCGTTTCACGTCCGACCCGACCGCGCGATCGACGTCTATCGCACGCTCCGCTTCGACTACGTCGCGCGGATCCTCACGCCCGCCGTATCGGATGCGCTCAAGGCGACGCTCGCGAACTACGCGGTCGGCGAGGTCGTGACGCGTCGCGCGGACGTGCAACGGGATCTGCGTCGCAACGTCGCCGAGCGGATCGCGCCGTTCGGGCTCGCGCTCGACGCGGTGGCGACGACGCGCGTCAACTTCCCGTACGGTTACGCGCGAGCCGCGCAAGACAAGGTCGTGGCGGTCCAACGGACGCTCGAGGCGCGTCAGGATCTCGAACGCTCGCGCTTTCAAGCCCAACAGAACGTGATCCGCGCGGCGAGCGAGGTGCGCGCGTTCGAGCTGCAGCGCAAGATCCCGGAAGCCGAGCGTCTGCGACTCCGGCGGATCGATTTGGAACGACGGGCGATCGACAAATGGGACGGACGTCTGCCGCAGTCGACGACGGGCGTTCCCTTTCTCGGCACGAGCCTCGGCAAGAACCCGGACTGACGACGAACAACGGTAGATGCGATGGACAAAACCTACGCGAGCGCGGCGGAGGCGGTCGCCGACATCCCGCACGGTGCGTCGCTCGCGGTCGGAGGCTTCGGGCTCAACGGCATTCCGGAACGCCTGATCGAGGCGTTGCTCGCGCAGGGCGCCTCCGAACTCGTCACCGTCTCGAATAATTGCGGCGTCGACGACTACGGTCTCGGCAGGCTCTTGCGCGCGAAACGGATCCGGCGGACGACGGGCTCGTACGTCGGCGAGAACAAGGAGTTCGAGCGCCAATATCTCGCGGGCGAACTCGAACTCGAACTCGTGCCGCAGGGGACGCTCGCCGAACGTCTGCGGGCGGGCGGCTGCGGCATCCCCGCGTTCTACACGCCCGCGGGCGTCGGCACGCAGATCGCGGAGGGCGGTCTTCCGTGGCGATACGCGAGCGACGGTTCCGTCGCGGTCGCGTCGCCGCCGAAGGAGACGCGTCGCTTCGGCGCGCGCGAGTACGTCTTGGAGGAGGGGATCGTCTGCGACTACGCGCTCGTGCGCGCGAGCGTCGGCGACACCGCGGGCAACTTGATCTTCGACAAGTCGACGCGAAACTTCAACCCGCTCTGCGCGATGGCGGGTCGCGTCACGATCGCGGAAGTCGAGCGGCTCGTGCGGCCCGGCGATATCGATCCGCAAGCGGTGCATTGCGCCGGGATCTTCGTGCAACGGATCGTCGAGGTCGGCGCGGGCGGCAAGCGGATCGAGCGGACGACGACGAGAAAGCGCGGCGACCGATAATGGCCTTCTCTCGCGAAGATCTCGCCGAACGCGTCGCGCGCGAAGTCGGCGACGGACAGTACGTGAACCTCGGCATCGGTTTGCCGACGCTCGTGCCGAACTATCTCGATCCCGCGATCTCCGTCGTGTTGCAGAGCGAGAACGGAATCCTCGGGATGGGTCCGTATCCGTTCGAAGGCGAGGAGGATCCCGATCTCATCAACGCCGGCAAGGAAACGGTCACGGTCCTTCCCGGGGCGTCCTTTTTCGACTCCGCCCTATCGTTCGGGATGATTCGCGGCGGCCACATCGATCTCGCGATCCTCGGCGCGATGCAGGTCGCGGCGAACGGCGACTTAGCGAATTGGACGATCCCGGGGAAAATGGTCAAGGGCATGGGCGGTGCGATGGATCTCGTCCACGGCGCGAAGCGCGTCGTCGTGATGATGGAACACGTCGCGCGCGACGGCGGGCACAAGATCGTCGAGCGCTGCACGCTCCCGCTCACCGGACGCGGCGTCGTCGACCGGATCGTCACCGATCTCGCGACGATCGACGTGGAACCCGAAGGGCTCGTCCTGCGCGATCTCGCCCCCGGCATCACGGCGGAAGAAGTGCGCGCGAAAACGGGCGCGCCGCTGCGCGACTGATCGCGCCACGGCACGTTTTGGGCGAGGAGAGACCGATCCTCGCATCCGAACGGGGTCGGACGCCTCCACGATCTTTTGGAAGGCGGACGTGTGAGAAGTCTTCGTGTGGCTGACTCCGCTTGCGTTTCGGTACGCGTGCGGGCGAATCCGAGCTATTGCGCGTCGGCGAGTTTCGAGAGCGAGGCGCCGTACTCCGAGAACCGCTGGGCGCTCAGTTCGAGCGCGAGCCAGCCCTGCGCGCCGAGGACGAGGCCGAACGTCGTCGCCGCGCCGAGCGCGCCGCCGTGCGCGAACGCGACGATCCCGCCGAACGCGATGGCGGGCACGACGTACGCGCCGCTCGCGAGGATGCGCAAGATCGTCATCGGTCCGCGCGCGTCGATCGGGTCGGGGAAGAGCGCGAAGAGCCCGACGCCGAGGCACTGCATCGACCAATACGCGACGATCGCGAGCGGAAGCGAGACGAGCGTGAGGATCGGTCGCCCGAGCACGATCGAGACGACGAAGGGACCGAGACCGACCGCGATGCCGCCGCGCCACGCGCGCGCGAACGTCCAGGCCGCGAGTCGCACGGAGAGCGACGTATCGACGAGCCAGAAGAGCGGGCGCGAGAGTTCCGACGCGAGGCCGAGCGATGCGGTGAGCGGCGCGTACGCGACGACGATGAACACGGTGAACGTGCCGATCGCCGCGAGCAGCGTCGCGTCGTCCGTGCGAAGGAGAAAGTAGGCGCCGAAAAAGCCGAGCGCGCCCCAGCCGGCGCCCCCGGCGAGCCAGAGCCAGAGCGCCGCGCGACCGCGCGCGAACGCGACCCAGTCTTTCCAGACGAGCGAGAGCGCGCCGCGCGGAACGCGGACGCCGCGCGCCGAGGCGCCCTGAGAGAAACGATCCTGCGCCGTGCGCAAGCGCGTCTTGCGCGAGCGGAGATCGATCGCGCGTTGCGACGCCGCGTAGAGATCGGGGATCGCGTCCCTACCGAGGATCGCCACGATACCGATCATCGCGGCGACGATGCCGAGCATGATCGTCGTCGCGAGCGAGCCCGTAGCGAAAAACGATCCGACGGCCTCACCGGGGTCGAAACCGACGTCGCGCACGACGGCGTTGCGAATCCCGC
>CAZZXB010000150.1:3285-5960 GCA_964658025.1 uncultured Janthinobacterium sp.
GACCGCCGAATCCCGCAGCGCCGAACACGAGCGCCGCGCATCCCAGAAGCGCGGCGACGACGTAGGCGGCGGCTCCGAAGCCGCGGCGCGCGAGCAAGAACGTCGGTAGTTCCGCGCCGATTTGGATGGCGAACGCGAGCGCCGCGAACAGAAACGCGCGCGCGTACGCCTCGCCGCTCGCGTTGGGCGTGAAGATGAGCAGAAAGTACACGACCGAACCGAACGGTCGCATCCAGCCCGCCGCGAGCTTACGCGCTTGCAGCCAGAGCGCGATCGTCAGCGGTCGGATGCCGCCCGTGGAGAAGAGCACGGCCTCGGAGAGCGTGCGAAACGCGGCGACGCGACCGCTCGCGGCGAGCGCGATCGTCACCGCGAGAAATCCGAGATAGATACCCGCGAGGCTCGCCGTGCCGTATTGTTGCGGTACGACGTTGCCGACGGGCCGGTGATTGCCGACCGCCATCGTGCGCGTCGCGAACAGGCCGACGATCGTGAGCGCGTAGACGATCCAGATGCCGAGTCGGATCGGCGAGCGCACGATCTGTCGCGCGTTGTGGACGATGTAACGCCACTCGAGAAAGCAGAGCGCGCGCACGGCGTCCGTTACCGCGTGATTTCGAGGAAGACGTCTTCGAGCGAACGCCCGTCGTCCGAGCCCGCGCGGAGTTCCGCGATGCGTCCCTCGGCGACCACCGCGCCCGATTTCACGATGATCAACCGATCGCAGAGCGCTTCCGCCGATTCGATGAGGTGCGTGCTCATCACGATCGAGGTTCCCGACTCGCGCAGATCGCGGATGAGCTCGCGGAGTTCGCGTTGGCCGCGTGGGTCGAGCCCGATCATCGGTTCGTCGAAGAGCAAGATCGGTGCGCCCGCGAGGATCGTCGTCGCGATGAGCGTTTTTTGGCGCATCCCTTTGGAGAGCGCCTGACCGAGCGTGTCGCGTTCGGACTCGAGCCCGAACCGTTCGAGCAATTCGTGCGCGCGCGTTTCCCAGCCGTCCGCGAGTCGGACGCTCGCCGCGATGAACGCCAGGTGTTCCCAGATCGTGAGCATCGGATAGACTTCCGGCGTCTCGGGGATGAGCGAGATCGTCCGACCGCGATCGCCGCGCAGGCGCGTGTCGCCGTAGACGATCGTCCCCGCGTCGGGGCGCAGCAGGCCGCAGAGGCAGAGAAACGCCGTCGTCTTTCCGGCGCCGTTGGGACCGAGCAAACCGAGCACCTCGCCCGGCTCCAACCGGAACGAGAGCGACGCGAGCGCGACCTTATCGCCGAAGCGACGATGGAGTCCCTCGACGTGCAGCGTCGCTCGCGGAAGGCGTTGCAACGGACCTACGTGACGGGAACGGGCGGCTCTTCGAACGCGAGCCGCACCTCGCCGCGCTCGAACTGCGTGCGATAGAGGCGCGCGTACGTTCCGCGGCGCGCGAGGAGTTCCGCATGCGTGCCGCGTTCCACGATCTTTCCGGCCTCGACGACGAAGATGACGTCGGCCGAGAGGATCGTCGAGAGCCGGTGCGCGATGACGAGGCTCGTCCGGCCGCGCATCACTTTATCGAAGGCCGCTTGGATGAGCGCTTCGTTCTCGGAATCGAGCGCGCTCGTCGCCTCGTCGAGGATGAGGATGCGCGGATCCTTGAGGAGGACGCGCGCGATCGCGAGCCGTTGGCGCTCGCCGCCGGAGAGCTTGTGTCCGCGCTCGCCGACGATCGTGGCGTAGCCGTCGGGGAGCGATGCGATGAAGTCGTGGATGTTCGCCGCGCGCGCCGCGCGTTCGAGCTCTGCCTGCGTCGCGTCGTCGTTGCCGTAGCGGAGATTGCGCTCGATCGTGTCGTGAAAGAGATAGGTCTCTTGCGTCACGATCCCGATGTGCGAGCGTAACGAGTCGAGTTCGAGCTCGCGCACGTCGACGCCGTCGATCGCGATCGTGCCGGACTGCGGATCGTAGAAGCGCGGAACGAGCTGCGTGATGGTCGTCTTGCCGGCCCCCGACGGTCCGACGAACGCGGCGACCTGACCCGGCTTCACGTGGAGGTCGATGCCGTCGAGCGCGACGCGTTCGGGCGTGTAGGCGAAACGGACGTCGTCGAAGCGCAGATCGCCCGCGATCTCGGGGAGCGCGCGCGTGCCGCTCGGTTCGGGCGCGAGATCGAGGTACTCGAAGATCCGTTCGAAGACGGCGACGGCGCTGACGATCTGCACCTGCACGCCGGCGAGCGCGGAGGCCGGCCCGTAGAGACGCGAGAGCAACGCGACGAACGCGACGACCGTGCCGATCGTGAGGCCCTGGTAGATCGAGAGATAGCCGCCGCCGAGCCACACGAGCGCGGGACCGATCACGACCATCGCCGAGATCGACGCGATGAACCAACGGCCGACCATCGCGAGTCGGATCTCCAGACCCATGAGGTCGTTCGAGACGTCGAAGAACCGCTTCCCCTCGAACGCTTCACGAGTAAACGATTTGATCAGCGTGATGCCGCTGATCGAGAGCGTCTCCTGCGTCATGCTCTCGATCTCGTCGCGTTTCTCGCGCGTCTGTTTGCGGACGACGTACATCCGGCGACCGACGGGCGAGAGCGGGAAGATCATGATCGGCACGACCGCGAGTGCGAGGAGCGAGAGTTTGAAATCGAGCACGAACATCGTGACGACGGTCGTGAGGATCGTCGC
>CAZZXB010000151.1:0-5773 GCA_964658025.1 uncultured Janthinobacterium sp.
ACGTGCGCGGGCGCCCCGCGGTGCGCGCGATCGCCGGGCGCGTGCGGGCGTCTTCGCGTGGCAACGCGGTCTTCGGCGGGCGCGTGACGCGCGGGCGTCGTTACGCCGCGCGCGCGGTCAACGCGAAGGCGTCGGCGAGGAGCGCGTACGAGCGCAGGCGCGTCGCGTACTCGGGGACGATCGTCACGACCGTTACTTCGTCGGCTTCGTGCGCGGCGGCGAGCGCTTCGATCCCGCGACGGACGGTCGACGGATCGCCGACGACGAGCCGCCGCGTCTGCTCGACTTCGTGCCGCTCGAGCGGCGTCCACGGATACGCGCGCGCCTCCGCGAGCGAGGGCACGGTCGTCGCGCGCCCGCGCAACAAGCGCATCCGCCACAGGGAGACCGGAAGCGCGAGCTCCTCGGCCTCCGCCGTCGTCGGCGCGACGATCGCGGCGACGGCGAGCGTCGCGCGCGGTTCGGGCGCGCGCTCGGACGGACGATACGCCGCGCGATAGCCGCGGACGATCTCCGGCGCGTCGGCGCCGATGAAGTGCGCGTAACTGTACGGCAAGCCGAGCCGGGCGGCGAGCCGGGCTCCGTAGTCCGACGATCCGAGGATCCATACGTCGGGCGACGTCGTTCCGCTGGGCATCGCGCGCAGGGGCTCGCGTCCGGGCGCCGCGGCCGCGGTTCCGTCGAGATAGGCGAGCGCGTCGAGGATCTGCTGCGGGAACTCGGCCGGATCGCGCGAGCCGAGCGCCGCGTAGACCGAGCCGCCGCCACCGGGCGCGCGTCCGACGCCGAGATCGATCCGCCCGGGGGCGAGCGTCTCGAGCATCCGAAACGTCTCGGCGACCTTGAAGGCGCTGTAGTGCGGCAACATGATGCCGCCCGTTCCGAGCCGGATCCGCGACGTCTCCGCCGTGAGGCGGGCGAGCAGCACCTCGGGCGAGGCGTCGGCGAGGCCGGCCATCCCGTGATGTTCGGCGAGCCAGAAGCGGTGGTAGCCGAGGCGTTCCGCCGCGCGCGCGAGCGCGATCGTCGCGGCGACCGCATCCGCGGGCGTGGCGCCCGCGACGATCGGCGATTGATCGAGGACGTTGAGAACGAAAGCCATGTCGACGCTACGATGCCGCGCGGGGTGCGAAAAGATGCGGCCGTCGTCGCGCGCGTCCGTTCGGATGAGGGGTCGCCCCGACCGGCCGCGCCGAAACTCGGGCGATGATCGAAGATCGGCATGCGGCGGACGTCGACCGCGACGCGCTCGAGACGGCGGAGTGGTTCGAGGCGCTCGATTCCGTCATCGCGACGCAGGGGATCGAGCGGGCGCGGTACCTCCTCGATCGCCTCGGCGAACGCGCGTCGCAGGCGGGGCTCGCGCCGCGCGGTGCGTTTTCGGCGTACCGCAACACGATCTCGCGCGAGCGGCAGGGCGAGTATCCGGGCGATCTCGCGCTCGAGGAGAAGATCGCGGCGGTCGTCCGCTGGAACGCGCTCGCGATGGTCGTCCGCGCGAACGCGGCGTTCGGCGATCTCGGCGGTCACATCGCGAGTTACGCCTCCGCGGCCGAGATCTTCGAACTCGGCTTCAACCATTTTTTCGTCGGTCCGAGCGCGACGAATCCGGGCGATCTCGTCTTTTTCCAACCGCATTCGGCACCGGGCGTCTACGCGCGCGCGTATCTCGAAGGACGGATCGACGAAAGCCGGCTCGCGAATTTTCGGCGCGAGGTCGGCGGCGACGGCCTCTCGTCGTATCCGCATCCGTGGTTGATGCCGGAGTTCTGGCAGTTTCCGACGGGTTCGATGGGACTCGGACCGATCGCGGCGGTCTATCAGGCGCGCTTCATGCGGTACCTGCACGATCGCGGACTCGCGAACACGGCGGGGCGCCACGTCTGGGGCGTATTCGGCGACGGCGAGATGGACGAACCCGAATCGATCGCGGGGCTCACGCTCGCCGCGCGCGAGCGACTCGACAACCTCACGTTCGTCATCAACTGTAACCTGCAACGCCTCGACGGTCCCGTGCGCGGTAACGGCCAGATCGTGCAAGAACTCGAAGCGCTCTTTCTCGGCGCGGGTTGGAACGTGATCAAGGTGCTCTGGGGCTCGGAGTGGGACGAACTCTTCGCGCGCGATACGAACAACGTCCTGATCCGGCGTTTCGCGGAGACGGTCGACGGCGCGTACCAGACGCTCGGCGCGAACGACGGAGCCTATAATCGCGAGAAATTTTTCGACGCGGATCCGGAACTGCGCGCGCTCACGCACGCGCTCTCGCCCGAATCGATCGAGAAACTCCGCCGCGGCGGGCACGACTTTCGCAAGCTGTACGCCGCGTTTCGCGACGCGCGGGCGCACGAGGGACGACCGACGGTCGTCCTCGCGAAAACGAAAAAAGGCTTCGGCATCAGTCACGCGGAGTCGCGGATGACGGCGCACCAGGAAAAGAAGCTCGACGTCGGGGCGCTCCGCGTCGTCCGCGAACGGTTCAATCTGCCGCTCTCCGACGACGATCTCGCGGAGATGCGATTCTACCGGCCGCCCGCGGAAAGCCCCGAGATGCGTTACCTCGCCGAACGACGTGCCGCGCTCGGCGGCGCGCTCCCGGCGCGTCGGAGCGAAGGCGAGGCGCTCGTCGTCCCGCCGCTCGCGGGTTACGGCGCCTTCGCGCTCGACGCGGACGGTAAGGAGATGTCGACGACGGTCGCGTTCGTCCGCCTGCTCACGGGACTCATGCGCGACAAGGAACTCGGACCGCGCGTCGTCCCGATCGTCGCCGACGAAGCGCGGACGTTCGGGATGGACAATCTCTTCCGCCAATACGGCATCTACGCGCCGCTCGGCCAGCGTTACGAGCCGCAGGACGCCTCGTCGATGCTCTTCTATCGCGAGGCGAAGGACGGACAACTCCTCGAGGAGGGGATCACCGAGGCGGGCGCGCTCGCGTCGTGGATCGCGGCCGCGACCTCGTATTCCGCGCACGACCGCGCGACGTTGCCGTTCTACGTGTATTATTCGATCTTCGGCTTCCAGCGCGTCGGCGATCTCATCTGGGCCGCGGCCGACGGCCGCTCGCGCGGATTCTTGATCGGTGCGACGGCCGGGCGGACGACGCTCGGGGGCGAGGGCCTGCAACACCAGGACGGCTCGAGCCACGTCGTCGCCGCGACGGTTCCGAACTGTCGCGCGTACGATCCGGCGTTCGCGGGCGAACTCGCCGTGATCGTCGACCGCGGCGCGCGCGCGATGGTCGAGCGGCGCGAGGACGTCTTCTATTATATAACGGTGACGAACGAATCGTACGCGCAACCGTCGCTCCCGCCCGAGGCCGCCGACGACGTGATGCGCGGGATGTACCGCTTTCGCGCGGGCGAACGCGCCGGGCGGAGCGGCTTCGTGCGACTGCTCGGTTCCGGCGCGATCCTGCGCGAGGCGCTCGCCGCGGCGGACCTGCTCGCGAACGATTGGAACGTCGCGAGCGACGTCTTCAGCGTGACGAGTTACGCCGAACTCGGCCGCGAGGCGCGCGAGATCGAGCGCGACAATCGCCTCCACCCCACGCGCGAGGCGCGACGTTCCCACCTCGCGCGAACGCTCGCGGGCGACGCGCCGATCGTCGCCGCGAGCGATTACGTCCGCGCGTACGTCGCGCCGCTCGCGCCGTATCTCGACGCGCGCTTCGTCGCGCTCGGAACCGACGGCTTCGGCCGCTCCGACACGCGCGCCGTGTTGCGTACCTTCTTCGAAGTCGATCGCCGGAGCATCGCGGTCGCGGCGCTCCACGCGCTCGCCGGGGAGGGAACGCTCGATCCCGCGGTCGTCGCACGCGCGCTCGACGCATACGGGATGGAGACCGAATCCGCGCCGCCGTGGAATCGCTAGCCGAAACGGGAACGACCGTCCTCATGGATGCGTCATGCGATATCGGAATCACGGGCCTCGCCGTCATGGGTGCGAATCTCGCGCGGAACGCCGCGCGCAAAGGCTTCGCGGTCGCCGTGCACAATCGCTCGGCCGACAAGACGGACGAGCTCGTGCGCGATCACGGAAGCGAGGGAACGTTCGTCGCCGCGCACGATGCGGACGCGCTCGTTCGCGCGCTCAAGAAACCGCGCGCGATCGTGATGATGGTCAAGGCCGGAAAGCCCGTCGACGACGTCATCGCGGAGATCCTTCCCAAACTCGACCGCGGCGACGTCCTCATCGACGGCGGTAACTCGCTCTTCACCGATACGATCCGTCGCTCGAAAGATCTCGAGGCGAAGGGCATCCACTTCATCGGCATGGGCGTTTCGGGCGGCGAGGTCGGCGCGCTCGAAGGTCCGAGCATGATGCCGGGCGGCGACGCGGAGGCGTACGACGGGCTCAAAGCGATCTTCGAGAAGATGTCGGCGCAGGTCGACGGTACGCCGTGTTGCACGTTCGTCGGTCCGGGCGGCGCCGGACACTACGTGAAGATGGTGCACAACGGCATCGAGTACGCCGACATGCAACTCATCGCCGAATCCTACGATCTGTTGCGCAGCGTCTACGGGCTCTCCGCGGGCGAGATCGCCGACATCTTCGAAGGCTGGAACGAGGGCGATCTCGATTCGTATCTCATCGAGATCACGGCGGCGGTGTTGCGCAAGACGGACGGCGCGACGGAGAAGCCGCTCGTCGACGTCATCCTCGACGAAGCGGAGCAAAAAGGCACGGGGCGCTGGACCGCGGAGCAGGCGCTCGAGATGGGCATCCCCATCACGGCGATCACCGAAGCCGTGTTCGCGCGCTCGCTCTCGGCGCTCAAAGACGAACGCGTCGCCGCTTCGAAGCGACTTCCGGGACCGACGACGACGCCCGCGGAGCCGACCAAAGGCGCGCTCGACGCCATCCGCGACGCGCTCTACGCCTCGAAGATCGTCGCCTACGCGCAGGGCTTCGCGCAGATGACGGCCGCCTCGAAACAGTTCGACTGGAAGCTCGATCTCGGCGAGATCGCGACGATCTGGCGCGGCGGCTGCATCATCCGCGCGAAGTTTCTCGATCGGATCAAAGAGGCGTACGCGGACGCCTCGAGCGAGACGAACCTCTTACTCGTTCCGTATTTTCGCGACGGTATCGAGCGTACGGAATCCGCGTGGCGCGACGTGGTGCGCCTATCGGTCGAGTACGGCGTCCCGATTCCGGCGTTCTCGTCGTCGCTCGCGTACTACGACGGGTATCGTCGCGCGAACGGCCCCGCAAACCTCATTCAAGGTCTGCGCGATTATTTCGGATCGCACACGTATAAGCGTACCGATAAGGACGGCAGTTACCACACGCTCTGGTCCGAAGGCGGTGCCGAGCTTCGTACCGACGGCGCCAAAGAACCCGCGCATGCCTGAAGCCGCCCGCGCGCGCGAATCGTCGCGGGCGCGTTGAACGAACGCGACGGCGCGAGCGTTCCCGACACCGAGAACGACTCCGTTCGCGCGGAACCCGACGACGGGACGATGACCGCGATCGAGATCGCGGGCGGCTCGGGCCCCGCCTCGGCGCTGCGTCCGACGCGCGTTCCGATTCCCGAAGCGGGCGACGGCGAGGTGCTGATCCGGGTTCGCGCGGCGGGGATCAACATGCCCGACCTCTTCCAACGCAAGGGTGCCTATCCGCCGCCGCCCGGCGCCCCCGAAACGCTCGGCCTCGAAGTCTCGGGAACGGTCGTACGCGCGGCGGGTCGTTGGCACGTCGGCGACGCGGTCTGCGCGTTGCTCGGCGGCGGCGGTTACGCCGAATACGTCGCGTGCGACGCGCGTCACGT
>CAZZXB010000152.1:0-5704 GCA_964658025.1 uncultured Janthinobacterium sp.
CGTAGCCGTAGCTTCGAATCAGTGAGCGAGCATCCGTAGGAAAATACGTGTTCGCGGCGCTTGCTTTGGTAAAGATCATAAAAGCACGCACGAGAGCTACGCCGCCCTGGCATCACCCGCGACCCTCGTAATCGGCCGCCTCGCAATCGCTCGCGACTCGCGTAATCGGCCGCCCCTGGCAATCGCTCGCGAGTCTCGTAATCGGCCGCGCCAACACCGGCTCGCGACTCCCGCAATGGGTCACTCCCGCAACCGCCCGCTTCCGAGCCCTGAGACGGACCCGCACGAATCCGAAATCCGTGCAGGCCGCATAACACGACCGACGCCCACGCCCGGCGCGGCCGATCGAACGAAGCGCTCGTTACTTGCCGAGTCGGCCCATGATCCCCTGAAGCAACCCCGGCGCCATCTGCGCGATCGCCCCCGGATTGCCTTGCATGAACGACGACGCGGCATTCTTGAGCACGTCCGGATTCTGCTTCGCGTAATCGATCAGCGCGCTCACCGCGTTGGGATCCCCGGAGGCGACGGCGTCGGGCGTCGTGCCGGCGGCGGCTGCCGCGGAATCGCCGTCGCCCGAATAGCCACCGTTATTCGTGAAGTGCTGGAGCAGTTGTTGACCGAGCGCCATCAGGCTCGAACCGTCCATCGTCTGCGTGCTTTGCGAAAGATGATCTCCGAGTTGGTTCGGATCGGCCTCGGCCACGTGATCGCTCGCGGCGTCGGCGGCCTGCTGCTGGTTGCCGCCGCTCAGATATTCCGACGCCATTTTTCCGATGCTGTCCATAAACGACATACGTATCATCCTCCCTAGAGACGGCGTGCGTTCAACGGGGGACTTTGGCGCACATTCAAGAACGCGCGGCGACGTGATCGAATCGTTACGTGGCTCGGGCCGTCCGGTAATCGAAAGCGTTTTCGCGCGCGAGGTCCTCGATTCGCGGGGGAATCCGACCGTCGCGGTAACCGTCGCGACGAGCTTCGGCGCGGTGGAAGAGGCGATGGTCCCGAGCGGCGCGTCGACGGGCGCGCACGAAGCCGTCGAACTCCGCGACGGCGACAAGAAGCGCTTCAACGGCAAAGGCGTGCGGAAAGCGGTCGACGCCGTCAACGACGTCCTCGGCCCCGCGCTCGAAGGCTTCGACAGCACGGCACAGCGCGAGCTCGACCAAAAACTCATCGAACTCGACGGGTCGAAAAACAAAGGCACGTACGGCGCGAACGCGATCCTCGGCATCTCGCTCGCGAACGCGCGCGCTGCGGCGACGAGCGTCGGCGTCCCGCTCTACCGCTATCTCGGCGGCCCGAGCGCGAGCACGCTCCCCGTGCCGATGATGAACGTCATCAACGGCGGCAAACACGCCGAGGGCGCGCTCCAATTCCAAGAGTGCATGATCGTCCCCGTCGGCGCGAAGACGATGGCCGAAGCCGTGCGCTACGGCGCGGAGACGTTCCACGCGCTCGGCAAGATCTTGCACGATCGCGGCCTGCCGACGCTCGTCGGCGACGAAGGCGGGTACGCGCCGCCGTTCGACAGCCTCGAAGCCGCGCTCGACGTCCTCGTGCAAGCGATCGCGCAAGCCGGCTACGAACCCGGTACCGAGATCGCGCTCGCGCTCGATTCCGCCGCGACCGAATTCTTCCGCGACGGCAAGTACTATCCCGAAAACGAAAACAAGCCGTACACGACGACCGAGATGGTCGACTTCTACGAACGCATCTGCGCGACGTATCCCGTGATCTCGATCGAAGACGGCTGTTCCGAAGACGATTGGGACGGCTGGCGCGCGCTGACCGAACGGATCGGCAAGCGCGTGCAACTCGTCGGCGACGATCTCTTCGTGACGAACACCGAGCGCCTCGCGCGCGGCATCGCGGAAGGCGTCGCGAACGCGATCCTCGTGAAGGTCAATCAGATCGGCACGCTCACGGAGACGCTCGACGCCGTGGAGATGGCGCACAAGGCGGGCTACCGCAGCGTGATCTCGCATCGTTCGGGCGAGACGGGCGACACGACGATCGCCGATCTCTCGGTCTCCACGGGCGCGGGCCAGATCAAGACGGGCTCGCTCTCGCGCAGCGACCGCGTGGAGAAATACAACCGCCTCACCGCGATCGAACTCCAACTCGGCCCCGCCGCGCGCTACGCGGGGACGTCGGCGTTCGCGCAAACGCTCGCGAGTTGAGGTCTCGGCAATCGAGCTGCTCCGCCGGAGCGGTAGCGATCGCGTTCGAAGCGTTAGCGGATCGCTCCGGCGCGTAATTCGTACGGAAACGTACGGTCGACGTCGGAATGAGGAACGCATCGAGGAGCGGCGGAGTTGAGGAAGAGGGCTATCACGTCCCGCCCGACTCTAGAAAGCAAACGCAATGCGTCTCAATCCGACACTCCTCGTGGCCGCGGCCGCGACCATCCTCGCCATCTCGCCCGCCTTCGCCCAATCGACCGGCATGAAGAACGGCTCCGCGAACTCGAGCACCACGAAGGCCGTGTGCTCCCCCGGCGATCCGAACGTCATGGTCGACACGAAAGCCAAAACGTACACGCTCGACAAGGCGGCGAACAAAACCGCGATGGCCGCGAAGAACGGCAAATCGATGGCCGCGTCGAGCTCGATGAAGGGCGACGACATGGATCCGAGCGGCAGCACGACGACGATGAAGTCGATGTGCAAGTCCGAAGCCGCGAGCATGGGCGCGAAGATGGCGTCGGGTTCGATGAAGCCCGCCGGCACGATGAAGTAGCCCCGCCCACCACGCAACGCGCCTCCACGCGGCGACCGATTGCGAGTGACGCGATCGCGTCGCCGCTTTCCTTCCGCGCCCCGTGCGGCGGTTCGGGCCGGTTACTTCGCCGCCGAGTTCGCGTAACGCGACGGACCGGCGGTCGCGCCTCGCCGCGCGCGCGGGTCCGGGCGAGGTGACGCGACGGCATCGCGCCCCCGCCGCCGTGCGGCATCGCGCTCCCGCCGTAATCGTCGACGTGTAGCACGTCGTCCGGTCGGGCATCACGCTCCAGATGGAATATCGACTCCTCGGACGCTCGGGTTTTTCCGTGCCCGTCCTCAGCCTCGGCACCGGCACGTTCGGGGGCAAGGGCGACTTCTTCGCCGGCTGGGGCTCGACCGACGGCAAGGAGGCGACGCGGCTCGTCGACATCTGCCTCGAGGCCGGCCTCACGATGTTCGATAGCGCCGACATCTACTCGGACGGCGCCGCGGAAGAGGTGCTCGGCGAAGCGATCCGCGGCCGCCGCGATGAGGTCCTGATCTCGACGAAGGCGACGTTCCGCATGACCGAGGAGCCGAACGACGTCGGCTCCTCGCGCTTCCATCTCATCCGCACGGTCGAAGCGCAGCTCAAGCGTCTCGGCACCGACTACATCGATCTCTTCCAACTCCACGGCTTCGACGCGAAGACGCCGATGGAAGAGACGCTCGCGACGCTCGACCGGCTGGTGGAAGACGGCAAGATCCGCTACCTCGGCGTCTCGAACTTTTCGGGCTGGCATCTCATGAAGTCGCTCGCGATCGCCGACCGCTACGGCTACGCGCGCTACGTGGCGAACCAGACGTATTACTCGTTGATCGGCCGCGACTACGAGTGGGAGCTCATGCCGCTCGGGCTCGCGGAGGGCGTGGGCGCCGTGGTGTGGAGCCCGCTCGGGTGGGGCCGGCTCACGGGGAAGATCGGGCGCGGCAAACCGCTCCCCGAGCAGAGTCGCCTGCACACGACCGCGGACTCCGGGCCGCAGCCGACGGACGACCTGCTCTACGCCGTGACCGACGCGCTCGAAGCGATGGCCGCGGAGACGGGCAAGACCGTGCCGCAGATCGCGATCAACTGGCTCTTGCAGCGCCCGACGGTCGCGACCGTCGTGATCGGCGCGCGCAACGGAGAGCAACTCCGCGCGAACCTCGGCGCCGTGGGCTGGAACCTGACGCCCGAACAGATCGCGAAGCTCGACGCCGCGAGCGACGTGCCGCTCGCGTATCCATACTGGCACCAGCGCCAGTTCGAAGAGCGCAATCCCAAGCCGGTCTAAGCCGGGCTACGCGTCGGGCCGGTAGCTCCCGAACGACCAGAGGCGGCCTTCGCAATCGCGCGCGCTGTAGCCGCGGCCGCCGTACGACGCGTCCGCGATCTCGTTGACGATCTCGGCGCCGTTCGCTTTCGCGTGGACGTAGTGCGCGTCGACGTCGTCGATCACCGCGTAGACGGCGCTCGTCACGCAGCCCACATCGCGCGGCAGCTTGATCCCGAAGAGCGCGAAGTCGTCGGGCCGATAGCTGCCGAGCATGATCGCGTTCTTGCCGAAGCGGAGCTGCGCGTGCGCGATCGTGCCGTCGTCGTTCGGATAGACGGCTTGCTTCTCGAAGCCGAACACGCGCACGAGCCAGTCGATGGCCTTCGGCGCGTCTTCGTAGCGCATGCTCGGGTAGAGGGTTTGGTCGCTCAACATGCGCCGATCCTAACACACGGTCGAGGCGGCGGTCTTGGAAAAAAATGTCGCGCCGCGCGTGCTATGGGTCAGCGCGGTTCTTCGGCGACGTGGCCGCCTCCGGGATAGCGCGACGAGCGGAGGAACGCGCTCGGCGCGAGCCCGTTCGCGAAGGCGCGGAAGTCGACGTTCATGTGCGCCTGGTCGTAGTAGCCGGCCGCCGCCGCGATCTCGCCGAGCCGCGTCTCGCCCGCATCCATGCGCGCGAGCGCGTGACGGAAGCGCAGGATGCGCGCGTACTGCTTGGGCGCGACGCCGGTCTGCTCGCGGAAGCGCGCGACGAAGCGCTTTTCCGGCATGGCCGTCGCGTCGCGAAGCGCCGCGATCGCGAGGTCGCCGTGCGCGCGCCGGATCCGTTCGGCGCTCCACGCGACGAGCGGATCGAGCGGCCGGCTCGCGCGAACGCGCTCGAGCATCCACGCGGACGTCGCGCGGACGCGCGCCTCGGCGGTCCCGAGGTCGTGAAGGCGGCCTTCGAGTTCGCGTGCGGCGCGACCGATGAGGTCGGCGACGTCGGTGCTGAGATCGGTCGTATCGGCGAGCGGGCATCCGAGCATGGCGTACGCACCGGCCGGAAGCATCCGCAAGCCGAGGACGCGGCACCGTCGCCGCGGCGCGCGGACGGCGAAGGCGCGCGTGGCGAGGCCGGTCAGGACGACCGCGGGATACGGGCGCGCGTCGAACTCCGGACGGTGCGGCTCGTCGAACTGGACGATGAGTTCGGCCGTGCCGCTCGGGAAGATGCGCTCGACCGCGTGATCGAGCACGCCGTCGAAATACCAGATCCGTTCGACGGCCGCGTGGAGCGGATGATCGGGCGCGGGCTCCCACGACGCGGCGATCCAGCGGCCGAACTCGTCCGCGACGTTCGTGACGGCGACGTGGATGTCGTAGTCGAGCCGGGACGGGGCCGCGACGATCATGCCGGGTTGAATTTTCAGCAGTCGGTGGAAAACCTCGGGGCTTCCAATGGCCTCTTGCCGGGCCGGGCGATCGGGATCGCGGCAGGGTCGTCGTCGCCGCGCGGGCAATCCGGCTTCTTCGCGGGCCTGTAGCTCAGCGGTAGAGCGGCCGGCTCATAACTGGTTGCGCGCTGGTTCGAATCCAGCCGGGCCCACAGGACCACACACGGCGCCATAGTCTATCGGTTAGGACGCGGCCCTTTCAAGGCTGAGAGACGGGTTCGACTCCCGTTGGCGCTAC
>CAZZXB010000153.1:0-5693 GCA_964658025.1 uncultured Janthinobacterium sp.
CACGACGTCGACCGCCGCGCCGCGGTCGGCCGCGCGCTCGAGCGCGCCGACGACCGGCGCGTCGCCGCGCAGCACGTAGGCCGAGAGACGCACGTCGCGCGCCGTCTCGAGCGCCGCCGCGAACGCGGCGTCCGAGACGAGCGCGGGACTCACGCGACGAGCCCGGCGATGGTTCCGGCGTCGCCGACGAGCGGCGCGAGCGCCTTACAGGCTTCGCCGGTTTTCGCGAGATCGGCGAGCCCGTGACCGAGCGCGTCGCCGCCGGAGCCGGCGGACGGGCCTTGCGAGGTCGCGGTTCCGGAGACGGCGCCGTGGAACGGTCCGGCTCCGAACGCGAGCGAGCCGACGATACCGAAAGCGGGTGCGAGTGACGAGAGATTCATCGGGCGATCCTCATGTTCGAACGAAGGGTGTGCCCGGGTGATCACGCGCACGCGCGCCGCAACAAGGGCCGCGTGGGCGGCGTCGAACCCGACACCGATAAAATGGAAAAATCCGTCTACGTGCGCGACATGTTCGCGTCGATCGCGCCCCGGTACGACGTTACGAACCGACTGCTCACGGGCGGAATCGACGAACGCTGGCGGCGCCGTGCCGTTCGCGAACTCGCGCCTCCCGCGGGCGGCCGCATCCTCGATATGTGTTGCGGCACGGGCGATCTCTCGTTCCACCTCGCGCGCACCGATCCGTCGCTTCGGATCGACGGCGTCGATTTTTGCGAGCCGATGCTCGACGGCGCGCGCAGACGCGCGGAGCGCGATCGCACGGCGGGCGTCCGCTTCTCCGAGGCCGACGTCATGGCGCTTCCGTTCGACGACGGCACGTTCGACGGCGCGATCATGGGCTTCTCGATGAGAAACGTCGTCGACATCGTGGCGACGTTGCGAGAAGCTCGTCGCGTGCTCAAACCCGGCGCCCGCTTCGTCAACCTCGATGTCTCGAAGGCGCCGAATCCGCTCTTCAAGCGAGCGTTCGATCTCTATTTCTACGGGCTCGTGCCGCTCGTCGGCGGCGCGATCGGCGGGTCGAAGAGCGCGTACCGCTACCTCCCGAATTCGCTGACGAACTTTCCCGGCGCGGAAGCGCTCGCCGAACGTTTCGCGACCGCCGGATTTCGCGAATCGCGATTCGTCCGGCTCGCCGGCGGCGCCATCGCCGTCCACGTGGGCGTCGCGTGATCGATCGGAGCAAATCGACCCCGAGCGCGAACTCCGATCGCGATCTCGCCGCGCTCGTCGAGGATTTTTTTCGCTCCTCGTTCTCGACCGATAACGCCCTGATTACCGAAGCCGTCCGGCGGATGCTCGCGGCCGGCGGGAAGCGTTTACGCCCGCGGATGACCCTGCTCGCCGTCGAGGCGACGGGCGCCGACGCCCGCGAGCAACTCCCGCTCGCGGCGTACATGGAACTCATCCACGTCGGGACGCTCATCCACGACGACGTCGTCGATCGCGCGGATACGCGCCGCGGCGTCAACGCGACCGCCGTCGATTTCGGCAATCGCGTGAGCGTCCTCGCGGGCGATTATCTCTTCGCCTGGATCTTCAAGAACGTCACCGCGTCGTACCAGCATCCCGTGCCGCACATCCTCGCGACGACGCTCGCCGACATCACCGACGGCGAGGTGCTCCAGCATCGCGCCGTCGGCAACCTCGATCTCACCGAAGCCGAGTACGTCGAGATCGCGATCAAGAAAACGGCCTCGCTCTTCGCGGCCTCGGCGGAATGCGGCGCGCTCGTCGGCGGCGCGACGCCGCTGCGGGTGAAGGCCCTCCGCGACTTCGGACTCTACTACGGCATCGCGTTTCAGATGCTCGACGATCTGCTCGATTACACCGCGAGCGCGACCGAGCTCGGCAAGCCCGTCGGCAACGATCTCGCCGAGCGCAAGATGACGATCCCGCTCGTCCACGCGCTCCGCGGCGACGACGGCGAACTCCGCAAGGATCTCGCGCGTTCGTTTACCGCGGGGGAACTCGATCCGCCGACCGTCGCCCGTCTCGTCGCGGCGGTCGCGGAACGCGGCGGCCTCGAGAAGAGCCGCGACGCGATCTCGGGGTACGTGGAACGGGCGAAAATGTCGCTCGCACCGCTCGGGAACGCGACGGCCCGCATCGAACTCAACGCCCTCGTCGACGCCCTCGCCCGGGAGAGCACGCACCGGGCGCGGTAGATCCAGACTCCCGGCGAAAGAAGGTCCCTTATGTTCGGAAACCCGATGGAAATCGCGATTTTGGCCGGCGCCGCCGTCCTGCTCTTCGGCGGGAACAAGATCCGCGACGTGGCACGCGGTCTCGGTGCGGCGAAAAAAGAGTTCTCGGTCGGTCAGGCCGAGGCCGACGTCGCGCACGAGCGCGCCATGGCGGAAGCACGCGCGACCGCCGAGGCGAACGCCGCAGCCGTCGCGGCCGCCCGCGAGCCGCACCCGGCCGGCCCGATCGTCGGAGCGTCGAGCGGCCCGATCGTCGGCGCACCGACCGTCCCCTACGAGCCGCCGGCTCCGCGCGCCTAGATCGCGTCGCTCGCCGAAGTGCTCGCCGAACGTCCCCCGGTGGTCGAACCGGACTGGGATCAGAAAGAGATGCCGTTCACGGAGCACCTGCGGGAGCTCCGTTCGCGCCTCATCGTCTCGCTCGTCACGGTCGGCGTCCTCGCCGTCGCGCTGTTCTGGCCGTCCCAGTTCGCGATCGTCTGGCTCAAGAACGAATATCTCGGGCGCGACATCGTCCTCAACGCCTTCTCGCCGACCGACGTGATCGTCACCGAATTCAAGTTCTCGCTCTACGGCGCCGTCGTGCTCGGACTCCCCGTCGTCGTCTACCAGATCTGGATGTTCATCGTTCCGGCGTTCCACCCCAAAACGCGAAAGATCGTGTACGCCTACACCGCGCCGTCGCTGTTTCTCGCGGCCGCGGGGATCGCGTTCTGCCACTTCTTCATCATCCGGCGCGTGCTGACGGCGTTACTCGGCATCACGAACGCGATCGCGAAAGAGACCTTCGGCGTGGAATCGACGCTCAACCTCATCTTACTGACGTTCCTCGCGTTCGCGCTCGTCTTCCAGACGCCGATGGTGATGGTCGCGCTCGCGCGGATCGGCCTCGTGAACGTGAAGATGCTCCGCACGTATCGTCGCTACGCGGCGATGGGGATCTTATTATTCGGCGGCGTCGCCGCACCCGACGCGTCGCCCGTGACCATGATGCTCATCGCGGGACCGATGTACGTGCTCTACGAGGCGAGTATCTGGATCATCGTCGTGTTGCAACGCACGTGGAATAAGGAGCGGTACGCGTGAGCACCGCGATGCGCTCGATCGGCACGGGCCTACGCGGCTCGGTCGACGAGATACTCGGCCAGCTCTCGAATTTTTGGTTCGGCATGTCGCTGCTCGCGGTATGGGGCGTGATGACGCTCGTCGGCGTCGTCGTCGATCAGGGCAAAGATCCGAGCTTCTACGAAACCAACTACGCGCCGCCGCTCGCGCGACTCGTGTTGCGCCTCCATCTCGACAACATCTACCATTCGCCCGCGTATCTCGGGATCGTCGGACTCATCCTCGCGTGCATGACGCTCGCGACGTTCTGGCGCGTGATCCCGACGCGCTTGCCGCCCTTGCGCGCCGTGAAGATCGAGGCGATCCCGCTGAGCGCGAGCGTCGTCGTCCGCGGCGACGAGGCGAGCGTCCGCGAACGGATCGAGTCGTTCTTCGCGAAGCGCGGTTGGCTCGTCCGCAAGCGCGAACTCGGCGGCACGGAGTGGACGTTCGCCGACAAACACAACTGGGCGCGTCGCGGCGTGCTCGTCGCGCACGTCGGCTTCGTGATCATCGCGGCCGGAACGACGCTCTACTGGGCGTTCGGCTACAGCGGTCAGACGGTCGTCGTCTCGGGCGACACGGTGCGGATCCCCGAGAACGGCACGCAATTCAAGCTCGATCGCTTCGCCTACAAGATCGATCCGATCCAGACGCGGAGCGGCACGGTGTATCAGCCGATCGATTACGTTTCGACGGTTCAAGTGACGCCGAAGGACGGGCCGAGCACGACCTCGATCTTGCGCGTGAACCATCCGCTCGACGTCGCGGGGACCTCGTACTATCAGGCATCGTACGGTTTCGCGGTCGCGATCGACGTGACGCGCAACGGAAAATCCGTGCCGAATTCCCCGCCCGCGCCGCTCAAAGAGGGCGAAGGCGTGCCGATCGGCGACACGACGCGATCGGTGCAGTACGCGAAGTTCGTCGGCACGATCGGTCCGGGAAACACGATCGGCTCGGATCCGCGACCGAACGCGCCGGGCGTCGTCCTGAACATCTTCGACGGCGATCAGAATATCGGCAGCGTGCTCGTGCCGCTGGGACGCTCGATCGATCTCGGCGCGGGCTACAAGATCGGCGTCGGTCGATACACGCTCTACAGCGGCATCCAGTATCGCCACGACCCGGGGATCCCGCTCGTCGGCATCGGCGCCTTCGTGTTGCTCGCCGGGCTCTGCATGTCGTTCTATTTTCTTCCGGCCAGACTCTACGTCCACGTCGAACCGGGCGCCGGTCGCTCGCGCGTCGGAATCGCGGCGACGACCGTCAAAGGCTACGACATCTACGAAGAGCAGTTCGCGGCGCTCGTCGCCGATTTGGAACGACTCGATCGGCCGCAATCGCAGCCGCTCGCGCCGTCCTTCGCCTGACGCGCGACGCGCGATGGAGACCACATGAGCACGGACCAACTCCTCATCATCATCGCGATCTCGGCGTACATCATGAGTACGCTCGCGCTCTTCACGTACTTTCTCTCCCGCGACCGCTTACCGAAGCTCGTCGGCATCCCGTTCGCGTTTTTGGGATGCGCGGTTCAATTCTTCGAACTCGTCTATCGTTATCAGACGAGTCACATCTGGCCGCTGACGAACCTGTACGGATCGCTCTCGCTCTTCTCGGCGATGAGCGTCGCGATCTTCATCGGGTTCTCGCTCAAATACGATCTCTGGTACATCGGCGGTTTCGTGGAGGCGCTCGCGGCGAGCTTTCTCGCCTACGCGCTCACGTGGAATGAGGGGTATCTGCCGGCCGTTCCGGCGCTCCAGTCGTATTGGATCAAGGTGCACGTCCCGCTCGTCGTCACGTCGTATGCGGCGTTCATGGTCGCGGCGGTCACGTCGGTGCTCTATCTCATTCGCTACTACGGCGAGCGGAACGTCGAACGGCGCGCGTCGGGCGGCGGCGCGTTGCGCACGGCGACGGCCGGTCCCGGCGGCGCGTCGCTCGGCGCCGGGATGCAGATGCAACGCTACGCGCCGACGACCGGCTCCGCGTACGCGCGCGCCGCACGCGGCGAGCGGACGATCGTGGAGACGCAGGCACTCGCGGGCGATCGTCTCGCGCTCTGGCTTCAGACGCTTCCGGCGCTCTCGAAACTCGACATCCTCACGTACCGGATCGTCGCCGTCGGCTTACCGCTCCTCACGGTCGGAATCATCACGGGCGCGTGGTGGGCGAAAGAGGCGTGGGGCGCCTACTGGCAGTGGGATCCCAAAGAGACCGCGGCCCTCGCCTCGTGGACGATCTACGCACTCTACATGCATCTCCACACGCGCAACTCGTGGCGCGGCCTGAAATCGGCCTGGATGAGCGTCCTCGGCTTCGTCTCGATCATGTTCTGCTATCTCGGCGTCAACATCTGGATCTCGGGGCT
>CAZZXB010000154.1:0-3847 GCA_964658025.1 uncultured Janthinobacterium sp.
TGTAGGGAACGCGCACGGCGTCCGGTAAGCGAACCGAACGATGGATCATCATCTCTCGCGTCGGCGCTTCATGGTTCGGGCGTTCGTGCCGCTCGTCGTCGCGTCGGTGACGAGTCGGGAACGATTCTCGGCGGCGAGCGCGGCCACGTCGACGCCGACGATCGTGCGCGGCCCCCGTCCGATTCCGATGTCGTTCTCGATCAACGGACGGTCCTACGCGGCCGATCTCGAACCGCGCACGACGCTGCTCGATGCGTTGCGCGATCGTCTCGATCTGACGGGGACGAAAAAGGGCTGCGACTCCGGGACGTGCGGTGCGTGTACCGTGCTCGTCGACGGCAAGCGCATCAACTCGTGCTTGCGACTCGCCGTGATGACGCAGAACGTTCCGATCACGACGATCGAGGGTCTCGCGAACGGAGATGCGCTGCATCCGATGCAAGCCGCGTTCCTCGAACACGACGCGTTTCAATGCGGTTACTGCACGCCGGGTCAGATCGTGTCCGCGGTCGGTCTGCTCGCGGAAGGGCGGCCCGCGGACGAGGCGAGCGTTCGCGAATGGATGAGCGGGAATATCTGTCGGTGCGGCGCGTACGCGAACATCGCCGCCGCCGTTCGGTCGGTCGCGGAGCGTCACGCGTGAATCCCCTTTCGTACGCCCGCGTCGAGCGTGAGGACGATGCCGTCGCGATGGCCACGCCGACCGGCGCCTTCTATATCGCCGGCGGTACGAACATCGTCGATCTCATGAAGGACGACGTCGAACGCCCGACGTTGCTCGTCGACATCACCGCATTGCCGTTACGCGCGATCGAGACGACGGCCGCGGGCGTGCGGATCGGCGCGCTCGCGACGATGGCGGACGTGGCCGATCATCCGGCGATCGCGAACGGTTTTCCGGCGGTATCGCAGTCGTTGCTGCTCGCCGCTTCCGCGCAACTCCGTAACGCGGCGACGATCGGCGGCAACGTGTTGCAGCGCACGCGTTGCGCGTACTTTCGCGACGTCTCGCAGGCGTGCAACAAGCGGGAGACGGGTCTCGGTTGCGCGGCGATCGAGGGCGACAACCGGCGTCATGCCGTCATCGGCGCGAGTCCGCACTGCATCTGCACGCATCCGTCGGATCTGGCCATCGCGCTCATGACCGCGGATGCGGTCGTGCACACGTTCGGGCCGAACGGCCGCCGCGCGATTCCGTTCGAGTCGTTCCACGTCCCGCCGGGCGATACGCCGATGCGGGAGACCGTGCTCGATCGCGCCGAGCTCGTGGAAGCGATCGAAATCACGACGTCCGCCCACGCGGAACGCGCGACGTACCTCAAAGTGCGCGATCGTGCTTCGTACGAATTCGCCCTCGTCTCCGTCGCGGCGGGGCTCGGCATCGAGCGCGGCGTCGTCGCGAGCGCGCGCGTCGCGATCGGCGGCGTCGCACCCGTCCCGTGGCGTTCGCGTGCGGCCGAAGCCGCGCTCGTGGGCAAAGCGCCGACGCGGTCCACGTTCGCATCCGCCGCGTCGGCGGCGATCGACGGCATGCGCGGTTACGGAAAGAACGATTTCAAAATCGCCCTCACGGAGCGCTCGGTCGTCCGCGCGCTCGAAACGGTCGGAGGTCTCGCGTGACCTTACCCGCGGTCGGCGCACCGCAACGTCGCGTCGACGGACGCGCGAAGATCACGGGTGCGGCGAAATATTCGGCGGAGTGGATGCAGCCGGGCATGCTGTACGGCTACATCGTGCAGAGTACGATCGCGAACGGCCGGGTCGCGGCGGTCGACGCGCGCGAGGCGCTCGCGCAAGACGGGGTCGTCGCCGTGATGACCGCGTCGAACGCTCCGCGCGTGCGGGCGGGGGCGTCGTCGCCGAACGATCGCGTGCTGACGGTCTTGCAGGACGATATCGTACTGTACGATCGTCAGCCCGTCGCCGTGGCGATCGCCGATACGTACGAGCGCGCGAAATACGCGGCGTCGCTCGTGCGCGTGCGGTACGTCGCGAATCCGCCGAAATCGCAGTGGTCTCAAGGGGAGACTTATACGCCCGCGCAGATCCAAGGCAAGCCGCCCGACAGTCTGCGCGGCGATGCCGATGCGGCGTTCGCGGCGGCGCCGGTCAAGATCGAGCGAACGTACACGACGCCGGTCGAGCATCACAACCCGATGGAACCGCACGCGACGATCGCGCGCTGGGACGCCGGAAAGCTGACGATCTGGGATGCGAATCAAGGGACGTCGGTCGCCCGCGCGCGCGTCGCCGACGTGTTCGGATTGCCGCCGTCGGACGTCCGCGTCGTCACGAAATTCGTGGGAGGCGCGTTCGGATCGAAAGGTTCGACGTGGTCGCACACCGTGCTCGCGGCCATGGCCGCGAAGCTCGTCGCGCGTCCCGTGCAGATCGCGCTCTGGCGCCCGCAGATGTGGGGCTCGCTCGGGTATCGGCCCGCGACGGTGCAACGCGTCGCGCTCGGCGCGACGCGAGACGGCCGACTGACGAGCACGATTCACGAAACGCGATCGCAGACGTCGATGTTCGACGAGTTCGTCGAGCCCTCGGGAACGTTGACGACGATGCTCTACGCGTCGCCGACGCTGCGCGTCACCCATCGTCTGACGCGTCTGAACTATCCGACGCCGACGTACATGCGCGCTCCCGGCGAATCGTCCGGCTCCTTCGCCCTCGAGTCCGCGATGGACGAACTCGCGTATGCGACCGGGCTCGATCCGATCGAACTGCGCCTGCGCAATTATGCGGAGACCGATCCCACGGACGGAAAGCCGTTCTCGAGTAAATCGCTGCGTGCGTGTTACGCGCGCGGCGCCGCGGCGATCGGGTGGGCCCGGCGCACGCCCGGCGTCGGATCGATGCGCGACGGTCGCGATCTCATCGGCATGGGTATGGCGACGGCGAGCTACCCGACGCATCGCAGTGCCGCGAGCGTCACCTGCACGATCTCGCCCGACGGAAGCGCCGCGTTCGTGAGCGCGGGCGTCGACGTCGGCACGGGTGCGTATACGGCGTTCACGCAACTCGGTGCCGAAACGCTCGGCTTGCCCGTCGACCGCGTGCGATTCGATCTCGGCGACTCGACGTTCCCGCACGCGCCCGTCGCCGGGGGCTCGCAGCTCACGGCGAGCGTCGGTTCGGCGGTCGTCCTGGCGGCGAAGGACGCGCTCCGACGACTCGGGGCGCTCGCCGTCGCGGCGCCGGGTTCGCCCCTGCACGGTCTGACCGCGGACGCGCTCGTCGCCCGCGACGGCCGGCTCGTCGCGCGCGACGACGCATCCCGCGGCGAATCGCTCGCGACGATCGTCGCCCGGGCCGGAGAGGCCGTCGTCGGAAACGCCGACGCGAAACCGGGCTCCGAGGTGCAAGCGTATTCGATGCACGCGTTCGGCGCGCAGTTCGCCGTCGTACGCGTCGATCCGGATCTCGGAACGGTACGCATGGTCGAGCAGATCGGCGCGTTCGCTTCCGGCCGGATCGTCAACGCGAAAACGGCGCGGAGCCAGTATCTCGGCGGGATGGTGTTCGGCGTCGGCATGGCGCTGCTCGAGGAGTCGCGTCCGGACGAGCGCTCGGCGCGGTTCATGAACGCGAATCTCGGCGAATACCTGTTACCGGTTCACGCCGATATGGGACGCATGGACGCGATCATCGTCCCCGAAGAAGATACACACGTGAACGAAGCGGGCGTGAAGGGCATCGGCGAGATCGGCATCGTCGGTGCGGCGGCCGCCATCGCGAACGCGGTGTATCACGCCACGGGTAAGCGGATCGCGGACCTCCCGATCTTACCGGAAAAGCTGCTCGGCTGACGCGACGTCGGGCGACCGCCCGCGCGAACGGAGCG
>CAZZXB010000154.1:3947-5683 GCA_964658025.1 uncultured Janthinobacterium sp.
TCACGCGTGCGTAGCATCCGGACGGTCGATGTCTCGGTAACACCCGACGTCGTCGATCTCGACGCGTGCCGCGCGGAGCCGCGCGTCGTCGCGAAGGTCGCGTAACGTGTCGCCGTCGGGGAGGTTCGCGAGAAACCGACGCGCGCGCGACGAGAGACCGACCGGGTGGCCGCGGCGCGCTCCGTCGACCGGGTACGCGACGTCGAAGCCGCGCGCCAACGCGATCGCGACCGCCTCGATCGCCTCCCGACGAACGTACGGCATGTCGGCGAGCAAGACGAGTACGTCGGACGCCGGATCGATCGCGCGATCGGCGAGACGCAGCGAGTGGGCCATGCCGCGTTCGGGTTCGTCGTTCACGACGTGCTCGACGCTCGCGAACGCGTGCGCGTTTTCCGGCGATGCCACGACGAACGTGCGAAACGCGTCGCATGCGGCGAGGACGCGTCCGACCATCGTCGCACCGTCGACGAGCGCGAGCGTTTTGTCGCTTCCGAATCGACGCGACCGGCCGGCCGCGAGGACGACGCAGACCGGTTCCGATTCCGACGGCGCGTCAGTCGACGTAGGCGTTCGCATCGGCATGGATCGGCCGATCGCCCGTCGCTAAGAAGGCGCCCGTCGCTCGATGCGCGAGGGCGACGATTTCGGCCACGATCGCGAGTGCGGTTTCCTCGGGCTCGCGGCCCCCGAGGTCGAGCCCGATCGGCGAACGCAGTCGTGCGATCGCTTCGGGCGCGAGCCCGCGGCGGAGCAGTTCTTCGCGGCGTCGTTCCGCGGTGCGTCGGCTCCCGAGCGCGCCGACGTATCCGGCTTCCGACCGGAGCGCCCGTTCGAGTAACGGCAATTCGAATTTCGGATCGTGCGCCGTCACGACGATCGCATCGGACGCAGACGGGAGATCCGCATCGTGGTGCTCGTGCGGCCACGCGTCGATGCACGCGATCCGCTCGCGCAGCGGGTCGAGCAGATGCGGCCGCGGGTCGATCAGCGTCACGGAAAGGCCCGCGATCGTGGCGATCGCTGCGAGCGGCGGGGCGAAGACCGTCGCGCCGTACACGCGCAAACGTTTCCGGCGTTCGTGGCGCAGATTCGCAAGGGCGTCATCGAGCCTCAGCATCGCACGTTCGGCTCCTACATCGATGCTCCCGACGAACGCGCGGACGTCGTCGATCGCACGCGCATCGAGCGCGAACACGCGTACGTCGATCGCGGCGCCGCACGTGAGTCCGGACTCGAGGCCGTCTTCGTCGGAGGCGAAATGCAAGTCGCGCGGGATGCCGGTGCGGATCGCGTCGTATGCGGCCTGTGCGACGTCCGCGTCGACGCAACCGGCGCTGAGCGTGCCGAACGCGTACCCGGTGTCGTCGAAGGCCGCGAGCGCGCCGGCGGAACGCGGACCGCCGTCGACGGCATCGAGCAACACGGCGAGCGCGACGCGTCGGCCGGTCGCGCCGCGTCGCATCGCCCAACGCAAGGCTTCGAGGCCGGCGGTACCGATCGCGAGCGAGGTATCGTTGTTATCTCGGCTCGCTGGAGCGATCGTCATCGAGGCGTTCGGCGGAAACGATCGCCGGGAATCTCGCGGGCCATGTGCTCGGATGTATTCCCCATCCGAGCGCGAGACCGTTCTCCGCGCCTCCGCCGCTACCGACGCGACGCGCGCGCCACGCTCGCGATCAGGATGACGATCAGACCGCCGAACAAGACGGCCCCGCGACCGAGCGGCGGGACGA
>CAZZXB010000155.1:0-1416 GCA_964658025.1 uncultured Janthinobacterium sp.
GCGCCGCCGCCGCCCGCCGCCGCGACCGCGACCGGCGCCGCGGCGCTGACGCCCCACTTCTCTTCGAGGGCTTTGACGAGTTCGTTGAGTTCGAGGACGGTGAGTTTCTCGACTTCCGAGATGAGATCGGCAACTGCCATGATGGTGTCTCCTTAAGAACCGGACTCGGCGAGTTGCTTCTCGCGAGCGGAAAGTACGCGGACGAAGCCGCTGGGGTTGGCTGCGAGGACGCCCACGAATCCGCGAAGCGGGCTCGTGAAGAGTCCGAGGAGTTTGCCTTGCAGCTCCGCCTTCGGCGGCAGCGACGCGAGCGCCGCGACTTGCTTGGCATCGATGATCTGGCCGTCGACGTAGGCGGCCTTCACTTCGAGCGGTTTGACCTCGTCGCTGAAGGTCTTGAGCGCTTTCGCGGGCGCCACGGGATCGAGCGGCGCGAACACGACGCCCGTCGGTCCCGCGAGGAACGCTTCGAGCTTCTTGCCGAGATCGTCGCCCGCGGCGCGCGAGAAGAGCGTGTTCTTCACGACGGCGTAGGTGGAGCCGTCCTTACGCAGCTCGTCGCGTAGGCGCGTGATCTCCTCGACGGTCAGTCCGGCGTAATTCGTGAAGAACAGGTACTTCGCGTCGCCGAGCCGCACGCGCAACTCCTCGACGGTCTGTTCTTTCTTGGCGGTCGGCATATCGATCTTTCTGAAAAAGAAAGGGCGCTCCAATCGTTCGACGAGCGCCGGGCCGGACCGCGAATCGACGACGAGCGTCGGAGCCTCACGAGACCGAAATCCGTTCACGCATCCTCGGTAGGCGTTCGCACATTACCCGCCTTGCGGCGGACCTACGGTCATCAGAGCCGTCGAGTATGGTACCCGACCGAGGCCGCGCGGGTCAAGTGGCGCGCTCCGACGACGAACGTCGGCCGGGCTACGGGGGGTCGGCGCGGCATGCTCGCGCGAAACCGGAAACGGTGACGATCGCGACCGATAAGATCACGCCGTTTCTGTGGTTCGACGGTCGGGCCGAGGAGGCCGCACGCTTCTACGTATCGCTGTTCGCGGGGTCCGAGCTCGAAGGCGAGGACGGCGCGCCCGATGCCGGGCCCGCGCGCTCCGTGACGTTCCGCCTCGCCGGACGACGTTTCATCGCGTTCGACGGCGGACCGCGTTTCGCGTTCACGCCCGCGATCTCGCTCTTCGTGCGCTGCGAGTCGCAGGCCGAGATCGATACGCTCTGGGACCGACTCTGCGACGGCGGCGAGCCCGGCCGCTGCGGCTGGCTCACCGATCGCTTCGGCGTCTCGTGGCAGATCGTCCCGACGGTCTTGGGCGACCTCCTCGGTCACGACGACGACGCGGTCTCGCAACGCGTCCTCGACGCGATGCTCGCGATGACGAAGCTCGACGTCGCGGGCTTGCGCGCGGC
>CAZZXB010000155.1:1516-5666 GCA_964658025.1 uncultured Janthinobacterium sp.
TCTTCGCATCGGCGCGGACGCGCGCGCCAGTCGACACGATACGAAGCGCGCGAGCACGTTCGGATAAAACGATAAACGAATACTATGAAAAAGCCGACCGCGACGGTCGGCTTTCTCTATTAGCACGCGAAAACGCTTATGCCGTCGAGGCGGTCGGCTTGATCCGATTGGGATCGACCTTCACGCCCGGGCCCATCGTGCTCGAGAGCGTGACGCTGCGGAGATACGTCCCCTTCGACGCGGACGGTTTCGCGCGGACGAGCGCGTCGAGCAACGTCGCGACGTTCTCGATCAACTGCGCCTCGCCGAAGCTCGCCTTCCCGACGATCGTGTGGACGATGCCCGTCTTGTCGAGACGGTATTCGACCTTACCGGCCTTGATGTCGCGGATCGCGTTGCCGATGTTCGGCGTGACCGTGCCGGATTTGGGATTCGGCATCTTCTGCGCGAGGATGCGACCGAGGTTCGAACCGACGGCCGCCATCATGTCCGGCGTCGCGACCGCGACGTCGAAATCCATGAAGCCGCCTTTGATGCGGTCGATGAGATCCTGTTCGCCGACGATATCCGCACCCGCGGCTTCGGCGTCGCGCGCCTTGTCGCCGCGCGCGAACGCGATGACGCGCAGCGTCCGTCCCGTGCCGTGCGGGAGCAGGACCGTGCCGCGCACGTTCTGATCGCTCTTTTTGGGATCGACGCCGAGCCGCACGTGGATCTCGACCGTCTCGTCGAATTTCGCCGTCGCGTTGCGCTTGACGGTCGCCGTCGCTTCGGCGATCTCGTGGAGCTTGTCGCGATCGAACGACGCGACGAGGGCGCGATACTTCTTGCCGCGCGTCTTCATGCCGTCACCTCGACGCCCATCGAACGTGCGGTGCCGGAGATGATCTTCATCGCCATCTCGACGTCGTTCGCGTTGAGATCGTTCATCTTGGTCTCGGCGATCTCGCGGACTTGCTTCGCGCTGATCTTGCCGACCTTGTTGCGATTGGGAACGGCCGAACCCGACTCGATGCCGATCGCCTTCTTGATGAGAAAGCTCGCGGGCGGCGTCTTCGTGACGAACGTGAACGTGCGGTCTTCGTAGACGGTGATCTCGACGGGGATCACCATCCCGGCCTGCGTCTGCGTCCGCTCGTTGTATTCTTTGCAGAACGCCATGATGTTGAGCGAGTAGGGCCCGAGCGCGGGGCCTACCGGCGGCGCCGGCGTGGCCTTCCCGGCGTTGAGTTGTAAGCCGATCTTACCGACGACTTTTTTTGCCATGCTGTCCTTTCGAGCGCGTCCGACGCGCTCTTCCCCGCGAGATGGGCGCCGCCGCCGGGGTGGTGCGGTGCGGGCGCAACCGGGCGATTATATCACGCGGAGCGCAGGGGGACAACGAGGCCGAACGGGGCCGGCGCGGGCGCGGCGACGGCGCTCGCGCTGAAGGGGATCTCGACGACGACCTCCGTGCCTCCGCCCGGACGCGCGGTCGCGCGCGGCGTGAGCCCGAGGGTTTCGATGATGAGCCAGCCGCGCCCCGACTCGGCGAAGAGCGAGGGACTCTGCGCTCCGCCCGACCCGAGCGTGAGACCGGCGCCGCGATCGGCGACGCGGAGCCGGCCGACCGAACACGTCCAGACGAAGCCGATCTCGACGGGCCCCGGGGCGTGGCGCACGACGTTTCCGAGCAGTTCGCCGAAGATGAGTTCGGCCGTCGCGATGTCGTCCGCGGCGATGCCGCAGGCGCGCAGATAGAGCGCGAACGACGGACGCGCGCCGCGCGCGAGCGAGGCGTCGACCGTGTGGAAGTGCCACCCGCGCCGGCGCGTATCCGCGGCGTTTCTCGGACCGACGGCGATCGTCGCGACCGCGACGTCGTCCTGCTTGCGATCGCCGACCATGTCGTACGAGAGCGATCCCGCGTCGGTCACGCCGGAGGCGAGCAGCGCGAGCAGCTTGCGTTCGCCCTCCACGGAGTCGCGCGTCGCCTCGATCAAGCCGTCGGTGTAGAGCGCGAGCACGTCGCCCTCGCCGATTTCGATTTCGTGATCGACGAACGTGGACGTCTCGTCGATCCCGAGCGGCATCCCGCCGTACGGTAAGAGGCGCGCGACGCCGTCGTGGAGCCACGCCGGCGGCGGATGGCCCGCGCTCGCGTAGCGGAACGTCCCGCGCTCCCGATCGACGACGCCGTAGAGCGCCGTGATGAGTTGGTCGGATTCCGTCGCGATCGTGCGCGCGGTCACGCCGAGCACCTTGGAGGGCGTGGGATCGCCGATCGCCGCGGCGCGGACGACCTCGCGGGCGCGCAACATGCGGACCGCCGCATCGAGCCCGTGACCGCTCACGTCGCCGACGCAGACCGCGACGCGCCCGTCGGGCAACGTGAACGCGTCGTACCAGTCGCCGCCGACGTTCTCGTCTTCGGACGCCGGGTTGTAGACGTGCGAGAACGCGATGCCGGCGCATTCGGGGAAGCTCGACGGCAAGAAGGCCGTCTGTAGGGCGTTGGCGATGCGATGTTCGCGCGCGTAGAGTTCGCGCAGATGCGTTGCCTGTCGACGCTGCTCGTCGATATCGGTGAGCGAGCCGTACCAGCGGATCACCGCACCGTTCTCGTCGCGAACGGGCACGACGCGATTACTGAACCACCTGAATGTTCCGTCGCTCCCGCGCAGGCGGAATTCGTGCACGAACTCCTTACCCGCCACCATCTCGGCGCGCCATCGCCGTTTGAGTTCCGCCGTTTCGGCGGGATGATGCACGGCGAACCAGCCGATGCCGTACGCTTCCTGTTCCGTGACGCCCGTGTACGCGAACCAGCGCTCGTTGGCCCAATCGACGATGCCGTCGGGACGCGCCGTGAAGATGATCTGCGGGA
The DNA here is from genome assembly GCA_964658025.1 of uncultured Janthinobacterium sp. GTDB lineage: Bacteria > Vulcanimicrobiota > Vulcanimicrobiia > Vulcanimicrobiales > Vulcanimicrobiaceae > CAZZXB01. The sequence continues at coordinate 4,383 of CAZZXB010000155.1, forward strand.
TCGAGCCGGCGAGATCGCGCAGGCTCTCCTGGCCCGCGAGGCGCGCGCGGAGCGTGAAGAACAACTGCGTCGCCTCGGTCGCGACGGCGACGAGCACGACCGATCCCGCCGTCGCGCTCAGGAGTCGCGCCGCGTACCAGCCGAGCGTGTACGCACCGCCGGCGAACGACGTGAGAAACGAGTCGAAGACGAACGCGACCAGCGCGACGGCGGTCCAGAGTTGGAGCGACGTCTGTCTCTCGCGCACCCGACACGACGCGACGATCGACGAGGTCGCGACGACGGCCATCACGACGAGGCAGGTCGCGAAAAACGGCGTCGGAACGCCGTGCGTCGCGAGCGCCGGTAAGCCCGGACCGAAGGTGTACGCGACGAAGATCGCGAGCGCGCCGATGCCGATGGAGCCGGCGGCGGCGATCCACGGCGAGCGGTCGAAGCGGCGATTTCCGGCGAGGATCGAGAGTCCGATGCCCAGCGGAAAGCCGAGATGCAGGAAGAGCCAGCAGTATCGGGCGCTGTGGAGGCCGATGCCGAACGCGCCGTCGAGCCCGCCGACGCCCGGTAACGCGAGCGTGTTCGCCACGACGAGCACGGCCGAAAACGCGTACGTTCCGGCGAGGATCGCCGATCCGAGCGAACGATCGATCTGCGTCCGGAAGAACAGGAACCCGGCCGTGAGCGCCTCGGAGCCGACGAAGACGAGCACCCACGCGCCGAAAAAGAACGGAACGACGCCGAGGCGTCGATGCAACGCGGGCGCGATGCTCAGGATCGCGACGAGCATCGCCGCGACGACGGCGAGTGCGACGAGGCGCTGGTTCTTCGTGACCGGCCGATCCGCGAGTCGCGGCCACTCCATCGGCGAAATCCCAGCCTTACGTAAAGCCATCGTAAGGGGAGTTTCGGCCGGGCGTACGGGGGTGTTTAGTCCCCGCCGCCCGACGAAGGGCTAGACTTTTTCGATCTGATAGAACTCGAGTTCGACCGGCGTCTCGCGTCCGAAGATCGAGATGAGCGCGCGGACCTTCTCGCGTTCGGGTTGGATCTCGTCGACGATCCCCGTGAAGTCGAAGAACGGGCCGCTCGTGACCTTGACGCGATCGCCCTTGGCGAAATCGATCTTGAGCTTGGGCGTCTCGATGCCCATCTGCTTGAGGATCGTCTTCACTTCTTTTTCTTGCAACGGGACCGGTTTCTCGCCGGCGCCCGGGGAACCGACGAAGCCCGTGACGCCCGACGTGTTGCGCACGACGTACCAGGACTGATCGTCCATGTCCATCTCGA
>CAZZXB010000156.1:0-5591 GCA_964658025.1 uncultured Janthinobacterium sp.
CGACGAACGCGGGCAACGCCGCGTTCGGCGGCTCCGGGCGGCGGCTCACGCGCGCGTCTCGCCGAACGCGGAGGTCGCGCGCGGGAGCGTGCCGAGCCGTGCGGCGGTCGGTCGTCGGAGAGCGCGACGAGTAACGAATAATCGAACGATCAACGTCGGACCGAACGTTCGCGCGAGACGCGCGCTCTCCGCTCGGCGCGCCCGATACGAAACCGCTAACGTGCGCCGCCCGGCGACTCCGGCGTCGCGCTCAGGCGAACTCGCCGTCGCTCGGGGCGGAGAGCTCGCGGAGCGTGCGCGGTTCGCCCGGCGCCTCCGACGTCGCCGCGCCGAGCGAACGTTCGAGCCAGAGCACGTCGCGCCACGCGCCGAGTTTGAACCCGACCGCCCGGTAGATCCCGACGTCGGAAAATCCCGCCTTGCGATGCAACGCGACGCTCGCGTCGTTCGGAAGCGCGATCCCCGCGTAGGCCCGTCGATATCCGAGCGCACCGAGCAGCGCGAAGAGCCGTTCGTACAGCGCGCTCGCGACGCCCGCGCCGCGCTCGCCCTCGGCCACGTACGCGCTCGCGTCGACCGACCAGCGATACGCGGCGCGCGCGCGATGCGGTGCCGCATACGCGTAGCCGAGAAGACGTTCGCCGCGGACGCAGGCGAGCCACGGGAACCGCTCGCCCGCGGCCTCGATCCGACGCCGCATCTCCGCGGGGCCCGGCGGCACGTCTTCGAACGAGATCGCCGTGCGCGCGACGATCGGGTCGTAGATGGCCGCGATCCGGCCGGCGTCGTCCGGCGTGCAACGTCGGATGGTCCGTTCTCCCGTCGGCATGTCGACGCGTTCGAACGGCGCGCGAGCGACCCTTGTCGCGGCGTCGCGGCGTGGCGGCGTCGTCGTTCCGCGCGGGGCGCGGTGCGGGTCGCCCGGCCCTTCCAACGAAAAGGATCGGTCCATGCCGATCCTCGCAAAGATTTGGGAAGCGCTCGTCGTTTCGGCCGCGATGTTTTGGGACGTCGCGTGGAGCCTCGTCCTCGGCTTCGCGATCTCGGGCGCCGTGCAGACGCTCGTCTCCAATAAGAAGATGCGCGAGATGCTCGGCCGCGACGGTCCGCGCGAGATCGCGCTCGCGACGGTCTTCGGCGCGGCGAGTTCCTCGTGTTCGTATGCCTCCGCCGCCGTGACGCGCGCGATGTTCGCGAAGGGCGCGGCGCTCGTCCCCTCCCTCGCCTTTCTCTTCTCGTCGACGAATCTCGTGATCGAACTCGGGGTCGTCCTCTGGATCCTCCTCGGCTGGCAGTTCGCGCTCGCCGAATGGGTCGGCGGTATCGTGCTCGTCGTCGTCATGTCGCTACTCGTCCGGGCGACGTATCCGAGCGCGCTCGTCGAAACGGCCCGCGAACACGCGCGCCACGTCGCGCCGGGGATGGATCACGACATGACGGTCGACGGAGCGACCGTGTGGGCACGCGTCCGCGATCCGGAATTCCGGATCTTACTCGCACGGCATTTCGTGATGGATTGGGACATGTTGCGGACGGATCTCGCGATCGGTTTCCTGGTCGCCGGAGCGCTCGCGGCGTTCGTACCCGACGGAATCTGGCACGCGCTCTTCCTCGGCGGCGCGCCGGGTTGGGTCCGCACGATCGGCGGCGGCTTCGTCGGACCGCTCGTCGCGGTGTTCACGTTCGTCTGCTCGATCGGCAACGTGCCCATGGCGGCGATCCTCTGGAGCGGCGGGATCGGCTTCGGCGGCGTCCTCGCGTTTCTCTACGCCGATCTCATCGTGCTGCCGTTACTGGACGTCTATCGCAAATACTACGGCTGGAAGATGGCGGCCTACATCGGCGGCGTGTTCTACGTGACGATGGCCGCGAGCGCGATCGTGATGGATCTCGCGTTTCACGCGCTCCATCTCGTTCCGATTGCCGATCGCAACGTCCGCGCGTCGCTCGTGCATTTTTCTTTCGATTACACGTTCTGGCTCAATCTCGCGTTCGGCGCGTTCGCGCTCTGGCTCTGGCGGATCGACGCGCGCAATCCGATGGACCACGGATGCGGTCACGGCGACGAGCACGCGCATCACGAGGCCGCCCTCGAAGCGTGAGCCGCCGAACCGGAAGCGGGTGCGGAACCTAACCCGATCCGGATTCGCTGCGCGCGCGAACGCCCGTCAGGATCTCGTACACGTGCGCGGCATCGCGCGGCGCCGAATAGAGGAATCCCTGAATCGCGTCGCAGCCGAGCGCGTGGAGGAACGCCGCCTGCTCTTCGGTCTCGACGCCCTCCGCGACGACGCGGAGTCCGAGCGCGTGCGACATCGCGACGATCGCCGAGACGATCGCCTTGTCTTCGCGGTCCTCCGGGAGATCGCGGACGAACGAGCGGTCGATCTTCACGCAGTCGACGGGCAGGCGTTTGAGGATGCCGAGCGAGCTGTAGCCCGTTCCGAAGTCGTCGATCGAAACGCTCGCGCCGCGCGACTTGCATTCGGCGAGGGTCGCGATCGCGGCGTCCGCGTCGCGCATGACGGCGCTCTCGGTCACTTCCAGATCGAGCGCCGAAAAGTCGAGATCCGCATCGACGAGCGCCGATTCGAGCATCGGGATGAGATTTTCGTCGTCGAGCTGGTTCGCCGAGAGGTTGAGGCCGAGTCGGAGCGTCGGGACCGCGAGGCGCCACGGCTTGAATTCGCGACAGGCGCGACGCGCGATCGCCGAGCCGAGCGCGAGGATCGTTCCGTTGCCTTCGGCGATCGGCACGAACACCGCGGGCGATATCGGACCGAGAGCCGGATGCGTCCAGCGCGCGAGCGCCTCGAGCGAACGCACGCTCGAATCGCGCGCGAAGATCGGCTGGTATTGCACGGAGAGCGCGTCGTGCTCGATCGCGCGATGGAACGCGTTTTCGAGCGCGAGCTGCGCGACCGCGTGCTCGTTCATACGTGCCGCGAAAAAGCGATACGTATTCCGACCCGCGTTCTTGGCGGAGTACATCGCCGTGTCGGCGTCGCGCAGGAGCGAGTCGGCCGAGTTCGCGTCCTCGGGGCACAGGCTGATGCCGATGCTCACCGAGCTATAGATCTCGCGGCCGTCGATCGAGAACGGACGAGCGCACGCCCGACCGATCTCTCGAGCGAGGCGCTCGATCTCCTTACGATCGCGATAGTGCGCGATCACGACGAACTCGTCGCCGCCCGATCGCGCGACGAAGCTATCCGGACCGACCGACGTCGTGAGCGAGCACGCGACGGCCTTGAGCAGGCGGTCGCCCGCCGCGTGCCCGAGCGTGTCGTTGACGCGCTTGAAGGCATCGACGTCGACGAAGAGCACGGCGAAGCGACGCGCGGTCGTGACGGCGTTACGCACTTCCTCCGCGAGGCGCGTCGTGAGGCTCAGCCGATTCGGCAATCGCGTGAGCGTGTCGAAGGTCGCGAGTTCGCGCAGCCGCTCCTCCGCGCCCTTGAGATCGGTATGGTCCTGAACGATCCCGTTCATGCGGACGGTCCGTCCCGTCGCATCGCGCACGGTCGCGATCTGTTGACGGATCCAGCGCTGCTGACCGCTCGGCGCCGTCACGCGATACGCGAGCGAGTAATCGTCTTCGGCCCGTCGCTCGCGGCTCAAGAACGCCGCGTTGAGCGACGCGAGGACGGCGCCGCGATCGTCTTCGTGTACGCGCGAGAGGAACGCGTCGAGGTCCTGTTGCTCGTCGAACGAGAAGAGACGGAGCATCTCCGCCGAGCAGGTGAGGACGCGCGTGCGGCAATCGTAATCCCAGCTCCCGAGATGCGCGAGCCGCTGCGCGCGTTCGAGATCGTGCTCCGTCGCCCGGAGCGCCTGACGGACGTCGCGCGATTCCGTGATATCGGAAACGAATAAGAGCACGCCCGAGACGTCGACGCCCTCCCAAACGGGCTCGACCGACGCGTCGTAACAACGGTCGAAGGCGAGTAGGCGCCCGCGACAGGGCGTGCCGTCCGCCGCGCTTTCGACGAGAAGCCGCAGCGGGTTCGTGACCGCCGTCGCCGCGCAAACTTCCAGGAGGTCGCGTCCGCGCGCTTCGATGGGATCGAGCGGGACGTACGCGAGGCCGCCCCCGACGGCGCACATGACGCGCAGGTCGGCGTCGACGACGATCGCGATCACCGGGATGCGCTCCACGAGCGCACCGAGGGTCCCGCATTCGAACGAATCGACCGTCCGGCCGAGTTGCGTCCGCCGTTTCGCTTCCAGCGTTTCGGTCAGAAAATCCATTTGTACGGCTATCGGTCCGAACGTAAAACGTTCCCAATCGCACGCCGTCGCGCGTCCTCACGAAGTCGAGAAATGTGTGGGAAATCGAACACTTTTGGCGGGAACGAAAGAACGGCGCGTGCGTCGGCTCACGGTTTGGAACATCCGCGATACGGGCCGCGTCTAACGGCCGCATGCTCGCGGCGGAACACGCTCCAGGCGCATCCGACGGACCGGCGCTGTTCTCGGATACCGATCATTCCGTCTACGACGGCGCGCGGCGCTGGCCCGTCGTGGACGACATCCCGTTCGTACGCGTGGGCCGCGAAGCCCTCGCAGATGCGGCGCTCCGTGCGCTCGATGCGGGCGATCGCATCGAAGCGCTCGCACACTTACTCGGCGACCGTGCGGAAGGCGATCGGACGCTCGTGCCGTCGCGAGACGTGCGACGCGCGCTCGGGCGCGACGTGCGCGAGACGACGTTTCGCGGCGCACTCGCGACGCTCGGGTTCGACGACACCGGCCCGACGTTCGGGCATCGTTTCGGCGACCCCACGTTCGTCGCGGGACTGGGACTCCTCGCCGCCCATCGCCCGCGCGGAGCGATTCGCTCGTTCGAGGTCGCGTGCGGCGCCGGTCATTACTTGCGGGAATTGAACCGCGTCGGCGTCGCGGCCGACGGTGCGGACATCGTCTTCGCAAAACTTTGGCTCGCCCGCCATTACGTCGCGCCGAACGCTCGACTCACGTGCTTCGACGCGACGCGTCCGTGGCCCATCGCCTCGGCGCGATACGATCTCGTACACCTCCACGACGCCATGCACGCGATGGAGGACAAGGCGTTCGTCGCACGCGAGATGCGACGGACGGCACGCACGTCCGGCACGCTCGCGCTGTCGCACGTCCGCAACGTGGAGGTCGATCCGTCTCCGCTCGGCGATTCGCTCGATCGTGCGGGCTACGCGTCGCTCTTTCCGGGCGCGATCGTCTACGACGATCGTGCGCTCGCGGCCGCCGTCGTCTCGGGTCGCGTCCCGCGCGCGGGCTCCGACGCGACGCTCGCACGCGTGCCGGCGTTCGCGTTCGTCAGCGGTCCGACGGCGGCCGAGCCGCGCACGTGCGACGGGGACGTCGCGATCCCCGCCCCGGGAACGCCCCTGACGCGGAATCCGCTCTACACCGCGGGCGGCGGAACGCGCGTCGCGTGGCCGTCCGAACGATACGAACGCGAAGCCGCCGCGCTCGCGACCTTCCCATCCGTCACGGGAGCTCCGTATCGCGCGACGATGGGCTCGGATCCGGCGATCGCGTCGTTCGCGCGAACGCGCGAGCTCGTCGCGTTACCGGAACGTTGGTAACGA
>CAZZXB010000157.1:0-5577 GCA_964658025.1 uncultured Janthinobacterium sp.
GACCGCCTCGCCGACGCCGACCCCATCGCCGAGTCCGACCGCGACGCCGAACATCAACGGAACGCCGCCGGGCAACGCGCAAGGGTGAACCCGACCGGGATCTCGGCTCTCGTCACCGGCCTCTGCTTCGGGATCGTCGCCTTCGCGGCGACGATCCCGGCGCCGGCCGGGGACGGCGCCGACCGCAAGGGGATCCGCCTCGCCCACATCGCGCGGATGTTCGCGACGATCGGCGCCGCCGCGATCGGCGCCTTCGCGGCCACGCGAAGCCTCACGCTCGAGGAACTCGTCGTCTCCGCGGTCCTCATCGGCACGCTCGCGACCGCCGTCGCCGCGCGTCCGTCGGGCGATGCGCGCGCGCTCTCGATCGTCGGGATCGGACTCTTCGTCGCCGTTCTCTCCGCGATGCTCGACGGAATGTGGCACACCGTCGGCACGGCCGCGCTCGCGAGCTCGCCCTTCTTCGCGACCGCGCTCTTCGTCCGCGAACGTCGCGCGAGCGTGTTCGACGGCGGCATCGCCGCGATCGCCGGCATCGCGCTCGGCACCACGGAAAGCGTCCTGCTCGTGCTCTTCGTCGCCTGCCTTTCGGCGATCGCCTACGTGAAGGTCACGCGCCGCGCGAGCGCCGTGATGCGCTTCGCGCCCTATATCGCGGCCTTCACCCTCGCGACCGTCCTCGTCCAGGTCGCGCTCGTCGCATAATCCGAGCGCGCCGGTCTCGCGGGAACGTTCGCTCCATAATCCGCGTGCGCCGGTCTCGCGGAAAGGCTCGTCCCACAATCCGAGAGCGCCGGTCTCGCGGAAACGTTCGTCCCGATCAGAAGGGACGGAACAGTTCGTTCACCGCGGCGGCGTGAAGCAGGTCGCGCGGATCCTCGCGGCACGCGGCGATCGGTTGCGGATCGGACGTACCGGCCGTATCCATCCGCCAGCAACGCCCGGGAACGATCGCGCAATAGCACATCCGGAAGTCGATGCGTTGATACGCGATGATGAGGCGCTTCGCGAAGGTCTTGCTCCGAAAGGTAAGCAGCTTTTCCGATTCGCCCGGCCGTAGGACGAAGCCCGGACTCGCGGAGTCCTCGGTGAGCCCGATCGACTCGCCACGCGCTTTGCGACCGAGGATGTTCGGTCCGAGAATCGCATGCAACATCGCGACGAAGCTCGGACGTTCCTTACCGTCCACGAGCACGGTCGCGCTCCGGACGATCGCGGGGCCGAGTCCGTCGTTCTCGATCGCGAATTCGTCCGTATCCGCTTTCACGATATTCTCGGTAAACGCGACGTACGGCCACACTTGCGCGCTCAGCTGTTCGTCGACGATCCGCGTCTGCTGCCATGTGGCCTGCGTTTGCCACCACGACGCCACCGTCGCGAGCGTCGAGATCAAGAGCGCGCACACGGCGATGACGAGTTCGAAGCGCACGCCGTCTAAAAACGCCGACCGTCCGTTCCGCTCGGGCTTCTCGTCGGGCTGCGAACCTTTCATGCAGTTGGATGATAGGATTTCCCGCGCAGGTTCCCTGCGGGCGGGTCGCGTCGCCGTCGTGCGAGGCGTCCGGTTTCGAGGAGTCGGACCGACGCGGTCAGCGAGCGCCGAGTACCGAAGCGAGGCGCGTCGTCGACGTCGGCCCGACGCGCGACCACACGCGATACGTGCGGTCGACGTAGGTGCTCTTCCAGCCGGGGTCGAGCGCGAGCGCGGATTCGAGCGGGGCGTTGCGCGCGACGAGTACCGTGTCGACGTCGCGGGAGCGCAGCGTCTTACGCCACGCGGGGCGCACGCGGACGATCGTTCCGAAGTCGTCCCAAACCTTTTGCGGATACGGATCCGCGCGACCGTCGAGAAAGACGCGATCGCGCGAGGCGAGCAAGAAACTGCACCACGCGAAATCCGCGCAGAACACGTTTCTCGCTTGCGGCGTCGCTCGGATCGCCGCGAGCGCGGCGGTCGGCTGGTCGTCGGGCGCGCCTCCCGTGCGTTCCGTGTGGACGAGCGACGCGCCGATTCCGGCGGCGAGCGCGACGACGAGCGCCGCCTCGCCCCAACGCGCCGCGCGCGTGGGCACGGCGAACGCGATCGTGCCGAGTCGCTCGCGTAAGAACGTCACGCCGGCGGTGAGCGATTCCGCGGCGATCGGGGCCGCCGCGATGCAGAAGATCGCGACGTTGCGCGCCGCCGAGAGCATGAGCCAGCCGACGACGGCGAGCGTGATCCGATCGCGCCACGGACGACGCCCGCGAACGCCGAACGCGACGACGATCGCGACGAGCGGGAGCGCGCCGTAGGCGAACGAGGTGTCGCCGATGTCGGTGTGCTTCCACTCGCTGATCATCGACTTGAACGGCGAGGTGAAGAGCGTTACCGCGTACGCCGGAAGCCGCCAGCCGAGCGGATTCGCGCAGGTCGCGAGAGCGGACGACGCGGCGATGACGAGCAGTCGGCGCGCGCGAGCCGTCAGACCCTCGTCGAAAAAGGTGCCGACGAATGCGGCGCCCGCGAAGACCGGCGCGAGCACCACGCTCGCGTGGACGTTCGACCAGAGCGCGGCGATCGCGATCGCCGCGTACGCCTGCGGTCCGTCGTATTCGAGCAGCAACAGGAATGCCGCGGCGAGCGGCCACGCGAGCACCTGGACGCGCACGCCGAACGATTCGAGCAGACCGATCCCGAGTGCGGAGACGACGACCGCCGTGGCGTACGGATGCACGCCGCGCCGCGTCGCGCGTCGGCCGGTGAGGACGATCGTCGCGACGGCGCACGCGGCGCACAGGCTCGCGAACGCGATCCAGCCCGCGCCGCGACTGAGGTACGCGAGGATCGAGAACAGCCACTCTTGCGGCACCCAGTGCGCGCCGACGGCCGTGAACGTCTCCGAGCCGAGCGCGTCGGGCAACCGGCCCGATGCGAGGATGCGACCGCCGAGCCAGCGTTGCCAACCGAGATCTCCGTCACCGTGCGGAAAACAGACCGCCGTCGCGACGAAGCGTCCGGCGAACACGGCGATGACGAACCAGGCAAAGCGCACGTTACGAACTCCGCATCGATAATAGCAAAAGGGCCTCGCGTCGCCGAGCGACGCGGGCCTTCGCACCGCAGATAAAAGAGCGGGCGGACGGCCTCCGTGGAGTCCGTCCGCCCACCACTCGTGGCGACCCTTAGTTCGAGAGGGTGTTCGCGGCGTTGCTGAGCGTGTTGCTGGCTTTCTTGCCGAGGAACTGCAGCGCGGCGATCGCGACGATGGAAACGAGAGCGATGATGAGGGCGTACTCGACGAGGCCTTGGCCGTCGTCGTTACGGAGCATCGAAACGAAGGTCTTCACGGGATGTCATTCTCCTAAAAGCGGTGCGGTGTGTGAGAGGGGGCGATCGACTTGGGGTTGGTGTGCCACGCCGTCGATCGGCAGCCGGTACACACGCAACACTCTGTTCATCGGACGGAGCACCGCTCGGGCTTAACCGGCGACCGCACGAAAACGGTAAAGAAGCATTTCCGTGTGAGGTAGCGCACGTCGGCGCGCGATTCGCGAGGTCAATTTCCCGGCGTCGCGGCCGAACATCCTAACGACACTCGTGACGTCGTTATCGGAGTTGCCGCCAGTTGGACATCATCGCCGCGTCCCGTCTTCTTCTAAGGGACGAGCGCGGGCAAGGCTTGGTCGAATACGCGCTCATCATCGCGATGATCGCGATCGTCTGCATCGCCGCGCTCCGGATACTCGGCGGCACCAGCAGCAACAAATACAACTCGATAACGTCCTCCATTAATACGGTCGAACAATAAGACAATGAACGTCGAATACGCGCTCGTCCTACTCGCCTGCCTCGTCGCGGTCGCGACGGATCTCCGCTCCCGGACGATCCCCAACGCCGTGCCGGGGGCCGTCGCGCTCGTCGCGCTCGGCACGGCCGCGACCCACGGCTTCGTCGCCTTCGCGGTCGCGTTCGCCCTCCTCATGGGCGTGCTCGTCGTCGGAACCTTCGCCTTCGCGAACGGCTGGCTCGGCGGCGGCGACGTCAAACTGCTCGCCGCCGTGAGCGCGGTCTTCGCCCCGCAGGACGCGCTCGCGTTCCTCACCGCAACCTCGATCTCGGGCGGCGTCATCGCGCTCGGGTTCGCGCTCGCCGCGCGCAAGCTGCCGTCGACGCTCGCCGCCGCCGGTAAGATCGCGCGACCCTTCGCCATCCCCGGCACGGTCGCGGTCGCGCCCGCCGCACCGACGACGATGCCCTACGCGCTCGCGATCGCCGCGGGCTTCGCCCTGGTCGTTTTCTCGCACTTCACGCCGATCTCGAGGTTATCGCTATGAACAGTCGCAAAATCACGCTCATCGTCGCGGTCGTGCTTGCCATCGCCACGGGCGTCCTCACGCTTCATTATTTATCGATGAACGCGCCGGCGAAGGCGCCGGTCGCGGTCGACATGCGTCCGATGATCATCGCGAGCACGAACATCCCCGCGCGCGCGAAGATCAAGCCGCAGATGCTCACGCGGGTGATGAAGCCCGCCGTCGAGATCGATCCGAGCGCCGTCGCGGACGCGAAGGCGATCGAGGGCGACGTCGCCCTCGTCGCGATCCCGGCCGGCACGACGGTCACGCAGACGAAGGTCGGCGTGCCCGCGGCGATCGGCGTGACCGGTCGCCTGAAGCCCGGCCAACGCGCGGTGAGCATCCCCGTCGACATGGTGAAATCCGTCTCCGGGCTCATCGAACCGGGCGATTCGGTCGACGTCATGGCCTCGACGACGGCGGCCGCCGGCAAGGCGCCGCATACGGCCGCGATCATCCGCGGAGCGGTCGTCCTCGCGGTCAACCAGTCGATCGACGCCGCCGCGAGCGACGCGAGCCCGAGCCCGGGCGGCGCGCAACCCGCCGCGCCGCCGACGACCGTGACGCTCGCCGTCTCGGCCCAGCAAGCGGATCTCCTGACCGTCGCCGATCTCAACGCGACGCTGCGGCTCGCGCTACGCTCGCCCGACGAATCGATCCGCTCGATGCCGGCCGAGGAACCCGATTTCAACGTCCCCGCGGCCGCCGCGCCGGCCGCCGCCCCGCCGCAGAATTCGCCCGCTCCCGCGGCCGCGCAAGCCAAAAAGCCGATCGACGGCGTCCCCGTGATCGACGGCGATACGACGAAGCTCGAGGCCCGATGAGCGGCGGCACCTTCCTCGTCCTCGGCTCGAAAGGCGGAGCGGGAGCGACCACGATCGCGGTCGATCTCGCGCGCGCTGCGGCGCGCACCGGCGCGCCCTCGACGATCGTCGACGCCGATCTCTCCGGACGGCGCGCGATGTCGACGCTGCTCGAGGCCGACCACATCCTCGACGCGCAACGTTCGCGCGGCGTCCACTCGAGCGCGCACGTCGGGAACGTCGACGCGATCGAACTCCTCGACCGATACGACAACGTCTACGCGCTCAAGCTCGCCGACATGGAACAACTCGCGTCGGGACTCTCGGGGTACGACCGTTTCGCGTTCATCGACGCGCCCCGGCCGTTCGAAGAACTCGTCCGACCCTTCGTCAGCAAAGCGTCGCGCGTACTCCTCGTGTTCGAACCGAGCGTGCTCGG
>CAZZXB010000158.1:0-351 GCA_964658025.1 uncultured Janthinobacterium sp.
CGCTCCCGCTCGTCGCGCGCGCGCCGATCGTCGCGACGGTCCACGACGTCGCGTGGCTCCACGTCCAGGCGCACGCGCGCGCGTACGCGCGAGCGTATTTCGGGCGCTTCCAACTCCGCCGGTACGAACGCGCGCGCGCGATCTTCGTCGACTCGGCCTTTTCCCGCGACGAGCTCGCGAACGCCGCGCCGCGCATCGATCCCGCGCGGATCGCGGTGGCGTATCCCGGCGTCGCCGCGGACGTCGCCGCGATCGTGCGCGCGCCCGCGGAACGCGCGATCGCGCTCGTCGTCGGCACGGTCGAAGCGCGGAAGAATCTCGAGGCGCTCGTCACGGTCGCGGCCGCGATTC
>CAZZXB010000158.1:361-788 GCA_964658025.1 uncultured Janthinobacterium sp.
CCTGGAGCGGCCGTCGCAGGTGTTCTCGAACCTGACGCCGAACTGGTACGCCTCGATCATGGGCACCGGGATCGTCGCGGTCGCGGCCGCGATTCCCGATCTCCGCGTCGTCGCCGTCGGACCGTTCGCGACGTACCGCGAACGCGTGCTCGAACTCGCGCGCGCGCGCGGCGTCGCGGATCGTTTCGAACTCCGCGGCTACGTCTCGCGCGCGGAAGTATTGGCTTGGTACGCGCGCGCGACGGTCGCCGTCGTGCCGTCGCGTTACGAAGGTTTCGGGTACGCCGCGGCGCAGGCGCTCTGCGCGGGTCTCCCGCTCGTCGCCGCGAACGCGTCGTCGCTCCCGGAGATCGTCGCGGGATGCGCGCCGCTCGTCGATCCGGACGATGCGGCGGGGTGGATCGACGCGATCCGCGCCGTCCTCGCC
>CAZZXB010000158.1:798-5472 GCA_964658025.1 uncultured Janthinobacterium sp.
GCGCGCGCCGCGGACCTGCGCGCGCCGGCGCGCGCGCGTTTCGCCTGGAGCGCGACGGCCGCACGGGTCGCCGCCACGTACGCGCGCGTCGCGCGCGGTCAGTAGACGGGCGAGTCGGCCGTCCCCGGCGCCGCGCTGCCGTCGTCCGGCGCGACGACGAGGCGGAGCGGATACGACGAGCCGCCTTCGGGGATCGTCACGATCTCGGTCCGCACGAAGCTGCCGGGAGCGATCGTGTACTGGCGGAGTTTATAGGTTCCGAACGCCGCCATCTGATGCGCCTGCACGAGCTCGCGATCGATGAGGAACGTCCCCGTCGCCCGACCGCCGCGCGGGTTCGCGTAGACGGCGATCTGCCGCGCGTTCCGGCGATCGTTGTTGACGATGCGTAGCGTGATCGATTGCAACACGCCGTAATCGCCCGCGAGCGTCTGACCCTCGACGAGATTGGGGAGCGGGATCTGTCCGATCGGGATCTCGAGATCGGGTCCGTCCGCGTCGTAGCTGTAGTCGAAAAAGAATTCGGGGATCGGATAGACGCCGCGCGCGTGCGGCCGATCGCCGACGAGTAACGCGGATTCGGGGATCGGTCCGTCGATGGGATCGTCCGCGTTCTGCGCGACGAGCGTGAGATGGAGCGGCGGTCCGTCGATCTCGTTGATCTGCATGAGCGCGCTCACGAGACTCCGCGCCGGAAGCGGCTGCTGCGCGAGCGAGATCGTCGCGTTGCCGGGGATCGTCACGACCGTGCCCTCGTTCTGCGCGCGTCGCACGAGAAAGCGCTGGGTCGAGAGATGCCCGACCTGCATCTCGTTGAGATCGGGACCGGCGGCGCCGTTAATGAATTGCACGAGCGCCGGTTGCGACGACGGATTGCGCACCTTGAGCACGATCCGCCGATCGGGTTGCCCCGCGGGGTTGTAGTGATAGTAGAGAAAGCGCTCCGCCTGCTTCGCGATGAGATCGGCCGTGAAGAGGATGCCCGTCTCCGTGAGGCGTTCGGGAAAATCGCTCACGAGGAGCGCGCGCGGCGCGATCGGCGGTTCGGCGAAGTTCTCGACGCGTACGTGCGTCGTGCCCTGCACGGTGAAGAATCCGTCGCCCGAGACGATGATCGGAACGTCGATCGTCGTGACGTCGTCGACGCGCAGCGGTGCGGGGACGTTGATCGATTCTTGCGAGGCCACGATCGACGCGCCCGGCCGCACCGTCGTCGCGGCCGTCGCGGCGGCGAGCGCCTGTTCGCGGATGAAGAGTTGCGTCGCGGGGTTTCCGGTGATGCGGACGCTCGTATCGCTCGCGACCTCGCCCGCCGGATAGGCGACGCGGACGGGAACGTCGCGCGTGAGGCCGCGCGCGTCCGTGACCGTCACGGTCGTCGCACCGAGTTTTTTTCCGACCACGACGAGCTCGCGCGCTTCCTGATCGATCGACGCGTCGACGATCGTCGGATCCGCGGCGACGACGGTGAGCGTGCCGAGTTCTTGCTCGACGCGCAAGCGCTCCGTGCCGCCGGGCGTGATACCCGCTTGCGGCGGATCGACGATGATCGGCGGCGGCGTCGGGATCGGGGTCGGCGGCGGCGCGGGGACCGGAACGGCGCCCGCTCCGGGGGCGGGCGACGCGGGGGCGCCGGGGACGGGCGTCGCCGCGGGAGAGCCGTCGGGTGCGGGTGCGCCGGTCGGGGGAACGCCGATTCCGGGCGACGCGGTGGCGACCGACGGCGCGCCCGTCGTCGATGTCGCCGGGGGGGCGGAGGCGAGCGGCGTCGCGACTTGGGCTGCGGGCGTCGGCGACGCCGAAGCGACGGGCGCTCGCGATGCGTCCGAAGTCGGGGGCGCTTCCTGCGCGCGGACACGCTCGAATGGTTGCGGATTTCCGACCGCGACGAGCGCCGCGACGACGGCGACGATCGGCACGAAGCGCCGACGCCGCGACCCGCGGAACTGCAAAAGGCTCTCCTAAAGAACGATCAGGCGATGTTCGCTTCGCGTAACACCGAAGACGCGAGCAACGTCTTGTAACCGACGCTCGGGAACAAAACGGTTACGAGGTCCTTCTCCGCCCGTTCGACCGTGCCTTGCCCGAATTTCGGATGCGTCACGACGTCGGCGATGCTGTAGCCGCTCGTCACGCGCGACGCCGACTTCCCGGCCGCGACGGTGCGCAGACAGTTATCGCACTGACCGCAGAAATCGGCCGTGAAATTCTCGCCGAAGTAGTTGAGGATGAATTTGCGTCGGCACGCGCGGGACTCGGCGTACTGCAACATCATCGCGAGCTTCGACTGGTCGTACGATTTCTTCGTGTCGTAGTTCGCGAGATTGAGGATGAGATCGCGGTTGGCGAGCGCGTCGGGCGTGAGGCCGTAGCGCGACCGCGACCGCATCTCGATGAAGCCGGCCTTTTTCAAGAGCGCGAGCACGACTTTGAGTTTGGTGAGCGGGAGCTGCGAGATCTTGCGCAGGTCGGCGAGCGAGACGCCGTCTTCCTGACCGCCGAAATATTCGAGCGTGCCGAAGACCTTCTGCACGTCTTCGATGTCGGGATACTTTCCGGTGAGGAAGTAATTCTGGACGCGCGTGTCGCTCATGCGGTAGAGCAGGACGCAACGCGAGAGATCGCCGTCGCGTCCGGCGCGCCCCGCCTCCTGGGTGTACGCCTCGATCGAGCCCGGCAGATCGTAGTGGATGACGAAGCGGATGTTCGGCTTGTCGATGCCCAGGCCGAACGCGTTCGTCGCGACGACCGCGCGTATCGCTTCACCCATGAACAATTCGTGGACGGAGACGCGATCGTGCTTCTGTAGTTTCGAATGGTAGACGGCGGCCGGGAGATCGAGCTGGTCGTGGAGGTACTTCTGCACCTCGAGCGCGTTCTTGATCGTCGCGGTGTAGATGATCCCCGTACCCGCGAGGCCCGTCTCGAAGAGGCGCTTGAGCGCTTTGAGTTTCGCCGTCTCGTTCTCGCTGCGGATCACTTCGTAGCGCAGGTTCGGCCGGTCGAAACCCTTCACGATCGTCATCGTCGCGGGGAGCCCGAGCTGCACGAGGATGTCCTCGCGCACGGCGGGCGTCGCGGTCGCGGTGAGCGCGAGAACCGTCGGCTGGCCGAGCGCGCGGATCACGCTCCCGAGGCCGAGGTACGCGGGCCGGAAGTCGTGGCCCCACTGACTGATGCAGTGCGCCTCGTCGACGACGAAGAGCGGGATGCGGATCTTCTTGAGGATGGCGACGAAGACTTCGTCTTCGAGCTTCTCCGGCGTGACGAACACGATCTTCACGCCCCCCGCGGCGATCTTCGCGCGCGCGGCGATCTCCTGATCTTCGCCGAGCGTCGAGTTGAGCGCGAGGTTGTTCGTGAACCCGCGCTCCGAGAGCATGTCGAGCTGATCTTTCATGAGCGCGATGAGCGGGCTCACGACGATCGTCGTCCCTTCGAGTAAGAGCGCGGGAAGCTGGTAACAGAGGCTCTTGCCGGCGCCGGTCGCGAGGATCGCGAGCGTATCTTCGCCCGCCATCACGCGCGTGACGACTTCTTCCTGACCCGGATTGAACGACGTGAATCCGAATAATTCGCGTAAGGGCGTTTCGTATTTGGTGACGCTCACCGCGTCTGTTACCGTCGCCAAGGCCGTCTCCAACGGATGCCGGGAAGGCCATCGCTCAAAACACGAGCGTCGACCTCGAGTGTCTCACCTACGAACGCTCGTACCCGTGCGGATGTTTCGTAAACAGGGCGAACAGGGCGCGCGCGAACCGTCCCTCGAACGTGCGTGCGGTGTCCCTCTATCGCACCTGGCGACCGAAATCGTTCGTCGATCTCGTCGGCCAAGACGCCGTCGTCCGCACCCTCCGCACGGCGCTCGAATCGGGGAAGCTCGCGCACGCTTACCTCTTCTCGGGGCCGCGCGGCAGCGGGAAGACGTCGGCCGCGAAGATCCTCGCGCGCTGCATCGAGTGCGCGCACGGTCCGACGCCCGAGCCCGACAACACGTGCGAGAACTGTCGCGCGATCCTCGCGGGCTCGGCGCTCGACGTCGTGGAGATCGACGCCGCGTCCAATCGCGGGATCGACGAGATCCGCGCGCTCCGCGATTCCGTAAAATTCGCGCCCGCGTCGATGCGGTCCAAAGTCTACATCATCGACGAAGCGCACATGCTCACGCGCGAGGGCGCGAACGCGTTTCTCAAGACGCTCGAGGAACCGCCGTCTCACGCGATCTTCATCTTGGCGACGACGGCGCCCGAAGCGTTGCCCGCGACGATCCTCTCGCGCTGTCAGCGTTATGCGTTCCGGCGGATCCCCGTCTCCGTGATGATCGCGCGGATGCGCGAGATCGCGACGGCGGAATCGATCGTGATCGACGACGGCGCGCTCGGGGCGATCGCCTATCGCGCCGACGGCGGCCTGCGCGACGCGCTGACGATGCTCGAACAGGTCGCGGCCTACGCGAACGGTCCGGTCGACGTCGCCGCGGTCGACGCGGCGTTCGGCACGACGGGTCGTCAGTACGCGCGCGCGCTCGTCGACGCGATCCTCGCGGGCGACGCGGGTCGGGCGCTCCGCGAGGTCGACGCCGCGAGCGAGGCGGGCGCCGACATGCTCGGGCTCATCCGCGGCGCGATCGGCGAGTACCGTCATCTGCTCGTCGCCAGGCTCGATCCCGATCTG
>CAZZXB010000159.1:0-5468 GCA_964658025.1 uncultured Janthinobacterium sp.
ATCGGTCCGTATCCGAACGACTTCGCGAGAAGGAAGCCGCCGGAGATCGAGCCGATTCCACTCGAGATGTCGTAGCCGGATTTCGCACAAACGGCCTTCCCGCCGACCGCGCCGATGCATCCGAGCATCACGTCGTCGAAGAGCGACTTCGTCCCGTCCTTGTAACCGTATTTATCGAACGTCGCATACATCGCCGGCGCGACGTTTCCGAGCGGCGTCGTATACCCGTACATCTCCTGAACGGTCGCGAGGTATCCGGCGAACGGCGCGTTGTTGACGAACGCCGTTCCACCCGCCCACGTGCCGCCGAAATAGATCGACGGACCGACGCCATCGACGCTTCCCGGAATCACGATGTCGGGCACGTTGCGACCCGATGCGCTGACGCCGCGGGTTTTCGCCTGCCACGACGGAAGCGGGATCACGAGCGAGACGCCCCCGTTGCTGTTCGAAAAGGTGCTCTCCGCGCTCTGCTTCCCGGTTTGGTCGACGAACGTGGAACTCGCGCCGACGGCCGTCACGGTATCGAGATTCGCGGGCGCCATCGGCAGCGCGAGCGGCGGCACGCCGCACAGATTCGCGCCGCCGAACGCGACCGATTCGTAACTGATCCCGAGCGCCGCGCCCTGCGCGATGAGCGGTTCGATCCCGAGTTCGAGATCGTTCCCCGAGACCTCGCACGCGCCGATCGAGAAGTTCACGATGTTCACCGCGTCGTCCGACGCGACCGCGTTGAACGCGTCGACGAGCGCCCCGTTCGCGAGCGACGGCGTTTGGTAGGTGAAGAGCGACGCGCCGGGCGCCTCCGCGAGAATCCATTCCGCATCGAGCGTCGCGGTGAACGCATCGAAACACCCGGCGGAGAGACATCCGCCGTCCACGTTTCGCGTCGTCGTTCGCGGACCCGTCTGCTTCACGCCGAACGTCTTGAGGAACGTGGAGACGTCGGAACCGGCGATGTTGCCGTCGATGATATCGGCGACGTTACTGTTTCTACCGGTGTAGCCGTGCTCGAGCGGAAAGTCTTCCGCCTTCGTGATCGCGAGCGGCCCGAAACCGCCGTCGGGGCCGAACAGCGGGCCGCCCGCGACGTTCGGTCGGATCGCCTGCGTGCGCGGCTTCGCCGCGACTCCCGCTCGCACGACGCCGTCGAGTCCGACGATCCGCGCTCCCGCGAGCCCGGCCGGAACGTACGCGGGCGCGGCGTTCGCGTATGCGATCCTGCCGCTCGCTTCGCGAACCGTGTCGATCGTCGTACGGAAGTACCGATCCGCCACGCTCGCGGGACCGTATGCGTGGAGGACCGTTCGATTCGAAGACGTCTCGACGGCGAAGCCCGCCCGTCGCATGTTCTCCGCCACCGCGCGATACGCGGAATCCGTCGGCGAAAAATATGCGACGAACTGTGCGGGCGTGAGGAAGCGTCGGTACGTCTTGGAGGTCGGATCGCGTTGCGCCGCGATCAGGGCCTCGAGGTCGCTCGCGTGCCGGTACGGCAACACGACCGAGACGTCGACGCGTTGCGTCGTCGCGCGCCCGAGATCGCGGACGCCCGTCAACGTCGCCGCCGCGACGCCGTTCGCGGCGGGGGGTGCGAGGACGGAGGCGTCGGCGCCTGCGGCCGCAGCGACGACGAGAAACGCCGCGACGAGCGGTGCGGTGGCCTGGACGTGCTTCATCTTCTTCCCTTTCTTATTTCGCATGTGCCGTTCCGATGATCGAGCCGATACCGGTCACGTCGTCGTAGCCCGGGAGCGCGTTGTAGCCCGGTCCGAAGTACGAATTATTTCCGAGCGTGACGTCGCGAAAGCGCGTCCCGTATCGCGTCTGCTTGAAGTATGCGTACGTCGCCGCGTTAACGCTGCCGGAACGTTTTCCGAGCGTCTCGTTGACCTGCGTCACGAGCGCCGTGAAGAGCGGGCTCGCGAGCGACGTTCCGCCGATCGGTCCCGAGAACGCGCCTTGATAATAGAGCGACGCGCCCGTCCCCGGATTAGCGTCGAACGCCACGTCGGGGACGTTGCGCCCCGATGCGATCACGTTCGCGATCCCCTTTTGGTACGACGGCAGCGGGAACACCGTCGAAACGCCGCCGCCGCTCCCGTCCCAGGCGATCTCGAGCTTGTACGTGCCCTTCGTATCGATCAGGAGCGACGTGCCGCCGACCGCCGTGAAATGCGGCGCGCTCGCGGGTGCCGATACGCCGAGCCCGGTCGACGTCAGGCCGAAACACGTCTGCGCGCCAAAATCGCCGGACGATGCCGCGAACGTGATCCCTTCGGCAGCGCCCTGCACCGCGATGTGGTCGCTGAGCACGGCGAGATTATCGTTGAGCTCGCAGCCGCCGAAACTCGAATTCACGACGTCGACGGCGTCGTCTTCGACGACTTTCGCATACGTGTCGACGATGTTCGTCGTGGCGAGCGACGGCATGAGATAGACGTAGACGCCGGCGCCAGGGGAAAGGCCCGAAATCGTTTCGAGATCGAGGACCGTCTCGAGGCCGTCGCCGTTGATCGTGCTCCCGCCGTCGACCGGAACGCGAACGATGGGCGCCGAGCGCCTGATCTTGAAGTACGAGAGAAACGCTTCGATATCGCTATTGGCGAAGTCGGAATCGATCGCGATACCCGCGCTGTGACCCGTGCCGTCGTAGGTCGCGCCGCTCTTGCCCGGTCGCGCGTGTTGGACCGGGAAATCGTACGCCGTCGCAAAGGCGTATGGCGAGAGACCCGTGTCGGGTCCCTGAAGCGGCGGACCGAGCGCGACGTCCGTGCGGCGCGACGCGGCGCGGACGTTATCGGTTTTCGCGACGACGAGATCGTCGAGTCCGGCGACGCCGAACGTGGCGTCGCGGAGCGCCGCCGGAATCGTGGCGGGAACCGCGATCGCGTATCGCGTTCCGACGACCGACCGTTGTGCGACGGCGTGGAATTGCGTGCGGAAAAACGATTCCGCGACCGCCGCCGGGGCGCTCGCTCCGACGAACGTACGCGTCGGGGACGTCTTCGTGATCGTGAATCCGGCGCGTGCGAGCGTCCCGGTGAATCGCTCGTAATCGGCCCGCGTCGGAGCGAATTCCGCGGCGAATTGCGCCGGCGTGAGATAGTGTCCGAACTCGGGCGATTGCGGGTCCGAGCTCGCGGCGAGGAACGCATCGAGCTCGCCCGCATTGCGATACTTCAACGCGAAGGTCAGGTCGATTCGGGTGCTACGCGCGGCGCGCCCGAGATCTACGAGATCCGCGCGCGACACGCGCGAGACGCCGATCGTCGCGCCGGGCGCGAGCTCGTCAGCGGCGGCGTGAAGCGAGGTCGTCGCGGCAGCGACCGCCACGAGGGCGACGATCGATAGACGGTATCCGATCGAATAACGATGCATGAGTTCCTTACATTCGGCATACGGCAACCGGCGCGTGCCGAGGAGATAATCGCGCCGGACGTTTCGCCTTTGCGACGTGCAAAACGCGTACCCTTTTGCCGTTCGTCGTCGATCGTTGGCCGAACGGTGTGTCGGAAGGGCGCGCGATTCGTTCGCCCGTCGGGGCGCTACGCGCCTTGCGTCGTCGCGCTCGGCGGCTTGCGGAATCCCCGTCGGAGACGCGTGCCGAACGAATCGACGATCACGTACATCGACGGCACGACGATGAGGTTGAAGATCGTGGAGACGATCATGCCGCCGACGACGGCCGTCCCGAGCGAATGGCGGCTCGACGCGCCCGCACCCGTGGCGAACACGAGCGGTATGAGGCCGAAGATGAACGCGATCGACGTCATGAGGATCGGTCGCAAGCGCGTCTGCGCCGCTTCGATGACCGCCTCGATCGCGTCGACGTTTCCGCCGTCGCGTCGTTGCTTCGCGAACTCGACGATCAGGATGGCGTTCTTCGCCGCGAGCCCGATCAACATGACGAAACCGACCTGGGCGTAGACGTCGCTCGCGATGTGGCGCAGATCGAGCGCGACGAGCGCCCCGAATAACGCCGTCGGCACCGAGAGCAGGATGACGAGCGGATCGCCCAAGCTCTCGTACAGCGCGGCGAGCACGAGGTACACGACGATCAGTCCGAGCCCGAAGATCAGGATCGTCGTGGAACCCGATTGCGATTCTTCGAGCGAGATCCCCGAATACGCGTAGTGGAAATTCGAAGGCAGCAATTTCTTTTCGAGATTCGAAAGCGCGGCGAGTGCCTGCCCCGAGCCCGTACCCGGCGCGTTATTGCCCTGGATCTCGACCGAGCGATAGAGATTGTAATGCGTGATCGAAGGCGCGCCCTCGCTGCTCGCGACCTTGACGAGACTCGCGAGCGGGACGGTCGACGTGCCCGACCCGATCGAACTCAGTCCCGTCGTGCCGGTCGTCGGATTGAGCGTCTGCGTCGCGGTCGAAGCGGCGCTCGCCGTGGCGGATGCGTTCGGAACGACGATGCGTCCGATGTCGCCCGCCGTCTGCCGGTACGGCGCGTCGTTCTGCACGTACACGCGGTAAGTCCGATCGTCGAGCGTGAAGTTGTTGACGTACGAACTCCCGAGCGCGACCGAGAGCGCGTTGAACACCGTCGGCACCGTCACGCCGAGCTGTGCCGCGGCCGCCCGATCGACGGTCGCATCGAATTCCGGCCCGGTCGCCCGGAACGACGTATACACCATCGAGAGATTCGGATCGCGATTGGCCGCACCGACGAGTTTCCCGGCCGCGGCCCCGAGCGCGGAGAGCGATCCGGAATTGTAATCCTGCAATTCGAAATCGAAGCCGCCCGTCGCTCCCAGACCGGGGATCGCGGGCGGATCGAAAAACTGCACCGATGCGTCGGGATCCATCGCGAACTGCTTGGAGAGCGAGGCGATGATGCCGTCGGCCGACGACGCCTCGGTCGTGCGCTGGCCCCACGGCTTGAGGCTCATGAAGACGATGCCCTGGTTCGTCGAGGATCCCGCGAACGAGAAGCCCGAGACGGCGAACACGCCGTCGATCCCCGCGTTTTTCGCCGCCGCCTTCTGAAGTTGCGATTCCACCTTGTCGACGACGTTGAGCGACGCGCCGTCCGGCGCTTGGACCTGCGCGAAGATGACGCCCTGATCCTCGACCGGGATGAAGCCCGTCGGCGTCGTCGTGAACAGCAGGCCCGTGAGCGCGAGGACGCCGACGAGCACGAGCGCGACGAGATAACGCGCGCGGATCGTCACGCGCAGCACGCGACCGTAGAAGTCTTGCAGTCGCTTCAGACCCGTGTTGAACCAGCGGAAGAGCACGAACCGCGGCGTCGAGCGGTTTCCGCCGAACGCGGCCGAGAGCGCGGGCGTGAGCGTGAGCGCGAGGATCGCCGAAAGCGTGATCGAGAACGCGATCGTCAGCGCGAACTGCTTGTAGATCGCGCCGGTCGTCCCCGGCACGAACGCCGTCGGGATGAAGACGGCGAGAAGCACGAGCGAGGTCGCGATCACGGCGCCGATGATCTCGTTCAACCC
>CAZZXB010000160.1:0-5425 GCA_964658025.1 uncultured Janthinobacterium sp.
TCGGCTCGATCTCCGGCGGCTTCCTTCTCGCGAAGTCGTTCGGATACGGACCGATCCAGCCACCCACGCCGTAGAATCGGCGCGAACGATGCAAACGCCCGACGGGTCCGCCGTCGGGCGTTTCGGTTTACGAGCGAATTCGCGCTCGAATTAATCGTAATCGGGCTCCGCGACGCTCGCGATCACCCGGCGATCGCCGCGATTGTCGGATCGGCATCGGCGATCCCCATCGTTCACGATACCGCGCGTCGAGGATGTGCGGTATGCTGGCAGGATGCTCGGCGAGACGGGATCGGACGTGAGAACGTCCGCGTTCGGTTCGGCACGCGTAGGAGCTACGACCGAGCCGCCGCGGCCTTCGAAACGATGACGCAGGTCGATCCCATGCGAGGAGTCCTCGATGTCCCTTAGCGACCTCGTCTCACATCACGGCTCCGCGAGCGCGCATCTGCGCGAGGCGGCGGACTACAGCGATCGGGCCTCGAGTCGATATTCGCACGGAGCGCACGAAGAGGCCGCGCATTACGCGCTTCTCGCCCACGCCCACATGCAACATGCGGGTCGATTCATGTCCGATGCCGCGAAAATTCACGCGGAACTGCACGGCGGCAACAAACACACGCTCATCGGCTAGCTTCGAACGAGGCCCGTCGATTCGATCATCCCGGCGTCGTCAGGCCTGTCGACGACGCGTCGGGCCGCGACGACTTCCGCGATGTGTGTCGCAATCCGTCGCGTCGATAACGAGCGGGTTTGCCGTCGAGACCTCGGATGAAGGCGTCGGCGCGCGCGATCGCGCGATGGAACGGCTTGACCCAAGGTGCCGGAGTTCCGCAGCTCTCGCACCCGAGCAACGGACGGACGTCCGCGAGAATGCGATAGCCGAGATCGAGTATCGTCTGAAACGGGCGCGTCCCGAAAATCGTGACGGCGAACGTCCACGCGAACCATCTGCAATTCGGCAGACTTCGGAATACCTCGGCGACCGCTTCGCCTCCCAATTTCATCCGACCGTCCGGCATGACGAGGTGAATCGTCGCGTACGCGTCCCAGATATCGAGATTCGGATTCATCGATCGAAGCGCGATCGGATCGTCCCCGATCGGTCGTACGACGAGACCTCGAGCGCCGGATGGCCGCCGCGCCGACGTCACGACCCAGCGCGCGATAGATCGGCAGACCGCGCACTCGCCGTCGAAGAGCAGAACCGATTCGATCGGTGCGGCGGTCGGAGATCCGTTCACGAGCGAAACGGGCCGGCCATCGCCGTCATGAGCGCTTCTCTCGTCGGTTCGGGTCCGACGGAGCGGCCGACTTCGATCGAATCGCGAAACATGACGAGCGTCGGCGTTCCGTCGATGCCGTAGCGCGACGCTAATTCCTCGTCGAGCGCGACGTTGACGCGAAACACGCTTTCGGTCGCTTTCAACGATTGCGCGACCGATTCGATGACGGGTTCCAGAACGCGACAATGGCCGCATCCGTACGACATGAACTCGACCGCGACGGGTCCGTGATGGTCCAGAACGCGCTCCTGGAACGAGGCGGCGCTGATCGTATGTATTTCCGAGCGGGTGTGTGTATCCAAAGTCGTACGATCCCCAGGGCGGGCGAGGTTGCTCGACAGGGCGAGACTCCGAGATGATACCGAGGTTCGATTCATCCCGGCATCGTGAATCGCGAGGATGGTCATCCGCTCGAAGTCAGCCGGGGCGCGCGATTCTCCGGGCTCCGCTCGGATCGGCGACGTCCGCGATCGCGGCGACTTTTTAATTTTTGCGATCGATCGGAAGGAAGCTCGTTTTTTCGGGAACGTGATCGGCCATCGCGCTTGCGAGAGGACCGTCATGCACGACACCATCGAACATCCGGCGACCCGCATGGGCGTCGCGCGCGAAACGCTCGTCGCGATCGACGCATACTGGCGCGCGGCGAACTATCTTTCCGTCGGCCAGATCTATCTGCTCGATAACCCGCTCTTGCGCGAACCGCTGACGCTCGAGCACGTAAAACCGCGGCTGCTCGGACACTGGGGCACGACGCCCGGGCTCAACTTCGTTTACGCGCATCTCAATCGCATCATCCGCGAGCGGGATCTCGACGTCGTCAACGTCACCGGTCCCGGACACGGCGGTCCGGGCATCGTCGCGAACGCGTACCTCGAAGGAACGTACACCGAATACTATCCGGACGTCACGCGCGATGCCGCGGGGATGCGAAAACTCTTCAAGCAGTTCTCGTTTCCGGGCGGGATCCCGAGCCACGCGGCGCCCGAGACGCCCGGCTCGATCAACGAAGGCGGCGAACTCGGCTACTCCCTCTCGCACGCGTACGGGATCGCGTTCGATAATCCGGAGACGATCGTCGCATGCGTCATCGGCGACGGCGAAGCCGAAACGGGCCCGCTCGCGACGAGTTGGCACGGGAACAAATTTCTCGATCCGATCGGCGACGGCGCCGTCTTGCCGATCCTGCACCTCAACGGGTTCAAGATCGCGAACCCGACGATCTTGGCGCGCATACCCCACGAGGAACTCGAAGCGTTGCTCGTCGGCTACGGCTACACGCCGCATTTCGTCGAGGGCCACGATCCGGAGACGATGCACGAACGTATGGCCGCGACGCTCGACCGCGTCTTCGACGAGATCGCATCGGCCCAGCGGCACGCGCGCGAGAATGCGGACAGCACGCGCCCGCGCTGGCCGATGATCGTGCTGCGCACGCCGAAGGGGTGGACGGGTCCGAAGCGCGTGGACGGCAAGAAGACCGAGGGCTCCTGGCGCTCGCATCAAGTCCCGCTCGACGGTTTTGCGAAGCATCCCGAACACCTCGCGCAATTGGAGCGCTGGATGCGGAGTTACGAACCGGAGGAGCTCTTCGATGCTGCGGGGACGTTGCGCGCCGATCTGCGCGCGCTGCCGCCGCGCGGCGTGCGGCGGATGAGCGACAATCCCCATGCGAACGGCGGACGCTCGTTGCAGTCGTTGATCCTGCCGGACTTCCGCGCGTACGCGACGCCCGCGACGAAACCCGGCACGGCGACGGCCGAATCGACGCGCATCCTCGGTGCGTTCCTGCGCGACGTGATGCGGGCGAACGACGCGCGCAAAAACTTTCGCGTTTTCGGACCCGACGAAACCGCGTCGAATCGGCTCGACCACCTGTTCGAAGTCACGGGCCGCACGTGGAATGCCGAAGCGGACGCGGACGACGACGAGTTCCTCGCCGCCGACGGGCGCGTGATGGAGATCCTCAGCGAGCACACGTGCCAGGGCTGGCTCGAAGGCTACCTGCTCAGCGGTCGGCACGGCTTCTTTTCGTGCTACGAAGCGTTCGCGCACATCGTCGATTCGATGTTCAACCAGCACGCGAAGTGGATCGAGCAGAGTTCGCGCGTCGGCTGGCGCGCGCCGATCGCATCGCTCAACTATCTCCTGAGCTCGCACGTGTGGCGCCAGGATCACAACGGCTTCTCGCATCAGGATCCGGGCTTCATCGACGTCGCCGTCAACAAGAAGGCGAGCGTCGTGCGCGTCTACCTACCGCCCGATGCGAACACGCTGCTCTCGACGGTCGATCACTGCCTGCGCAGTAAGAACTACGTCAACGTCATCGTCGCGGGGAAGCAGCCGGAACTCCAATACCTCGACATGGCGTCGGCGGAGCTGCATTGCGCGAAGGGGATCGGGATCTGGCCGTGGGCGAGTAACGATGGGGACGAGCCCGATCTCGTGATGGCCGCCGCGGGCGACGTTCCGACGCTCGAAGCGCTCGCCGCGACGCATCTCTTGCGCGACGCCTTCCCCGACCTGAAGATCCGCTTCGTCAACGTCGTGGATCTCATGAAGTTGCAACCGAAAAGCGCGCACCCGCACGGGCTCGAGGATCGCGAGTTCGACGTCCTCTTCACGCGCGACAAGCCCGTGATCTTCGCGTATCACGGGTATCCCGCGATCGTCCACCGCTTCACGTACAATCGGGCCAATCACGACAACTTCCACGTTCACGGGTTCATCGAAGAAGGCACGACGACGACGCCGTTCGACATGGTCGTCCGCAACGAACTCGATCGCTTCCACTTGGCGATCGCGGCGATCGAGCGCGTCCCGTCGCTCGCGTCGCGCGGCGCGCGGGCGCACGATCGTTTCCGGAACCGTCTCATCGAACACGCGCGCTACATCACGCAGCGCGGCGAGGACCTACCGGACGTGCGGGACTGGGTTTGGCCGTACTGATCCTCAACGGCGGATCGACGGGCTGGAAGATCGCGGTACACGAGGATCTCGCGGTCGATGCGATCCCCGTCGTTCCGGCGCGCGCGGAGATGGAGACGGACGGCCATGCCGCCGAAGCGATCGCGGACGCCTGCCGGAGACTCGGCGATGCGGGACAGACGCACGATCTCCGCGCGATCGGACATCGCATCGTGCACGGCGGCGGTCGCTTCACGGATTCGGTTCGTATCGACGACGGC
Organism: uncultured Janthinobacterium sp.; assembly: GCA_964658025.1. Classification (GTDB taxonomy): domain Bacteria; phylum Vulcanimicrobiota; class Vulcanimicrobiia; order Vulcanimicrobiales; family Vulcanimicrobiaceae; genus CAZZXB01. Next base: position 4,475 of record CAZZXB010000160.1, read on the forward strand.
GTGGAAGCGACGCTGCGGTCGTTCGAAGCGCTCGCGCCGAGTCACAACAAAATCGAGATCGCCGGGATCGACGCGGCGCGCCGACTCTTCCCGAAGCTCCCGCAGATCGCGGCGTTCGATACCGCGTTCCATCGCACGCTCTCGCCCGCCGCCTACACGTATCCCGGGCCGTTCGCGTGGGTCGAGCGCGGGATCCGGCGCTTCGGCTTTCACGGAACGAGCGTCGCGTACGCGGTGGAACGCGCGGCCCAACTGTTACGGTCCGACGCGCGCGAGACGCATCTCGTCGTCGCGCATCTCGGCGGCGGATGTTCGGTGACGGCGGTGCGCGACGGCGCGAGCGTCGACACGTCGATGGGCTTCACGCCGCTCGACGGCACGATGATGGGGAAACGTTCCGGCTCCGTCGATCCGGGCATCCTCACGTATATCGCGCGCGAGCGCGCCGCAGCGGGTGCGTCCGCGGAGAGCGTAGCGGACGAGCTCGATGCCGCGCTCAATCGCGAATCGGGATTATTCGGCATCTCCGGGATTTCGGGCGACGTCCGCGAGATCGAGCGCGCCGCGATTGCGGGAAACGCACGCGCCGATCTCGCGCTCGAGATGTTCGCGCACCGGACGGCGACGACGATCTCGGGTATGAGCGCGTCGCTCGATCGCATCGACGCGCTCGTCTTCACGGGCGGGATCGGCGAGCACGCGGCCGCGATGCGCGCCCGGATCTGCGCGCGACTGCGACCGCTCGGCGTCGCGCTCGACGACGTCGCGAACGATGCGTCCGCCGCCGTCGACCGACCGATCGACCGATCGGGTCCGCGGATCCTCGTCGTCCGAGCGCGCGAAGATTGGTACGTCGCACGCGAGTGCGCCCGCGTAGTCGTTCGGACCGACTGAGGCCGCGTAAGCCGGTCGCCTTCGTTCTACCCTGCGATCTCCGTCGGCCAGCGTGCG
>CAZZXB010000161.1:0-5420 GCA_964658025.1 uncultured Janthinobacterium sp.
CGCGAGCGAGACGTCGTCGAGGTACTGCTCGGTGTAGAGCGCCGTGTAGCCGTCGCCGTGGACGCCGAAATAGAGATAGTACGTGCCGCCCGCATACGCGCTGAGATCGAACGATTTGAGCGCCCATCCGGCGACGTTCGCGACCGTCGTATACAGGTTCTTCACGACGTTGCCGTTACCGTCGAGGAGGTCGGCTTCCTGATACGCGTACGCCGTGTTCGATTCGTCCGAGAGCTGATAGACGTACGCCGAGAGTTTGCCGCTCGCCGGAATCGTTACCGCCTGGCAGACGCCCGTGTCGCCGTAGGGTTCGCCCGACGTCGAGCCGCTCCGTTCGTCGTACGAGCCCGAATGCGGGTGCGTCGTCGTGACCGAGGCGTTGACGTTGCCGCATTGGATCCATCCGCCGTTGATCGCTCCGGTTTCGAAGCCGGGATTCTTGACGACGTTGGTCGCGAACGGCGCGGCGCTCGTCTCGCGTGCGATCTTCTTGGGAACCGTGATCCGTCGCGCGACGACGTGGCGGCCGTCCGGGGTTCCCGCGACGTCGGCGCGCGTTTTCGCCACGACGATATTACTGAGCGTGACGTCCTTGACGTAGGTCGCGAGCGAGTCGGGAAGCGTCGCCGGGGTGGCGTTGACGTAGCGTTCGCCGTAGCGGCTCTGCGTGACCGTGTGCATCTGCGTTCGGAACGTCCGCGCGACGACGCCGCTCGACGCGGTCGCGTTGACGAGCGTGCGATTCGCATAACGACCCGTCACCTTGAAGCCGGCCTGCTGGAGCGATCGGACGACGGCCGCCTCCGCGGCGACCGTCGGCGCGTAGTACGCGTCGAACTGTTCGTCCGTGAGATAGTGATGGTAACGGCCGGAGAACGGATTCGCCTGATCCGCCACGAGCCGATCGAGTTCGTCCTGATGGTTGTATTTGAGGAGCAGCGTGATCCTCACGGGCGCCCGCTCGTCGCGCGTTCCGCGGTCGACGTAGGCGAAGGCGCCGCGCGCGTGCGGCACGGCGCCCGGAACGAAGCTCGCGGTCGCGCTCTCGCTCGAACGCGCGGCGCTCGCCCCCTGGGCCGAGTTGGGATCGAGCGGCACGACGCCGCCCCCGTGTCCGCACGCGGAGAGCGCGACGGACGATGCGAGAAGCGCGGCGACGGCGCGCGGATCGAAACGAATCGGAAGACGCATAAACTCCTTCGGTACCAAAGCGTATGAGGTTCGGTGACGGAGCGATCGACGCGATCGGCGGAGCGAAGTAATTACGAATCGACCCGGACACCGAAGCGGTGCGCGGGCGGGATGACGATGGCCCCCGTTACCTCCCTTTGCTGACAAACACCTCGTTAATATTTTGGAAACATTTCGGCCGCCGCAGGCGGCTCGCGCGAAACGCGAGAACCGCAGGCATCGCGTGGCCGCTCTCGTCGTCCGCGGCGGTCGTGTGGTCGACCCGTCGCAATCGCTCGATGCCGTACTCGACGTGCTCGTGGATAACGGGTCCGTCGTCGCGCTCGGCGCGCATCTCGACGCGCCGCCCGACGCGGAGACGTTCGACGCGTCGGGCTGTACGGTGGCGCCGGGTTTCATCGACATGCACGTCCATCTGCGGGAGCCCGGCCAAACGCACAAGGAGACGATCGCGACGGGGTCCGCGGCGGCCGTCGCCGGCGGCTTCACGGCGGTCGCGTGCATGCCCAACACGGAACCCGCGCTCGATTCTCCGGCGCTCCTCGCCGAAGTGCTGCGGCTCGCCGCGCGCGCGAACCTCGCGCGCGTCTATCCGATCGCGGCCCTCACGCGCGCGCGCGCGGGCAAGGAACTCGCGCCGTACTGGCGCCTTCACGATGCGGGCGCCGTCGCGTTCAGCGACGACGGTTCGTCCGTCGCCGATCCGCGCGTGCTCCGGCAGGCGGCGCTCTACGCGCGCGACGTGCCCGGCGTCTTCATCATGCACTGCGAGGACGCCGCACTCCGCGGCGACGCCGTGATGAACGAGGGTGCCCGAAGTTTCGAGATGGGTCTCGCCGGGTCGCCCGGGGTCGCCGAGAGCGTGAACGTCGCGCGCGACGTGCTGATCGGGGGCGAGACGGGGAAGCCGTTCCACATCGCGCACGTCTCGACGGCGACGAGCGCGGAACTCGTTCGCTTCGGCCGCGCGCGCGGGTTCGCCGTAACGTGCGAGGTGACGCCGCACCATCTCTGCCTCGACGACGCGCGTTTCGAGCGTTTCCGCGCCGACGCCAAGGTGAATCCGCCGCTGCGCGCCGCGGACGACGTCCGCGCGCTTCGCGACGCGGTGCGCGACGGCACGATCGACGCCTTCGCGACCGATCACGCACCGCACACGCGCGAGGAGAAGGCGCAACTCCTCGCCGACGCGCCCGTCGGCTTCAGCGGACTCGAGATCGCGATCGGCGCGTACGCGTACGCGCTCCCCGATCTTCCGCTCGCGCGCTTCGTCGCGCTGCTCTCCACGAACCCGGCGCGGATCTTGGGCGTCCCGGGCGGCACGCTACGCGTCGGCTCGCCCGCCGACATCACGGTGTTCGCCGACCGCCCGCGGACGGTCGACGCGGCGCGGTTCCACTCGCTCGGGAAGAGCACGCCCTTCGACGGTTGGACGCTCCCCCGCGCGGCCGTCGCCACGATCGTCGGCGGCCGCGTCGTCTTCCGCGACGGAATCGTGCGCGAAAACACGGCGCTCGCGGGCTGAAGTCGCCCGTGCGCGTCAAAGACCGTCGCACGCATGCGTAATCCGTTCGTTCTCGCGTCGCTCTTCGCGTTCGCGTCGCTCGCGCTCGGAGCGGCGCCGAACGACGCGCCCGGCGGCGCCGCACCCGATGCCGACGCGATCTTCGCGCGCGCGAAGACGGCGTGGCGCACGCGTACCGACGCGCCGTTCGTCGCCTACAGTCTGCTCGAACGCTACACGTGGCGCGCCCGCGTGCACGACAACTGGTGGCGCGTCGCGTTCCGCACGGCGGATCGACGGCTCGCGCTCGCGCGCATCGTCGTCCCCGAACAGGAAGCGGCGCGGATGCGCGGGACCGCGATCGGCGTGAACGTGCGCTGGCACATGCACGGCGCGCACGCGGATTCGCTCGACACGAATCCCGATGCCGACGCGTTCCCCGTCCTCGATCCGCTCGTCGATCCCGACGCCTCGTTCGGACTCGTCCGTCGGGAGAGCGCGCCGTCGCTCGCGAGAACGGTGGCCCGCGCGACCCCGCTTCCGGAGATTTCGCCCGAGGTCGTCGCGTCGCCCGAGGTCACGGAGTCGCCGGACTCCGCCGACGCGCCGCTCCGCGAGATCGCGCGCGTCGAAGCGGTCGCGCGCGATTATCGGATCACGCTCGTCGGCGTCGAGCGCGTGCGCGACGCGGACGCCTACCATCTCGCGCTCGCGCCGCTACGCGATCCCAAGCTCTACCGTTTGCGCGATCTCTGGATCGCGACCGCGGATTACGCGACGCTCCGACTCGACGTCGACGGACTCTTCTCGGGACGGCCGTATGCCGACGCGCGCTGGACGGTCGACTACACGACGATCGACGGCCGCACGTACGTCCAGCAGATCAAGACGACGCAGACCTTACGCTTCGGACTCGATCGTTACGTCGCGGGTCTCGAGTACGATTTCGTCTCGTACGAATTTCCGCCGACGCTCCCGGACTACGAGTTCGATCGCCTCCTGTGAGCGCGTTCCAGGGCTCGCGGAACCGTAGCGGCAATCTCCGACCTTCGGAATGAAAAAGATCGCATCGATCCTGCTCGCGGACGGGACCCGATTCGACGGCGAAGGTCTCGGCCCGGACGCGCTCGCGCTCGGCGAGGCCGTGTTCTATACCGGGATGACGGGCTATCAAGAAGCGTTGACCGATCCGTCGTACGCGGGTCAGATCCTCACCTTCACCTATCCGATGATCGGTAACTACGGCGTCTCGCCCGGCGCCTCGCAACACGAGCGCGCGTGCGTCGCCGGGGCGATCGCGAAGCGGATCTCGACGCATCCGTCGCACCACGAACTCCAGATCGATCTCGGGTCGTGGCTCGTCGCGGAGGGCGTGCCGACGCTCGTCGGGATCGACACGCGCGCGCTCACGATCGCGCTACGCGAACACGGCACGATCCGCGCCGCGCTCGCGGTCGGCGACGACGCGGTCGCGCGGATGGAAGCGGAACTCGTGCCGTACGCGCGTTCGACGTCGACGGCGGGGCTCGTCGCGAGCGTCGCGACGACCGTCGCGCACGCGGCGATCGGCGAGGGAGGCGGACCGCACGTCGTCGTCCTCGACTGCGGCGTCAAACGCGCGATCGTCCGGGATCTGCGCGCGCTCGGCGCGCGGATCTCGGTGTTGCCGTACGGCGCGACGTGCGACGAGATCCTCGCGCTCCGTCCCGACGCCGTCGTGATCTCGCCCGGCCCGGGCGATCCGACCGATCTCCCCGAAACGATCGAGACGTTGCGCGCGCTTCTCGGCTCGCTCCCGCTCTTCGGCGTCTGCCTCGGACACCAACTCCTCGCGCTCGCGTGCGGCGCGACGACGTACAAATTACCGTACGGCCATCGCGGCGGCAACCAACCCGTGAAGGACGTCGCGGCCGATCGCGTGATCGTGACGGCGCACAATCACGGGTACGCCGTCGACGGCGCGTCGCTTCCGAACGAGCTCGTCGCGACGATGATCAATCTCAACGACGGGACGAACGAGGGCTTTCGCCACAAGACGCTGCCGATCGCGGCCGTGCAATTCCATCCCGAAGCGTCGCCCGGTCCCTCCGACGCACGATTTTTATTCGGCGAGTGGCTCGGCTCGCTCTCGCAATAGCGCTCTCGGTCGCGGCGCTCGGGACGGTCGCTTCGGCGGAGCTCGCGGTCGTGCACGTGCGCGCCTTCGCGATGTCGGCCGATCCGTCCGCACTCGACGTCGGCACGCCGTTCCGCCTGACGATCCGCGCGGTCGTCGGCGAAGCGTTGCCCGAGATCGATAACGTGACGCTGCCGAACCTCTCGGGTTTCGAGGAACTCGGCGACGAGCGTCGCTGCGCCTCGTCGAACGCCGGAACCACGTGCACGGAAGTGCTGACGCTCGTGCCGCTCGCGGCCGGAACGGTGACGCTCGATCCCGCCGAACTCGACGCGATCGACGCGAGAACGCAGAAACCGAGTCGCTTTCTCACCGAGCGCGTGACGCTGCGGATCGCATCGCCCGCGCCGACGGTCTCGGACGTCGGGCGCTCGCTCGCGCGCGCGGCGATCCGCGTCGCGGAGGTCGCGGGGGTCGTCGGGATCGCGTGTCTCGCGCTCGTCTGGGGCTACCGGCAACTGCGCGTCGCGTCCGCGCCGCCGCGCCGCCCGGAGGTCGCGCCGGTCGCGCCGCCCGCCGAGCCCGAAGACGACCTCGCGCGACGCGTGC
>CAZZXB010000162.1:0-5261 GCA_964658025.1 uncultured Janthinobacterium sp.
CGGCGTCCCCTCAGCGGTGGTCGGCGATCGCCGCGAGCCACAGGGCCGCGGCCGCGGCGCCCGGATCGACGTGGCCGAGCGCGCGGTCGCCCATGTACCGCGCGCGACCGCGTCGGGCGAGCATCTGCGCGGTCGCGTCCGCACCCGAGCGCGCGGCTTCGACCGCACGCGCGAACGCGTCGCGGGCCGGCGCGCCGCTCGCGAGCGCGTCGCGGAACGCCTCCGCCGCCGGCACGAGGGCGTCGAGAATCGTCCGATCGCCGCGCCCGGCGTCGCCGAGTTCGGCGACGGCGTCGCAACCCGCCGCCAACGCATCGGCCCACGTGCGCGCGCTCGCGGCGTCGCCGTCGCGGACGGTCTGCGCGCCGCGGACGAGAAACGCCGCGTAGAGCGGACCCGTCGTCCCTCCGACGACGCGCCGGACGTCGGCGGCGAGCGCGAAGAGCGCGCTCGCCGGGTCGTGCTCGCTCGAGCGCGCGGCGACGCGTCGAAGCGCTTCGGCGCCACGGACGAGACTGAATCCGATGTCGCCGTCGCCGACGGGGCGATCGAGCTCGGTGAGGTGACGTTCGTTCGCTTCGAAACTCGTCGCGACGGCTTCGAAGGCGGCGCGGATCGCGCGCATGTCCGCCGTCCGCGACGCGTCGCCGGCGGAGACGGCATCGCGTTCGGGGAGCGCCGCGATGCGATGCGGCGTCGTCACGGGCGCGACGCGGGCGTCCGAATGACTCGGCCAGGCGGCCGCGCCCGTCGGCGCGTCGAGCGCCGCGAGCCGCGCGTCGTCGACGTCGAGTAAGGTCAACGAGATGCCGGGCATCTCGAGCGCCGTCAGAAAGCGTCCGACGTACGCGCGCTCGACGACGATCCCGCGTCCGGTCAGTTCGCGGAGCGCGACGTTCGCGACGACCGCGAGTTCCATCGGCGTCGTCGCGCCGAGATCGTTCACGAGCAGCGCCACGCGCGCGTCGCGCGCGAGCGCCCGATCGCGGACGATCGTCTCGATCATCTCGGCGACGATCGCGTCGGCGGACGCGATCGACGCGCGCCGGACGCCCGGCTCGCCGTGGATGCCGAGCCCGAGTTCGATCTCCGTCGCGCCGAGCGTGAAGCTCGGTTCGCCCGCGGCCGGAACCGTGCAGGGCCCGAGCGCGACGCCCATGGTCCCGAGCGCCGCAGCCGTCTCGCGCGCGACCCGCGCGACCTCCTCGAGGGGCGCGCCCGACGCCGCGGCGGCGCCCGCCACCTTGTGCACGAACACGGTCCCCGCGATCCCGCGGCGGACGTCGCCGTCGCCCGGGAGGGCCACGTCGTCGGCGACGACGACCATCTCGACGCGACGTCCCTGCGCGCGTGCGAGCTCGGCGGCGAGTCCGAAGTTCAAGCGGTCGCCCGTGTAGTTTTTCACGATGAGGAGGGCGCCCGGCGCGCCCGACGCGGCGAGGATCGCCGCGAGCACCGCATCGACCGTCGGCGACGTGAAGACGTCGCCGGCGACGGCGCCGCCGAGCATCCCGGCGCCGACGTAGCCCGCGTGCGCGGGCTCGTGACCGCTCCCGCCGCCGGAGATGAGGACGACCTCGCGGTCGCGGACGGCGGCGCAATCCGCGCGTAGCACGACGTCGTAGCCGTCGAGTAACGCGACGCTCGGCGAGAGCGACGCGATTCCGGCGAGCATCTCCGGCACGACGCGAGCCGGATCGTTGATGAGTTTTTTCATCGTTACCTCGAGCGTTGCGAGCAGCGGTCCGAGCGTCGATCCGCGACCGATCGCGCGCACCGACGACGTTGTTTAACCACCGAACGATCGGTGCGACGTCGCCCGTCGAACTACTCTACTTGGCGATCGGCGCACGATCCCGCCGCCCGCGTCGCCGTCGCGCACGACGTCGTCGCCCGATGCGTATGCGCACGCCGTACGGACGGCGGTCGGCGGCGCGCGAGGCGCCCGCAGTCGACGCGACGAGGGGACGATCGGCCCGGTCCCGTTGCCGGCCGCGTGCGCGGGCGCGGCAAAAGTGTGGGCCGGGTCGCCCGATCCGGCGGGCGAACCCGGGCTCCCGTCCGAAAAGAATGCGGGCATGGAGAAAACGGTCGCGGACTTGCGGGCCCTCGGTTCGAGCGTTGTGGAAATCCGTTGCGGCGAGATGGCGATGCGCGGGCGCTTCCTCGTCGACCGCTTGACGGACGACTCGATCATGGCGCTCTTCGAGACGGAGTCGCCGAACGAGGGTCAGGTCGTCGTTCCGCTCCACGCGATCACCGAAATCACGACGAGGTAGCCCGGTCCACCACCATAACTTTTCTCCGATGGTTCACGTGAACGTCGGCTCCCCCGTCGGCACGTACAGCGTCGGGGGGACGGCGTTTTTTCGCTACGTCGTCCGGTTGGCCGACGTCGGTCTCCCGCTCCGTCAGGCCGATCGCGAGGCGATCGATATCCTCACCGCGATTCCGAACGCGTTCGTCGACGAAGACGAATACTCGGGGAACGGGTGGCGCGTCATCCCGGCATCCTCGTACGAGGATTGGCCCGTCCTCGAGGCGACGCCGCAACGTTTGCGCAGCGCGCTCGAGACGGCGCGTCGGGTGCTGTGGGAGAACGCGGGGCCGGTCGGGATCTCGGCCGGCGAGATCTCGACGATCGACGACGAGATCGAAAACGTGCTCTCGGTGATCGCGCGCGCCGAAGCCGCCGGATTCAGCGTCAACGTCAGTTACGTTTCGTAGCCGCCGCGGGATCGCGCAAGACCGCGCACGGTGCGGCGCGCAGGCCGAGTCCGCGTAAGAGCTTGAGCGGACTCGCGAGATAGACGATCGCGTTGCCGTTCTGGCGCGCGAGGAGCGCGCGCAGTTGTCCGGCGGTCGCGGTCGACGACGCCGCGTAGATCTCGCGGACGGTCGGTTTGACGGCGGGATCGACGTTCGCGCGCGTCCGCGTGCCGAACAAAAAATCGCGTCGTTCGGTGACGTAGAGAAATCCGACCATCGGCGCGTGCTCGATCGAACGATCGCGGGCGAGCGCGGGTTCGATCAGCACGTCGATGCGGACCACTCGGTCGCTTTTCGAGTGTTCCACGCGCCGCGCGACGTCGCGCGGCGGGGCGATCGGCTGCCCGACCGCGAGAAACGAATCGAGACAGTGCCCGGGTGCGGGGCTCGCGCTTGCGAGCGCCGCCGCGAGAAGGATGCCGAGCATGGACGCGATCCGTTTCCTTTCGGTCGTTACTGACGATTGCCGAAGAGCGAGCCGAGCACGTTTCCGACGTTACTCGTTCCGCCCGTCTGTTGGGCGCCCTCGGCCGCGGGCTCGTGATAGGTCATCGATTGCAAGCCCACGCGGCCCGGTCCGTAGAAGCGGTTCATCTGCAGCGCCGCGCCGCCGACGAAGGCGCCGAGCGCGCCGAGCAATCCGCCGCCGCCCTGCGATTGCAAGACGGGCACCGTATCCATCCGGACGTTGGAATCTTTCCACAACCACGCGCCGGGCTCGACGTCGAGCATCTCGCCCGGTTGGAGCGTTTTCTCGAACACGTTGCCGTAGCCGTGTAGGAGCAACAACCCCTCGCCCTTGTTCGCCGTGAAGCGATCGACGAAGAGTCCCGTGCGCGAGAAGAAGACGTTCGCGAGGCCGGTCTGCCAGAAGAAGCTGTAATCGACGTTGCTCGTCGCGAGCAAGAATTGGTGCTCGCGGACGTCGACCGCTTGTCCGGGCGAGATGTGCAGGGCGACGATCTGTCCCGGAGCCTCGCGCGAGAAGGCGACGTTCCCGGGACCGCGGGCGGTCGAGATGAAGATCTGCAGACCCGCGAAGAAGCGTTGCGCGGCATTTTGCAGGCCCATGAATCCGAGCGTGACGTTCGGCTGTTTCCAGAGCAAGATGTGGTGTTCGAAGTAGACGGTTTGTTGCGATCCGAGTTCGACGTCGACGACGGGGACGAGCTCGCCCTCGATCTTGATCGTCATGTCGCCGATCCGTATCGGCTCCTTCGGATTCGCGCTCTCCGGGACGGGTTCGGCGTAGGATCCGATCTGCGTGCGTTCGGGCGCGGGCGCGCCGCAGTTGGCGCAAAACTTCGCGCCGGGCACGAGCGGAGCCTGACACGTCGGGCAGTTCATCGAGGTCTCCCTTCGGTTGCGAGCGGTCGAGGGCACCTACCGCGCGGGTGCGCTCGGGTTTCAGCGGTCGTGCGATCGCGATGACGTTCGATCGTTATGCGTTCGCGCGACCGATCTTGCACGCCCTCGACCCCGAGCGCGCGCACGAACTCGGATTACGCGCGCTCGAAGCGGGACTCGTCCCCCCGCTTCCCGCCTTCCGCGATCCCGTCTTGGAGACGACGCTCTTCGGACGACGCCTCTCGCATCCGATCGGGCTCGCCGCCGGATTCGACAAGAACGGCCGCGTGTTCGATCGCATGTACGGTCAGGGATTCAGTTTCGTCGAGGTCGGCGGCGTCACGCCGCTCGCGCAGATCGGGAATCCGCGACCGCGCGTCTTCCGGTTGCCGCGCGAGCGCGCCGTCGTCAACCGGATCGGTTTCGCGAACGACGGGATGGAGGTCGTCGCGGATCGCCTCGCGCGCGCGCGCGGTACGGGTCTGCTCGGCGTGAACCTCGCGGCGAATTCGGAGAGCGCCGATCCCGCGGAAGATTTCGTGACGCTCGCGCGTCGGTTCGCGCCGCTCGCCGATTTTCTCACGCTCGACATCTCGTGCCCGAATACGACGAACGGCCGGATCTTTCTCGAACGCGGACCGTTGACGGATCTGCTCGTCCGACTCGATGCGTCGTTCGCCCGGGGTGCCGTGCCGCGACCGAAGCTCGTCGCGAAGCTCGCGCCCGATCTCGACGACGCGGCGCTCGGCGAGGTGCTCTCGGTCTTGCGTCACGGCGCGATCGACGCGCTCGTCGTGTCGAACACGACGATGATGCGGCCGCCGGGTTTACGCGGACGCGCGCGCGCGGAGCGCGGCGGTCTCAGCGGCCCGCCGCTCTTCGCAGCATCGACGCGGATGCTCGCGGACGTTCGAGCGACGGTCGGTCGCGCGATGCCGATCGTCGGCGTCGGCGGGATCGCGAGCGGATCGGACGCGTACGAAAAGATTCGCGCGGGCGCCTCCGCGCTCCAACTCTACACCGCGCTCGTCTACGGCGGCCCCGCACTCGTCCGCACGATCGCGCGCGATCTCGCGACGCGTTTACGCGCCGATGGATTCGAACGCGTCGCGGACGCGGTCGGGGTCGGTCCGATCGCGCGCTGA
>CAZZXB010000163.1:0-3830 GCA_964658025.1 uncultured Janthinobacterium sp.
GCGACGCTCGAATACGGTTTGTCCGCGCACGAGGCCGTCCTGACGTCGCGCGACGTCGCGCGCGCCCGTTTCGCTCGCGAAGATCGCGAACACGCACGATCCCGAACCCGAGAGCATGACGTGCGCCGCGCCCGCAGCTCGGAGCGCGGCATCGGCGCGCGCGACGCCGGGATACGCGGCGAGGATCGGGTCGTGAAAATCGTTCGCGAGCGCGGCCGCGAACGCGTCGAAGTCCGCGCGTTGCACGGCTTCGAGTGCGACCGTCGACGCGCTCGCCGTCCGCGGTCGCGACGGATGCGCGAGCTCGCCGCTCGCGCGTGCGTCGTCGAGCAAGCGGTACGCATCCGCGGTCGCGACCGAGACGTGCGGCCGCACGACGACGACCCACCACGCCGGTAGTCGCCCGATCGCCGTGATCCGTTCGCCCGTCCCCTCGACGAGCGCGCCCGTGCCGCAGAGAAAGAACGCGACGTCGGAGCCGAGTTCGCGCGCGGTCGCGAGCCAATCGCGATCGGGGCGCGCGCCGAGCTCGCCGCGCATCGCCGCCGCGAGTACGGCCGCGGCATCGCTCGACCCGCCGCCGAGTCCGCCGCCGACGGGGATCGTCTTCACGAGATGCGCCGCGTGCGGCGTCGCGAGGTCGGCGCGCGCGAGCGCGCGTTCCACGAGATTATCGGTCGCGAGATCCGGATCGTCCGTCGAGAACGCGCGCGCGCCCGTTGCGGGTTCGAGTTCGATCCGGTCGTAGAGCGCGATCGGGAGCATGAGACTGCGCAGCGTGTGGTAGCCGTCGGGTCGCCGCGAGAGGATCTCGAGCGTCGCGTTGATCTTTGCGGGAGCGAACAGGATCGGCACGGCGGAGCGTCTTCGCCGCCGCGTCGCGGAATTCGTCGCGGGCGCTCCGGCGGGCCCCGTTCGCGCGAACGAGAACCACGGATCACGGTGACCCCTTCGTACGACGCGCAACGGAACGAGTTCTGCGCCTACGTTCTGCCCGAGCGCGAGACGCCGTTCGGGATGACGCTCGGCAACTTCAAGACCTTCGCTTCGTGCACGCCCAAGGGCGGGATCCGCGGTCTCTGGGACGCCGATAGCGATCGCATCATCTTCGGCACGCACCAGATCGGGTATCGCCTGCGCGATCGCGGACGGACGATCTTACCGCATCGGATCGAGCGCGAGTTCACGTTCTTGCCGTACGCGCAGATCTCCGAGTTCGCGCTCGACGATCGGCTCCTCGTCACCGAATGTTTCTACGTGCCGCACGGTCCCGCGCACGATCGGACGGTCGCGTTCGTGGTCGACGTCGCGCTGCACAATTCGAGCGCGGAGTCCGTCGACGCGGCGATCTTCGCGTGGGCGCTCCTGGTCGGTCAGCGCTTTTACGGCGAACCCGAAACGGAGGTCCACGCGGCGCGCGACGACGGCGCGATCTGCGCCTGGAACGAGGAGACGGGCGCCGCGCGGTTTTGGGGCGGTTCGCGCAAACCGACGGCGTCGGCGATCGGGCTTCGCGAGCAAGCGCTGCTGCGCGCGATGCGCGAAGGGACGCTACGCGAAGAGGGCGTGTTCGACGAGGTGACGCCCGAACTCGCCGAGATCGTGCGCGGACGTATCTACGGCGGGCTCGAGTTCCGCCTGACGATCGCGCCCGGCGCGCGCGAGACGCTGCGCATCGTGGTCGCGTACGACGGTCGCGGACGCGATGCCGCGCGCGCGAGATACGACCGGCTGCAGGCCGATCCGCGCGCGCTCCACGACACGCAGGCGTATTACGGCACCGCGCTCGCCGACGCGCGCTTCATGACGCCCTCGCCCGTCGTCAACCGCGGCGTCGTCTGGGCGAAAGCGAATATGCTGCGGATCGTCAAGGAATATCCGCTCGGTTGGGGCTCGACGAACTCGCCGCCGTCGGACATCCTCGTCTCGCGCGACACGTCGTGGTTCGTTCACGGGTTCGATTACTTCATGCCGAGATTCAGCCGCGACGCGCTCGATCTCTTCAATCGGTACGTCGGCGAGTCGGGGCAGGTCGTCGAATACGTGCGCGGCGTGAGCGGCTACAACACGTCCTACGACCTCAACATCAACGACGATACGCCGCTCCATCTCGTCGCGATGCTCCATCACTACAACGCGACGCTCGACGACGCGTGGGTCCGCGAGCTCGCGCCGCTCGTCGTGCGGATCGCCGACTATCTCCTCTCCCAGCGCGACGCGAACGGTCTCGTGTTCTGTAACGCCAAGGGCGTCGACATGTACGGCATCGCGTCGTGGCGCAACATCATTCCGTACTACACGCTCGACGGCGCCGTCACCGAGATCAACGCGGAGGCCGTGTTCGCGCTCGTCGCGGCATCCGCGCTCTGCCGCGTCGCCGGCGACGATGCGAACGCCGCGCGTTTCGCGCGCGAGGGCGAGGCGCTCCGGGCGAAGATGATGGCGCTCTTGTTCAACGACGACACGAGCGCGTTCGTGCTCAATTACGACAAGGACGGAAACTATCAGGACAACTTCACGGCCGACGAAGTGTTCCCGGTGCTCTTCGGCGTCGCGGATGCCGGGCATCGGCGCGAGATCCTCGCGCGTCTCTCCGAATCGGATTTCGTGACGCCCGTCGGGTTGCGGACGATCTCCACGGCCGACGCGTGGTATTTTCCCTCGCACGGTTTCGGGTTGCTCGGCGGTGTGTGGCCCGATCTCACGCTCTGGCTCACGGTCGCCCTCGCGCGTAACGGGTTCGTCGACGCGTCGGCCGATTGGCTCGAAAAGATCTACGCGACGATGGAAGCGGGGACCGCGACGAACGCCGTTCCCGGCCAGTTCGCCGAGTGGTTCGACGGCGGTTCGCTCACGAACCGCGGGATGTACATGTCGCCGTGGACGGGCGCGAAATATCTCTGGGCGGTCGCGGAGACCGTCGGCGGCTTCGACGGCTATCGCACGCGCGGCGGTCTGCACCTCGCGCCGCTCCTGCCCGAGCGGTGGGCGTGGGTCGCGGGCGTGCGCGTCCACTTCGGCGGCGAACGCTGCACGTACGTCGTGGACGCGCGAACGCACACGATCGTCGGGAACGTGCGGGAAGCGACGGCGGAAGAGCCGTACCGCTATCGTTATGAGGGCACGGACGTCAGCGCCGAAGTGACGGTCGCTCCGATCGAGGTCGCCGTCGTCGCGTTCGAGGACGCGGCGGGCGCGGTGCGCGGCTATCTCTGCAACACGTCCGATTCGGCGCGCGAGGTCGCGATCGAGTTCCGAGGCGCGACCCTGCGTCGCGCGGTCGCGCCGGGAGCGTTGCTCGCGATCGATCTCGTGAAGAAGCGCGCCGGTCGCGTCGGAGCGCGCGCGTGATGGGACCGCGCGCGGGATTCTCGACGCTCCTCGTCCTCGGGTCGCTCGTGCTCTTGCTCGCGATCTCCGTCGGCAACGGCATGGGCGGCCGCGTGTTGCGGCAGATTTCCGGTCACGGGTCGACGGAGTCGACGATCGGTCCGATCGCGACGCCGTCGCCCGATGCGGACGCGCCGCAGACGGCGCTGCGGATGCATCGCCGTTCCGTGCTGAGCGTCGCGACCGATCCCGCGTTCCCCGATCCGCGGATCACGCCCGAACCGACGCCGTCGCCGACCGCGCGGCCGCGCCCGACGCAGACGCCGGCGCTACCGCCCGTGCCGAGCGACGAACCGACGATCGACACGTCCGGCGGCGACGAAACGAAAGCGCCGTACACGTCGCCGCCGCTCGCGTTCCCGCTCGTCAAACATTCGCCGGGCGAGACGAGCCCGCCCGACGACCTCTCGCCGAGTCCGGCGGCGAGTCCTTAGTCCGCG
>CAZZXB010000163.1:3930-5239 GCA_964658025.1 uncultured Janthinobacterium sp.
ACGCGGCCCCGAGCGCCGTTCGCTCGAGACCGCGCGCACCGAGGGCCGATTAGCGGCGACGGTTCGCCTGCGGTCCTTCCCAGGTTCCGTTGCCGTTATTGCCGTTGTTGTAATAACCGTTGTTGCCGTTGTAGGCACCGTTCCCGTAATACCGGCCGTTGTTGTAGCCCGTATTCGCGTATTGGCCGGTCACGTAGCAGTTCTGGCCGTTGCACGAGACCTGTTGGCCGTTGTTGGACGGATAGTAGGTCTGGCCGTTGGGATAGCCGATGTGGCCGTCCTGGTAGACCGTTCCGCCATCCTGCGTGTAGCCTTCGACGGTCCCGGCGACGGCGCGCTTGTGGGCGACGTTGCTCTCGATCGCGACGCCCGCGACGAGCGCCGCGGCTCCGAGGAAGATGTTGCGCGTCGATGCGGCTCCGTCGGCTTTGGCGGGCGCTGCCGTCGCGAATCCCACGGTCCCGGCGAGTGCGAGTCCTGCGAGCGAGTTTCTGAAGAAGTTGTTCATGTCGGCATTGCCTCCTGACCCAAAGGTTACTCCTGTTTCCTGAGTGGTTTTTGGCAATCGGCTTAGAGTCGGATGAGGCCAGGCGAGGCGTCCGCCCCCGGTCTCCGCACGTCGTCCGAGCCTTCGGAGCGCCCACCCCTCGTCCGGGTCGCCATTCCGGAGCGTTCGAGGCGTCCATCGTTCGGGACGAATAGGCGTCCCTTGGTATACTAGGGACGAGAGACACCCTCGGAGGAGCTTGGTCGGTATGGAAAACGGTCGGAACGGTTCGGATCGCGGGACGCCCGCGGTGAAGCGCGGGCTCGCGCAGATGCTCAAGGGCGGCGTCATCATGGACGTCGTCACGCCGGAGCAAGCCGCGGTCGCGCAGGAAGCCGGAGCCGTCGCCGTCATGGCGCTCGAACGGATCCCCGCGGACATCCGCGCCTCGGGCGGCGTCGCGCGCATGAGCGATCTCTCGCTCGTCTCGCGGATCATGGACGCCGTGACGATTCCGGTGATGGCGAAAGCGCGGATCGGGCATCTCGCCGAGGCGCAGTGCCTCGAAGCGCTCGGGGTCGATTACATCGACGAATCCGAAGTGCTCACGCCGGCCGACGACAAGTACCACATCGACAAGCATCCGTTCTCGGTGCCGTTCGTGTGCGGCGCGCGCGATATCGGCGAGGCGCTCCGGCGGATCTCCGAAGGCGCGGCGATGATCCGCTCCAAGGGCGAAGCGGGAAGCGGGAACATCGTGGAAGCGGTGCGCCACATGCGCGCGATCCGCGACGCGATCGCCGAACTCTCGGTCGCACCGCG
>CAZZXB010000164.1:0-5145 GCA_964658025.1 uncultured Janthinobacterium sp.
GCCGCCGCGAGCGACGCGAGTTCGGGTGGGTTGCCGCCGTGCTCCTCGACGTAATGACACGCGACCGCGTGGCCCGTTCCGTAGCTCTTCAGCGCCGGTAACTCGACCTTACAGCGGTCGAACGCGATCGGGCAACGCGTGTGGAAGCGGCAGCCCGAGGGCGGGTTGACGGGCGACGGGATGTCGCCCGCGAGCACGACGCGCGTGCGACGCGCCTCGACCGCGGGATCGGGGATCGGGATCGCCGAGAGCAGCGCCTGCGTGTACGGATGGAGCGGGTTGTCGTAGAGCGCGTCGCGGTCGGCGATCTCCACGATCTTGCCGACGTACATCACGGCGACGCGCGTCGAGATGTGGCGGACGACCGAGAGATCGTGCGCGATGAAGAGATACGTCAGACCGAGTTGGGCCTGAAGATCCTGCATCAGGTTGATGACCTGCGCCTGGATCGAGACGTCGAGCGCGGAGACCGGTTCGTCCGCGACGATGAATTTCGGATCGACCGCGAGCGCGCGCGCGATCCCGATCCGCTGACGCTGGCCGCCGGAGAATTCGTGCGGATAGCGGTTCGCGTGATAGGGCTGCAACCCGACGAGCCGCAGTAACTCGAAGACGCGCGTCTCGGCGTCCTTGCCCTTCGCGATGCCGTGGATGCGGAGCGGTTCGCCGACGATGTCCGAGATCGTCATCCGCGGATTGAGCGACGCGTAGGGATCCTGGAAGATGATCTGCATCTCCTTACGGATCTTGCGCACGCCGCCGGGCCCGAGTTCGCCGACGTCGCGGCCGTCGAAGAGCACCTGCCCGCTCGTCGCGGGCGCGAGGCGCAGGACGACGCGGCCGGCCGTCGTCTTCCCCGACCCCGACTCGCCGACGAGTCCGAGCGTCTCGCCGCGGCGGATCGTGAAATCGATCCCGTCGACGGCCTTCACGTCGCCGACGTGTCGCGAGAACACGCCCGCGTGGATCGGGAAGTATTTGTGGAGATCGCGGACTTCGAGCAGATCGGGCTGGTTCGCGGCGCTCATACCTCGGTCTCGGCGGCGCCGATCGCCGTCCCCGCGACGACGGGTGCCGCGTCGGTCGCGAGCGCTTTCTCCGCGATGACGGCATCGTCGTAGAGAAAGCACCGCGCGACGTGCCCTTCGCCGAAGTCGTAGAGCGGCGTCGGAGAATCGCAGACGGGCATCCGGTGCGCGCAACGCGGCGCGAACGAGCAGCCCGGCGTGAGGCGCAAGAGGTTCGGCGGTTGTCCTTCGATCGGCACGAGACGCGAGCGTTCGCGATCGTCGAGACGCGGGAGCGACGCGAGTAATCCCACGGTGTACGGATGCTTCGGTTCGGCGAAGATCTGCTCGACCGTCCCGTATTCGACGAGATTTCCCGCGTACATCACGAGCACGTACTCGCACGTCTCGGCGACGACGCCGAGATCGTGCGTGATGAGGACGATCGCGGAGCCCAGGCGCCGCTGCATCTCGTTCATCAGCTCGAGGATCTGCGCTTGGATCGTCACGTCGAGCGCCGTCGTCGGCTCGTCCGCGATGAGCACGGCGGGATCGCACGAGAGCGCCATCGCGATCATCACGCGCTGACGCATGCCGCCCGAGAGTTGGTGCGGATACTCGCGGACGCGCTTCTCGGGGAGCGGGATGCCGACGAGCCGCAACATGTCGACGGTCTTCACGAGCGCGTCCTTGCGCCCGAGCCCGAGATGGAGCCGGACGGCCTCCGAGATCTGATCGCCGACCGTGAGCACGGGATTGAGCGAGGTCATCGGATCCTGGAAGATCATCGCGACGTCCTTGCCGCGGATCTTGCGCATCTCGGCCTCGCTCTTCTCGAGCAGATTCTCGCCGCGCAGACGGATCGCGCCACCGTCGAAACGCCCGGGCGGCACGGGGATGAGCCGCATGATCGAGAGCGCGTTGACCGATTTTCCCGAACCCGACTCGCCGACGATCCCGAGCGTCTTGCCGCGATCGACGGAGTACGAGAGCCCGTTGACGGCGGCGACGAACCCGTCGTCGGTTTTGAATCCGACGCGGAGATCGTCGACTTCGAGTAGCGACAAGGAGCGCTAGATTCCCGTAATGGAGAGCACCACGGCGAAGAACACGAACCCGATCGCGACGACGCCCGTAAGCCGCGCGAGCTGTTGGTCGAAGCCCAGGCGCGGTCGGTACGACGACTCGACGCGGCCGCCGATCGTACCCGAGAGCCCCTCTTGCTTCGTCGTCTGGAAGGCGAGGAGCGTGATGAGCGCGACCGCGCAGATCATGAAGATCGCCGCGAACGTATGCGTCAGCCACGGGACGTTTTGCGCGAGCCCCGACTTGTGCTGCGCGGCGGCGGTGAGTTGGCGGATGATGTCGGGCGAGAGCGTCGCGCCGCTGCTCGGCACGGCGGCGGTCGATCCCGCGGCGCCCGCGGCTTTGTGCGGGACCGCCGCGGCGGCGCCGAGCGGCGCGGGCGTGACGGCCGCGAGGTAGACGGTCTGCATCCAGGTGATCACGGTTAGCGGGAACTCCGAACGTGCGTTAGCGAGTGACGGCGGGCTCTGGGGTCGCGGCGCGAACGCGCTCGGCGATCGACGGGCCCGAGATGCCGAAGCCCGCGCGTTGGATCGGTTGCTTGTCGTGTTGGATCAGGCCGTGCGGGACGCCGATCCGCTCGATCGCGACGCCGAGCCCGCGGTCCGCCGCGAACTCCACGACCGCGGAGCCGAAGCCGCCCGCGAGCGCGTGCTCCTCGATCGTGATGAAGCGGCGATGCGTCCGCGCGAGTTCGACGAGGAGTTCCTCGTCGAGGGGCCGCGCGAAGCGCATGTTCACGACGGTCGGTTTCTCGTCCGCTTCCTCGATGAGATCGTACGCGTCGAGCGCGGCGTCGCAGGTGTTGCCGAGCGCGAGGATCGCGACGCCCGAGCCCTGCCGCAGGACCTCGCCCTTGCCGTGGACGATCGGCGCGGGCGTTTCGAGGTGGTTGCCTTGCGAATTGCCGCGCGGATAGCGGATCGCGACGGGCGTGCCCAGGCCGAGCGCGTGCTCGAGCATCGGCGCGACTTCCGCTTCGATCCGCGGCGCCATGATCGTCATGTACGGCAGCGTGCGCATGAACGCGATATCGTAGAGGCCCATGTGGGTCGGACCGTCGTCGCCCGCCACGCCCGCGCGATCCATGCAGAGCACGACGGGGAGATTTTGGATCACGACGTCGTGCACGACCTGATCGTACGCGCGCTGCATGAACGTCGAGTAGATCGCGACGAACGGGCGCAGGCCCGAAGCCGCGGCACCCGCCGCGAAACACACCGCGTGCGCCTCGGCGATGCCGACGTCGAAGTACCGCGCCGGATGCTTCTTCGCGAACCGTTTCAGCTGCGTGCCGTCGGGCATCGCGGCCGTGATCCCGATGACGCGCTTGTCGCGGTCGGCGAGCGTCGTGAGCGCGTCGGCGAACGATTCGGAGAACGTCGGCCGCGCGCTCGTCTTGAACTCGATCTTGCCGTTCTCGAGCTCGAAGGGCCCGACGCCGTGGAACGTCCGCTTATCGAGCTCGGCGGGCGCGAAGCCCTTGCCCTTCACCGTCCGCACGTGCAAGAGCACGGGGCCCGGAATCTTTTTCGCGTTCGCGAGCACGTCGCAGAGCGTGTCGAAATCGTGACCGTCGATCGGGCCGATATAGCGGAAGCCCATCTCCTCGAAGATGACCGCGGTTTTCGGCTCGCTCGAGACGAACCGCATCCCCGCTTCTTCCGCCGTCGAGAGCGCCTTACGCGCCGTCGCGCCGAACGGAATGTGGCCGAGGATGTCCTTGACCGTCTCGCGCGCCGCGGTGAAGAGCGGCTTGGCGCGGAGCGTCCCGAGATATTTGTCCATGGCGCCGACGTTGGGCGCGATCGACATCTCGTTGTCGTTGAGGATGACGATGAAATTCGATTTGAGCTGACCCGCATTATTGATCGCTTCGAAGGCGAGGCCGCCCGTGAGCGCCCCGTCGCCGATGATCGCGACGACCGTCTCGTCCGTCCCGCGCAGATCGCGCGCCTGCGCCATCCCGAGCGCGGCCGAGATCGACGTCGAGGCGTGACCCGCGCCGAACGCGTCGTACTCGGATTCCGAGCGCATCGCGAAGCCGCTGAGACCGCCGCCCGAGCGGATCGACATGATCCGGTCGGCGCGCCCCGTCAGCATCTTGTGGACGTAGACCTGATGGCTCACGTCCCACACGATCTTGTCGGTCGGCGCGTCGAAGGTGCGATGGAGCGCGAGCGAGAGTTCGACGACGCCGAGATTCGGCCCGAGGTGGCCGCCGTTCTTCGAGCACGTCTCGACCAAGCGTTCGCGGATCTCTGCGGCTAGGTCGTCGATGTCGGTGCGCGGGAGTGCTTTGAGATCGCGCGGCGACGCGATGCGCTCGAGTAGCATCGGGGGTCCTTAGACATCGCGCTCACCGTGCCATGCAAGAGGGGCACCGGGGGCCCCCGCCGGACAAAAGGAGCATGAAGCGCGCCCCCGCGGCCGCCGTTACGACGGCGCTCCGCCCGAGCCGTCGCCGCCGCGTGCTGACCGATCTCGCACGCATCTTCTCCACGATCTTCAACCCGTTCCTGACGACCCTCGGGCTCTTCGTCGTGATCGCCCACGAGCGCACGCACACGGTCGCCGCGTTCTGGCTATTCCTCTTCGCGAGCACGCTCTTCACGTCGATCGGGCCGATGCTCTACGTGCTCTGGCTCTACAGCACCGACCGGATCGCCGACCTCGACATGTCGGTCCGCAGCGAACGCGAGCGCGTGTTCTTCGCCTTCGTCGGCTCATACGCGGTCGGCACGGTCGTGCTCTGGCTCCTCCACGCGCCGAGCCTCATGACGGCCTCGATGGCGGGCTACACCGCGGCCTCGCTCGTCGTGCAGTACATCACGCGCTACTGGAAGATCTCGACGCACGCGCTCGGCATCACCGCGCCGCTCGTGGTGCTGATCTATCTCTACGGTCCGCAACCGTTACCGTTTCTCGTACTCATCCCGATCGTCGGATGGTCGCGGATCTATCTGCGCGCGCATACGTTCCTCCAGGTGGTCGCGGGAACGGCGCTCGGCGCGGCATCGGTACTCGTGTTCTTGCGGATCTATCATTTGGT
>CAZZXB010000165.1:0-5001 GCA_964658025.1 uncultured Janthinobacterium sp.
GGCGCCGCGCGGACGCCGCGCGACGCGTCGGCGCTCGCCGCGATCGAGCGCGCGACGTTCTGCGACGACGGCGACGTCGCGGGCGCCGTCGCGGAGGCGTTACCGTTCCTGCGCTGATGCCGCGCGCGCTGCGCGACGCCCTCGCCGCGACGATCGTCGGACAGGACGGCACGATCGACGCGCTCGTCTGCGCGACGATCGCGGGCGGTCACATCTTGCTCGAAGGACCGCCGGGTCTCGCCAAGACGCTCGCGTGCCGGGCGCTCGCGGCGGCCGTCGGCGGCGCGTTCAAGCGGATCCAATTCACGCCCGACCTGCTGCCGAGCGATATCGTCGGCACGCGGATCTTCGATCAACGCAGCGGCGACTTCGCGGTCGCGCTCGGACCGATCTTCGCGAACGTCGTGCTCGCCGACGAGATCAATCGCGCGCCCGCTAAGGTGCAGTCGGCGCTGCTCGAGGCGATGCAGGAACGTCAGGTGACGATCGGCCCCGCGACGTACGCGCTCCCCGATCCCTTCGTCGTGACGGCGACGATGAATCCGCTCGACGCCGACGGAACGTACGCGCTCCCGCTCGCGCAGATGGACCGCTTTCTCGTGAAGGTCGTGCTCGACTATCCGAGCGTCGGCGAAGAACTCGCGATCCTCGCGCGTTTCGGCGGCGCGGCGCCGACCTTTCCGACGGACGTCGTCGCGACGGACGATCTCGTGCGCTGGCGTGCGTCGGCGAGCGCGGTCTACATGGAGCCCGCGATCGCGCGATACGTCGTCGATCTCGTCGCCGCGACGCGCGCGCCGCTCGAGTTCGTCGAACGCGGCGCGAGCCCGCGCGCCACGCTCGCGCTCGCGGCGATGGCGCGCGCGAACGCGTTCGTCGCGAATCGCACCTACGTCGTTCCGGACGACGTGCGCGCGTACGCCGCCGCCGTCCTGCGCCATCGCATCGCCTTCTCGTACCGCGTGGTCTCCGAGGGCGTCGACCCCGAAGCGCTCGTCGCGCGCACGATCGCGAGCGTCCCGGTCCCGTGACGACGCGACGTGCGCCCGCACGGGAGCCGCGTGCGCGAACGCGAATCCGCGAAGATATGGATTCGCTCGTCGTCTGTGACTATTGCCAGCACGGTGCTTCGTTGCACGCGGGGGACGGGTGCGCCGCCGCCCGGTGCCGTTGCACCTATAATCGCGAGACGGTCGTGGCCGACGCGTTGGTCAGAGCGCGCCGCGAGATCACCGATCCCAGCGGTGCGGGGGCGAAAAACTAAGCGGGTCGAAACGCTCGGGCGATGCCTCGCCTCCCCATGTGGACGCTCGCCGTCGTGGTCCTCCTCGGCGCGACGCCCGTCACCGGTCCCGATCCCACGCCGACCGCGACGCCCGATCCCGTGGCGGCGAAAGCGTTCGCTGCGGCGCGCCAGGAGTGGGAACTCGAACCGCGCGTGCCGTTCCTACGCTACGGCGCGCTGATCCGCTACCTGCACAACGGCAACCATCTCGTCGACACGTGGTGGGACGCGTCGTATCGCAGTTCCGACGGCGCGCTCGTGCTGACGCAGATGCACGACGCGGAGGCCGAGAATCGCCGCCTCCGCGGCGTGCCCTTCTCGATCTTCGGCGTCAAGATCTTCGATACGAATCCCGACGCCGAGCCGATCCGCGTCGACGAACCGCGCATCGCACCCGTCTCGAATTTCGGCATCACGGGACGCGGCGGCCCCGCCCCGTCGCCCGCACCCGGGACCACCGCGACGCCGCTCCCCTCGCCCGTCGACCTGCGCGAGATCGGTCGCGTGGAAGCGAACGCGCGAAATTATCGCATCGACGTGGTCGGAACCGAGACGATCGCGAACGCTCCCGCGCTCCACCTGCGGCTCACGCCGGTCCGCGATCCCGAGATCAATCGGTTGCGCGATCTGTGGCTCGATCCCGCGACCGATCGGACGATCCAACTCGACGTGCAAGGGATCCTCAACGGCAAGCCGTACGACGGGATCCGCTGGACCGTCCACTACGTCGTGCTCGACGGTCGCAACTACGTACAACAGATCGTCGCGGACGAACCGCTCAAGTACGGGCTCGACACGACGATTCCGAAATTCGAGATGGATTTCGTCGATTATCAATTTCCGGCGAGCATCCCGAGCCAGATCTTCGATCCGACGTTGTTCCAACACGTGACCGAGTGACGCTCCGGCGTCTGTTCTCGCTCGTCGCCCTCTCCCTCTCGCCGATCGTGCTCGTCGCGCTCGGCTACCTCGCGTACGTCGTCGTCGGCGTCGACGCCGGCGCGCGCGAGGCGACGGGGACGATCGCGGGGCTCGGCGTGATCGCACCCGTCGCGATCGCGCGCGACGATCGCGGCATCCCGCACGTCCGCGCGCGAAACGAGCACGATTGCTACTTCGCGGAGGGCTACCTCCAGGGCTCCGACCGGTTGTTCCAACTCGATCTCTATCGACGTCTCGTCTCCGGGCGTCTCTCCGAAGTGCTCGGAAAGCCGACGCTCGCGACCGACATGACGTCGCGCACGATCGACGTCGGCGCGATCGCGGATGCCGAACTCGCGGCGGTCTCGCCGCGCGAGCGCGCGATGCTCGACGCGTTCGCGGCGGGCGTGAACGCGGCGATGAAGACGCGGCCGCTCCCGCCCGAATTCCGCGCGCTCGCGTACGCGCCGGAACCGTGGACCGCGCACGATTCGCTCGTGTCGTCGTTTTCGACGGTCCTCGCGCTGACCGATTCGTGGTACGACGTGGCGACGCGGGCGGCCGTGATCGCGGCGACGGGACCGCACGGCGGCGACGCATTCTTTTCGATCAGCGACCCGGCCTACGATTCGCCGATCGCGCCGACCGCGCGCGCGTCCGTCGCGCCGCTCCCGACGCTCGCGCTCCCATACCCGAACGCGTCGCCGCTCTCCGTCACGCCGAGCGATCGCCGCGCGTCGCGCGGGAGTAACGACATGGCCGCGGGCGCCGCGCTCACGGCGACGCATCGCGCGCTCGTCGCGAACGATCCGCATCTCGAACTGCGCATGCCGGGCGTGTGGTGGCTCGTCGATCTCGCGGCGCCCGGCATCCACGTCGCAGGCGCGACCTTCGCGGGCGTGCCGGGCGTCGTGCTCGGACACAACGAGCACGTCGCGTGGGGCGCGACGAACGGCACGGTCGCGACCGTGCGCGTCTTCCGCGAGACGTTCTCGGGTCCGCTCGTGTATCGCGCGAACGGTCGCGATTCGCGCGCGGAGGTCCGACACGAACGCTTCGCCGTGCGTTTCGGCAAGACGGTCGAGCGCGATTACCTGCGCACGCGACACGGCTTCGTTTTCGAAGACGACGGTGCGACGAAGCTCGCGGCGGCCTGGACCGCGGACGAGGATCGGCGCTCGCCGCTCGAGGCGTTCGACGGGCTCGATCGCGCGGGGAGCGCCGCCGCGGGACTGCGCGCGCTCGCGAGCTATCCCGGACCGCCGCAAAACTTCGTCGTCGGCGACGACCGGGGCGAGGCGGGATACGTTCTCGCGGGCGGCATTCCGAACGACGACGCGTGGGGCCGGACGATCCGCGACGGCGCGCGCGATCGCGGGGCGCGCGTCGCGAACGTGCCGTACGCCGCGTTACCGCATCTCGCGCCGTCGCGCACGACGCTCGCGTACACGGCGAACGATCGCGTCTACGGCAAGGGGTATCCGTACCGCCTGACCGCGGCGTTCTCGCCGCCGTATCGCGCCGCGCGCATCGCGGAATTACTCGGACCCGCCGCGACGCACCGGCTCGACGTCGCGACGTTCTCGCGCGTTCAGGCCGACGTCACGTCGCTCCCCGAACGCGATCTCGCGCGCGCGACGGTCGCGGCGATCGATCCGCGCGATCCGAGCGCCGACGTCCGGCGCGTGCGCGCGACGCTCGCGGCGTGGGACGGACGCTTCGCGAGCGACTCGCATGCGGGCGTCTACGCGAACGCGATCCGGCGTAGCGCGACCGAACGCTTGATCCGGATGCATCTCGCGCCCGAGCTCGCGCGGCGGTACCTGCAGAGCGACGGCGGCTCGGCCTTCGTCGCGTTGATGCGGGCGCTGCGCGAACGGCCGCGCGGATGGGTTCCGGGAGACGATTATCCCTCGTTCCTGCGCGCGTCGGTCGGCGAGGCGATCGGGGCGATGCGGGCGCACGGCGCGTTCGACGCGACCTGGAGCGCGGTCGGCGCGCGCACGGCGGAACATCCGCTCTCGGCGTTCGGCTTCACGGGTTGGAACGGAACGCCGTTTCCGGGTTTCGGCGACGCGTATTCGCCGCACGTCCAGGCGCCCGCGAACGCGCAGAGTTTTCGCGCGGTCTGGGACGTCGGCGCGTGGGATGCGGGCGGGATGGTCGTGCCGCAAGGCGAGTCGGGCGAACCCGGTTCCGCGCACTATCGCGATCTCGCGCGCACCTGGCTCGCCGGAACGCTCGTGCCCTTCCCGTTCGGCGACGCGGCCGTGAAGCGCGCGACGCGCACGACGCTCGACCTCGTGCCGTAGTGCGCGCTCGTCCGACGGCGACGCGCTGACGTGCCCGTCGCGACGTACGCGACGCGTCTGCGCGCGGCGCTCTTGCGAGGTCGTCGCGCGAACGTCCGCGGCGGCGGGGTCGCCTCGCCGCGACGGAGCGACGGGTACGAGTTCGCGGAACTCCGCGGATACGTCGAAGGCGACGATCCGCGCCGCATCGATTGGGCGGCGACGGCGCGTGCGGGCGCGCTGCAGACGCGCGTCGTGCTCGAGGACGTCGCGCTCGTGCTCGCGGCCGCGATCGACGCGTCGCCGTCGATGTTCGTCGGGCGGACGCGGACGAATTACGACGCCGCGTGCGCCGCGGCGGCGCTCTGGTGGGGCGCGGCGCTCGACGACGATCGCTGCGCCCGCGCGGGGCGCGTCCCGCTCGTGCCGCGGGGTCTGCGCGGACGCGCCGCGGCGGCACTCTGCGGCGCGGCGAGCGATCCCGTCGGCACGTCGCTCGCGCCG
>CAZZXB010000166.1:0-4691 GCA_964658025.1 uncultured Janthinobacterium sp.
TCGCCGTCATGCTCGCCTCCCGCGCGGGCTCGTTCGTGACCGGCCAAACGATCGTGGTCGACGGCGGCACGACGATCGGCGGCTTCGATTAGCATGCCGCACCGTGCGATGCGAGCCGCGGCGCGCGGTCTCGCCTAGCGAACCCGCCGCACGATGGTGTTCGACGCGCTCGTCGCGCGTAACGTCCGCCGGAGCGGATTCGCCGCGCTCGTCACGATCGTCGCGATCGCTCTCGGCGTCGCGGGCCTGTACGTCGCGCAAACGATGGGTTCGGCCGCGCGGGCGGCGCTCGTCGCGACCGTCGCCGGCTTCGGAGAGCCGGCAACGTTCACGATCGCGAACGGCACGCGTCGACTCGACGAAGCGTCGCTCGCCCGACTGCGCGCGGTCCCCGGCGTCCGAATGGTGCGGCCGGTGCTTTCGGGCACGATCGCGCCGCGGGATCGCCCGAGCGACCGCATCGACGTCGTCGGCATCGACGCGATCGCCGCGTTTCCCGGTTCGTCCACGTTACGCGAACGCGAGGTCGGACCGTGGTCGCCGCCGACCATCGAAGATCGGTTACTCGTCGGCGCGAACGGAGCGCTCGTGTCGTCGCGATTCGCGGCGCTACGTCGATTGCGCGTCGGATCGTCCTGGCCCGTCCTCGCGGACGGGAAGCCCGTGGTTCTCAAAGTGGTCGCTATCCTCGACCGCCCGAGTCCGCGACTCGATCCGCACACGGTCATCGTCGACGAGCGAACCGCACAACGTTTTTTCGACGCGCCGTCGCGACTCGATCGCATCGAGATCGTCGCGGACGATCCGAAGGCGCCGCCGCAAACGATGTCGCGCCTGCGACGGCGCCTCGTCGAGCTCGTTCCGCGAACCGCGACCGTCGTGCGGACGGCCGACCTGATCGCGGAACTCGAACGTTCCGCGAACGCGTTCGATCTCGCGCTCCGACTCGTCGCGGTGCTCGCACTCGCCGTCGCGACGGTTCTGGCGGCGAACGCGATCGATCTCTCGGTTCGCCGTCGCGGCCCCGATATCGCGACATTGCGCATGCTCGGCGCGACGCGATCCGCGATCTTTCGCGCGTTCTTGCTCGAGGGATTCACGATCGGCGCGTTCGGCGCGCTCGTCGGTGCGATCGCGGGCGATGCGTTCGCCGTTTCTGCGGGTGCGTACGCCGCAGCGGACGCTTCGCTTCTGGGCCGGGACGTTTTGCTCGGCGTCGCGCTCGCCACGATCGCTTCGGCGTTGCCGGCAATCCGCGTCGCGCGAGCCCGGCCCGCCGTCGTGTGGCGTCGCTTCGATCGCCCGTTCGTAGCGGCACGTGGCGGCGGTACGACGTTCGGAGCGATCGCGCGCCTGCCGTTCTTCGCACGACACGCGATCCGAAATCTCCGAGCCCACGGTCGCCGCGCCTCGCTCGGACTCGTCGCGCTCGCGACCGCCGTCGCAGCGAGCACGTGCGTCGGCGTCACGGCGGCGTCGTTCGCGCGGACCGCGGACGTCGTTCTCGCTCGGTCGCTCGCGGGCGATCTCGTGATCGAACCGCTACCCGGCTATCGTGCGACGGATGCGCGGACGTTGCGGCGCATCGCCGCGCTCCCGGGCGTCGCGAGCGTGCGCGAAACGGACGCCCGCGCGTTTTCGGACGGATCGATCGTGCGCGTGCGGCCGGGAGCGAACGTCGCTGACGTTCGTTCGGCGATCCGGCACGCGCTCGCTCCGAGCGCATTCGTCGTTCGATCTCAAAGCGACGTACGCGCCGCGACCCGCGACGCGCTCGACGGCTCGTTCGCACTCATCCGTTCGCTCGGCTTTGGAGCGCTCGCCCTCGCGTTGTGCGGTGCCGCGATCACGTTCGCCTCGGCCGTCTCGGAACGCGAACGCGAGCACGCAGTCCTGCGCGTCCTCGGCCTACGTGCTGTGGATCTGCGCCGCGCGATCGTGACGGAAGCGTCGTTGCTTGGGTTCGCGAGCGGCGGTGTCGGCGTCGGCTCGGGCGTGTTGCTCTCGGCCGGTCTCGTCGTTATCGATCGGCTCGCGTTCGGATGGTCGGTTTCGTTCGCCGTTCCGGTCCTCACGACGCTGACGTCGCTCGGCGTCGTGGTGCTGGCGTCTGCGATCGGAGCGCTTTTGCCGGCCGAGCGCATCGCGCGCTCGTGGCGTCTTCCCGAGCGCGCGACGCCGTGAGCTCGATCCGGCTCGCCGC
The DNA here is from genome assembly GCA_964658025.1 of uncultured Janthinobacterium sp. Lineage (GTDB taxonomy): Bacteria > Vulcanimicrobiota > Vulcanimicrobiia > Vulcanimicrobiales > Vulcanimicrobiaceae > CAZZXB01. The sequence continues at coordinate 2,204 of CAZZXB010000166.1, forward strand.
ATTGTTCGGAATCTTCGTAATCGCGTGGGTCGTCGCGGCAGCACCCGTCTCCGTCGCCCATCCGCGTGCGGGTTCGTCGCTCGATGCGTCGTCGTTCGTGTCGTCGCGTGAGTTCGCGATCCACCCACACGCGCCGAGCGAATGGTGGGCGTCGCACGGGCGCGTGCGCTCGCGGGACGGTCGGCGTTTCGGCTTCACGGCGATGTTTTTCCGATATTCCCTCGACGCGCGAGAGGATGCGGATGCGGCCGAGTTCTCGCTCCTCGACGAACGGACGGGACGCGTCGTATCCGACACGCGCGTCGTGCGAAAGGTCGCGCCGCGCACGGCCGACGACGGCATTGCAGCGGACGATTGGCACGTGATCGGTCGAACGGAACGGACGCGATCGCGCGAAGACTTTTCGGTTCGCGCGGAGTCGAGCGCCGCGTCTTTACGTCTCGCGTTGCGACCGCTCAAGCGTGCTTCGCCCTCGCCCGCGTACGCGGGTTATGCCTTCACGCGCATGCGGGCGACGGGCTCGCTCGCGATCGACCGGCGTCGCTTCGACGTCGTCGGCGATGCCTGGCTCGATCACGAATATCGCACGACGCGCGCGCCCGTCGGCGAACGCGGGAGCGATCGTTACGAATTACAGTTGGACAACGGCAGAGAGCTGACGTTGTTCGCACGACGCCTCGACGACGGAACGTACGTCGTTCGCGATCGTTCCGGTCGTTCCGAACCCCGCGCGTCGAGCGTCGTGGCCGATGGCCCGACCATCCCGATCGGCGGACGTCTCGTCGAGGCCGATGGGACGAGCCGCGCGCTCGATCCCGACGCGATCGAACTCGTCGATCGCGGCGGCGCGCGCTGGCGTAGTCCGTACGACGGAGGCGCGTATCCGGACGTCTGGCGGCTCTCGCTTCGCGACGTCGCGGATACGCTGGCGATCGAGCCCGTCGTCCGCGATCAAGAAGTCGTGCCGCGCGCGGGCGGTGCTCCCGCGTGGGTCGGTGCGGCCGACATCGCACGGGCCGAACCGCCGGGAACGCCGCTCGGCTCGGGCTACGCGGAACTGACGGGATACGCACGTCGACAGTAGTCAGCGCGACCGCCGATCGTGGCGTTCGTAGTCGAGGATCTGCGGGCGCGCGTAGGTTCCGCCGCCGAGGCGCGCGACGGGTTTCAGTAAGAGCGGATCGACGCGACCGTCGCGCATCACGTCGTCGGCGATGTGGAGATGGACGCATTCGCCGATGACGAGCGAGCCCGCGCCGGGATTACCGCCGAAGTCGACGATCTGGAAGAGACGACACTCGAAGGTCACGGGCGCTTCCGCGACGCTCGGCGGACGGATGACGACCGACGCCTTCGGCGTGAGGCCGACGTCTTCGAACTCGCTCGCGCTCGCGGGGATCGGGCGCGACGTGAGATCCATCTGCTCGAGCACGTCTTCGTTCGCGAGGTTGATCGCGAACTCGCGCGTCGCGACGACGTTCGCGAGGGTGTCCTTGCGCGGGCGGTCGTCCGCGTTCATCATCGAGAAGCCGAGCATCATCGGCCGCGGACAGAACGCGTTGAAGAACGAAAATGGGGCGACGTTGTAGACGCCGTCCGCGCCGACGGTCGAGACCCACGCGATCGGTCTCGGGATCACGCTTCCGATGAGCAGGCCGTAAGCTTTCTCCCACGGCAGGGTTCGAACGTCGACATCCATGGCGCGAACGTTCCGCACCGGACGCGCGGTTCCGCGCTCGTCGTCGTGCGATCGCGCCCTCCGAACGAAACGGACGCGCCTTCATTCCTATCGCGCGGATCGTTCGCGTGGAGCGAGCGCGCGGCTCCATTCACTCGTCCCAGCGCGAGTTCAGCACGAAGATCGTGCTCGTCTGACCGTACTCGGACATGCGATCGAGCACGCCCTCGAGGTGATCGATCGAATCGGTGTTGACCTTGAGGGGCGAACAGCGATCGCCCGAGATCCGATAGCCGTCGGATATCTCGGGGAATCGTTTGCGATCGCCCTCGCGTCGGAGACACCGTCCCGCGTGACACCGCGGGATGACGAACGTCGCGATCGTCGCCGACCCGGCTTTCGCGAGGTCGACCTTCGCGAGAAAACCCGTCGGCAGTTCGCCTCTCGCAAACGCTTGACTCACTCGGCGACGGAAGGTGCGTTCGGTCCGACGATCCGTGCGAGCTCGCCGAAGGAGATCCGCGCGTCGGCGCTGAGTTCTTGCAGGATGCGGCGATCGACGGCGTCGGGCAATCGTTCGATTTCGCGAGTCGAAGGTCCGCAAGCTTCGGTTCTCGGGGTCGGGGAGGCGATGTCATCGGCGACTACCCTCTGGTTCGCCCGTCCCGATTCCGGTACGATACACGCGTTCGACGCTCGCGTCCGAGCGGTCGACCCCGTAAGGAGCACGACATGATGAATCGACGGCATTTCGTGGGCGGATCGCTCGCGGCGATCGGCGCGGCCTCGATCCCCTTTCCGGCGTTCGCC
>CAZZXB010000167.1:0-4599 GCA_964658025.1 uncultured Janthinobacterium sp.
GCGACGGGTCGGAGCGGCACGGTCGCGCCCGTGCTCGTGGTCCCGCTCGAGACCGTATCGGCGCCGGGGAATCCGTTGAACAGATTATCGACGGTTCGATTCTCTTGGATCACGATGACGACGTGCTGGATCTTCCCGGCGGGAAGCGCGGTCGGCGAACCCGTCGGCGTCGCGGAAACGACGGGGACGGGCCCGGCCGGAGCCGAGCCCGTTCCGCCGCCGCATCCGCCGAGCAGGGTCGCGCTCGCCAGTCCCGCGAGGGCGACCGTCGGAATGCGGAGCTGCGTCTTCACGCGCGCGCTCATCGCGGCGCGTGCGCGGCGTTGTGCTTCTGGCGGTAGATCTGCCGACTCACGCCGTTCTGACGGCGATTGATGTTGTAGCGTTCGCCTTGCGTCAGGCGGCCGCCGTTCGCGGCGCGATCGTTGTAGATCGAGCGGTTGATGTTCTGGAAACGTTGCTCCGTGTTCGCGGCACCGCGCGGGGTGATCTGACCGCTCGCGATCCCGTGCGCGACGCGCTGCTGTTGGTCGTAGCGACGCTGTCCGACCTCGGTGTTGCCGTATTGCTGGACGGCGCCGTTGTGTTTGTCGTCGTAGATCGAACGGCTGATAGTATTCTGGCGACCCTCGACCTGCCGGCGTTCCTGCGGCGTCAGCGTCCCGCCGTTCGCGCTGCGATCGGCACGGATCGTACCGTTGAGGTTCGATTCGCGGTTCTCGAGATTCTTCGTCTCGCCCGTCGTGAGTTCGCCCGAGCCCACGCCGTTCGCGATCCGACCCTGCTGGTCGTAACGGCGACCGTTCACGGAATTCATCGCGGTCGTGCCCGGCTCGCCGTGATTGTACGATGCGAACTGCGCGCGATCGTTCCCGGCGACGTTCTGGTGCGCGAGTTGAATCGACGTCGCGTCGAAATGTTGCTCGCGCTCGTACTGCCGTTGATCCGGCGTCTCGCGCGCGTCGGCTCCGCCCGGACCGTTGTAACTGTAGTGGTTGTCGATGTAGGTATTGTTGACGACCGTACGATCGACGTAGGTGTTGCGGATGAAGGTTCGGTCGACGTTCGCGTACGCCGTGTTGTAGCTGAACGTACCGCCGGCCCAGCGTCCGCCGAAAAACCCGACGCCCGTGTAGCCGAAGCCGTAGTTGATACCGCCGTAGTAGCCGACGTGTTCGCCCCAGAAACCCGGGTGCCAGTTATAGTAACCGCCGCCGAAGCCCCAATACCCGGGCGTCCAGAGCAGGCCGACCTGCGGCGGGGCGACCCACACGCCCGGGACCCAATAATAGCCCGTGTTCGCGTAGCCCCAATACCCGGGCGTCCAGAGATAGCCCGGCGTCGGGCACGGCGGTTGCGCGTACACGGGGAGCGCCGGCGGTGCGAGGTTGATCGAGACGCCGATCCCGAAACTCTGCGCGCTCGCGACCTGCGGCGCGACGACGGAGCCGAGTGCGAAGAACAAGATGAGAGCGGGTTTAGAAACGTTCACGTGATGAATCTCCGTTCGGAGCGCGGAAGTATGACCGTAGTTTTACGCTATCGGTACGCACCGCGTTCGGAACGGCCGGCGTTTTAATTACGAACTAACGGGAACCTTAGGTCGCCTTAAGAAAGCGCGCTCGACGCTCCCGGTCGAACGTTACGGTGTATACACCGGATCGAGGGCGAGTCGGCTCGCGGTAATGCGAATGTGACCTGCATCCGAACCGCAGACGTGCGCGGAGACGGCGGTACGAATCGGATTTCCGCCGACCTCGACGGCGAGCGATGCAACGTCGACGCAGACGCTGCGATCGAATACCGGACTCGAGACCCAACGCATCGTCGACGTCGCCTCGGCGCCCCCCGCGACGACGATCGGCAACACGACGGGTCCGTGCCCGATCGGAAGGCGTTTGCCGTTCACGACCGGCCCCTCGAAGCCCGTCGTGACGTCGAAGCCTACGTCGAGCGCTCTCCCGTGCTCGTCGTTCGCGACGAGTTTCGGAAACGGCGCGAGCGCGCACGCGGTCGGCGACGTGTTTCGCAGCACGAGGAGCGCGCCGCCATGACTCATACCGTCGAAATTCCCGCCTTCGGCATCGGTGGCGGTCGAGATTTGATTCGTCGCGCACGGCGTAACGGCGGGCCTCGCCGCCGGCTCCTGCGCGTCGCTGATCGCACCGCAGGCGAGCAATGCGGATGCGACGAGTGCCATCCTCGCTCTTATCATAATCTCTCGATCCTCACGTTTAAGCGCAGCGCGCCGCGTTGCGTCGCCGAACGACCAACGTAAACCCGTCCGAGATCGGCGCCGCTCACGCCGAGTAGCGAGCGAGTCCTCATCGACGTCTAACCGACGAACGTCGACCCGAGAACGGCAACGTCGAGGCTCCGATCGTCGCGACGGTCGAGGTCGGCGTTACGAAAAGCGGCCCATCCGGCGCGAACGCCGTCTTCGAAACTCCCCGGCGACGTGCACGTGCATCGGTCCGACACGAGCGATTCGCTCGACGCGATTCCTCTCTGCGTACCGTCGGTGAGAGGGAACCTTTTCCAACCTTACGGACGTCGCATTTCGTGCATCGGATATATGCCTTTCCGCAACGGACGATATGTATGACAGAACGCATCGCATACCCCACGCTCGAGTCGTCCCGCGGGACGACGGACGTTCTCGTCGTGGACGATCGGCCGAAATTCCCCGTCCGCATCGCGGTCCGTAATCTGCGAGGATAGCGTCGTGGCATCATCGATCCTCGCCGGTAGCCTTCGTCGCGCGACACCGCTCGCGTTCGCAATCGCGAGCCTTTCGTACGCCGCGACGCCGCTCGCCGTCGCATCGACGTCCGACGTTAGCGCCGACGACGTCGCATCGATCGTGGGGCGTATGGCGCGGACCTATGCGGCATCGACGCAAGGCATCCTCGGCGTCCGTTCCTCGAGCGATCTCCGCATCGACGCTCCCGTTTTTCGTAAGACGATTCGCGCTCGCACGTGGTTCGTGTTTCGAGACGGACGGCTCGTACGTAGCAGCGACGCCCCCGATCCACGCCAGCCTCCCCTACACGATCCGTACCGTGCCGAATATCTGGGAGAATATCGTTACGCGTCGACGGCCTGCGCGTCGTGCGCGGCGGGCGAAATCTCGATCGGATTCGAGAGCGCCGCGCACGACGTCGCTCATGCGTACGGTTCGCTCGTCGTCGATCGCGCGACCGGCCGCATCGTATCGAGCACCGAGACGCCGTACAAGCTCCCGTGGCCGACGACGGGCGGGAGCCTCAACGCGACCTGGGGTCCGGTCGCAGGAACGTGGCTGCCGACCGGCATTCGTGGCGAATTCGTCGGACGCATCGGCCCCTTCGTCGGCCACGCGCATTACCGCCAAGACCTGACCGAATACGCTCGCTATGCGAGCGTTTCGGATGCGGCCCGAAGCCTCGAGACCCCGCCGGTCGCGGAGAGCGCGCGGTAGCGGCCCGAAGCGTCGCTCCGAAGCCGCGAAGACGGCTCGACCGATGCGATTCCGATCGCCGAGGAACGCGTGCGATCCGAGCGCGGATCGTCGGTGCTCGCGTCGAGCTCGAGATCGCCGCCGGACGAAACCGGCGCTAACGCGCGCCGATCGCGAACGATGCGACCTCGCGCAAGAAGTACCGATGTACGCGCGCGTCGCTCGTGAGTTCGGGATGAAACGACGAACCCATCACGTGACCCTGACGGACGAACACGCCGTGCCCGCCGTACGATGCGAGGATCTCGACGTCCGGCCCCGCGCTCGCGATCCACGGCGCGCGGATGAACACCGCGGGAAAGGCCGGTGCGCCGAGGACCGGCACGTCGATCGGCACTTCTTCCGAAGCGATCTGACGACCGAACGCGTTGCGACGGACCGACACGTCGAGAAGCCCGAGCGTCCGCTGATCGATCCCTTCGACCTCGCGCGCGGCGACGATCATCCCCATGCACGTGCCCCAAAAGGGCAGGCCGCCCCGAACGCGCGCGACGAGCGGTTCCGCGAGTTCGAAGCGATCGAGTAAACGGATAACGGTCGTCGATTCGCCGCCCGGCACGACGAGCGCGTCGACCGCATCGAGCGAGGCGCGCGTCTTCACGGGAACCGCGCGTACGCCGATCGTTTCGAACGCACGCGCGTGTTCCGCGACGTCGCCTTGGAGTGCGAGGATGCCGACGACGCCGGCGCCCGACATCGTTACGTTCCGCGCACGCTCAGGAGCTGACGCTCGTCGAGTTGGCGCAGATCGATGCCGTACATCGGTTTCGCGCCCGCGAGCGACTTCGAGGCTTCGACGATCGCCTTCGGATCGTCGAAGTGCGTCGTCGCCGCGACGATGGCTTTCGCGTAGCGCAGCGCGATCTCGGGATCGACGCGCGGGAAGCCGTTCTCGTCGTATTCGGGCAGACCGTTCTTGTAGATCGCGGCCGCCTTGAAGATGCCGCTGCCGACGAAGATGCCTTCGGCGCCGAGTTGCATCATGAGCGCGGCGTCGGCCGGCGTCGAGACGCCGCCCGCGCAGAAGAGCACCACGGGCAACTTCCTCTCCGATGCGACCGCGCGAACGAGATCGAGCGGCGCGCCGAGATCGCGCGCGC
>CAZZXB010000168.1:0-4526 GCA_964658025.1 uncultured Janthinobacterium sp.
AGGCGATGATGACGGGCGTCGGCATGTGCCCGAAATGCGCGGGCAACCTCATCTCACAGGGCGGTTGCATCCAATGCCTCCAGCAGTGCGGCTACGTCGGGAAGTGTTCGTAACGCCGTTTCGCGATCCGCGATAAACACGGGGGTCGACTTTCGAGGCGACTCTTCCGTTTTCTCTCGCAACGGATCTCACGCAAACGGACGACTTGGACGAACTCGCGATCGTAGCGCGAACGCACTGCCCGCGGTCGCAACTACCGGCGAACGGGGCCGAATCGATCGATGAATCGCCCGGTGCCCGCTTCCCGTCGCGAGCGCCACGATCGCACCCGCCCCCGGTAACGGTACGGGCCGGTGTCGCCGATCGGATCGGCCGCGGCGGAGCCGCGATCCGCCGCGTCGAGCCGCGGATGCCGCAAAAAGCCGCGATTCAGACCCGGAAACGCCGCCATGCGTAGGGCACGAACGATCGCCGACCGTCGACCTCTCCGATCGCGAACGTCGCGTCGAGCTTCGGCTGCTCGTCGAACGACGCGAAGCCGGCCGGAAGCGGCGCCTCGGGTCGGACGTACGCGAGATCGACCGCGGGTAGATCGCGAAAGAACGTCTCGAGTTCGGGCGAGCTTCGCTCGAGCTCGACCGTCACGCTCGGGGCGAGACGTCGGATGGCCCGCTTTCCCAACGTTTGGAAGTGCACTTCGCGCATTTCGGACTCGAGCATGATCCGCTGCATCGTCTCGTAACTCCCGATAACGACGTCGATCGCATTCGCGTAGTGCTGGCTCTGACTCGGCGGATCGACGAGGATCACGTGAATCGTCCTCGCCACGGTGCGTGCGATCGAAACCATCGCGTTACTCGCGATCGAGCCGTCGACGTACATCCCGATCGAGCCGTCGGCCATTTCGAGTTTCACCGGATCGAACACGACCGGGACCGCGGCCGAGGCGAGCAAGCTACGGTGGAGGATCGCATCGGACGCTTCGCGGACCACGGCGCCCTCACCGAGCGTGAAGCGCAGCGCGCGAAGAAGATCCGTCGACATCGGCCCTTTCATGGTCGTCGGTAAGCGGTAGAAATACTCCGGCGACCGGGTCGTCAGATTCGTCACCGCCCAGATCAACGGGATGAGGACCGGCAGCGTCGGATCGATATTGCGGTTCATCCATTCGAGCACGGGCTGCGTGCGCGCGACGCCGGTCTCGTTTTTCGTCAGACCCGTCGCGAGTCGGATCGCGGCTCGGATACGTTCGCCGATGAAGCGATGCGGCTTGTCGAGCGTGACGTACTTCGATTTGAGTTCGAAGATGTTTTCGGAGGCCAACGTCTTCCAAGCTCGGCGCAGACCGCCGTACTGGCCCGTCGCGACGAACCACGCGTTGATCGCTCCGATCGAGGTCCCGCAGACCATGCCGTACGGCGCGAGCACCCGTCCGTCCGATACGCCCGCTCGGGAGGCGAGTGCGGAGACGATCCCGGCCTCGTAGGCTCCTCTGGCGCCGCCGCCGCTCATCACGAGCGCATGAGAGAGCGAGATCGCTTCGGTGTGCTCGGTTCGGGCGGCGCCGAGCGTAGCGGGGAGGCACGCGGTCACGCCGACCGCGCGCAGAAACGAACGCCGTCGGGTCGTCATCGCCATGAGGCCGCCTTCGTCGGACGTACGCTCGACCACCGCAGATCCATGGGTGCATGCTAGCGCGCTCCGTCCGGCGTTACTATCGCGAATCGCACGGATGCTTTCGATCGGCGATGGAACCCGGGTGGCCCCGGCGCGGGCGAACGCGACGCCGTATCGCCGATCGTGAGCGGTCTCCTCGCAAGAACACCGCTCGCCCTCCACGGCACGTACGACCTCGTGTTCGCAGTCCACTCCAGGACACGCAGGGCGCCCGCAACGCGATGGACGACCTCGAGCGCGATCGTGCGAACGACGTCGGATGCGACGCAGGCTGACCGCACTTCGCCGCGACGTTGCGTCGTTCGCGTCGTTCGTACGACGCTTCGATCGGTGTCCGCTCCGCTTGACCGCGACGCGCGCTGCGAAAAAGCGTCCGATCGCCGTCGAATGGCTGGCCGACGGGCTGCGCGAAGGCGCCGCGTATCGACATCGCCATGCATCCGTCGTCACCCACATGATCGTCGAAGCTTATGCCTCGGGCGGAAGACGTCGCTACGCGGATCCGGTCGCGACGATCGTCGCGCACGAACGCGCGGACGTGTGCGCCGCGCTCGCGCGTTGCGACGACGCGCTGCGCGACGGGTGGAGCGTCGCGGGATACATCGCGTACGAAGCGGGATCCGCGTTCGAAGATCTGGCGACGCCGCCGCTCCCAGAGGGAAGGCCGTATCTCGAGATCGGCATCTTTTCCGGTACGAGCGAGGCCGTGGCGAGCGACGATTCGCAAGAGATGCCGCTCGCCTCGCTCGGACCGCTCGTCACGGACCTCACGCGAGAACGTTACGCGAGCGATCTCGCCGCGATCGGCGCATCGATCTACGCGGGCGACGTCTACCAAGTAAACTATACGGTACCGTTCGCCTTCGCGTATTCGGGCGATCCCGAGACGCTCTTCGCGCGTCTCCGCGCGTCCGCGCGCGTCGGCTATGCGGCATCGGTGCGAACCGCGCGCCGTACGATCCTCTCGCTCTCGCCCGAACTGTTCTTGGAATTCGACGGCGAACGCGTGCGGACGCGGCCGATGAAAGGAACCGCGTCGAACGACGCGGCTCGCGAGCTCGATAGCGCGAAGAATCGCGCCGAACACGTGATGATCGTCGATCTCTTGCGCAACGATCTGCACCGCGTCTGCGACGACGTACGGACGGGCGAGCTCTTCACCATCGAACGGTATCCGACGTTTTCGACGGCGGTGACGACGATCGAGGGAACGCTCGCGTCCGAAACGCGCTTCTCCGACGTCATCCGCGCGACGTTTCCGTGCGGGAGCGTGACGGGCGCGCCGAAGCGGTCCGCGCTCGAACGGATCGCCGCGCTGGAACGCGCGCCACGCGATATCGCGATGGGAACGATCGGATACTGCGATCCGGGGCTACGCGGAATCTGGAACGTCGCCATCCGCACGCTCGATCTCGATACGACGGCCGGCACGGGCGTCGTGCGGATCGGCGGCGGCATCGTCGCCGATTCGAACGCGCGCGACGAATGGGCGGAGATCCTCGTGAAGCGTCGCGTCTTCGACGCGCTCGTCGAGCCGTTCGGTCTGATCGAGACGATGTTGCTACGCGCCGACGGAAGCATCCCGCGACTCGACGCGCACCTCGGCCGCTTGGAACGATCGGCGTTCGCATGCGGCATTCCGATCGATATCGAATGCGTTCGCGCGTCGCTGTTCCCCCAAGAACGAGCGGTGGCGGGCGCTCGCATCGCAATGGTCGACCGCGACGACGAGCGCATGCGACGCGCGGGATCGCGTGGCGATGAAAGCGACGACCGTGTCGTGCGTTCGGCGCGCGACGAAGACGATCGGCTCCTCCGCTTGGAGGTTTCACGATCGGGCGAGCCTTCCGTCACGATCCGGCGTTTCGAATCGATGGGCGATCCGATCGTCCTTGTCGTGACGTCGGCGCGGGTCTCGTCGACCGATCCCGCGTTCCGCCACAAAACGACGCGACGGTCGGCGTACGAACGTGCCGCACGCGAGGCCCGCTCCGCGCGCGCGAGCGAGGGTCTTCTTCTCGACGAGTGCGGACGGATCGCCGACGGTTCGCGAACGACGTTCTTCTGCGAGATCGACGGCGCGCTCGCCACGCCGCTTCTCGCAAACGGCGCGGTCGCGGGAATCTTGCGCGATGACTTGCTCGCATCGGGCCGCGCCTACGAACGGTCCCTAACGCCCGATGAGATTCGAAGTCGAGATGTTTTCGTCGGGAACGCCGCGCGTGGATTGTTACGCGCGTGCTTCTCACGTCGATGACCCGTCGACCGCGCGTCGGCGGCTCATGGCACGCACGTCACGAATGACACGTTTTCCTTCGGCGGATATTCGCACTGCGCAAAAAGAGAATCGCAACGACGATTCTCTTTTTGCCTTGGTATCTGCCGACCTCGTTATTTTTTGTAGAGGACGACCACGCCGTGAACCCCGCCGTTGAACGAACTTCCCGGCGGCTGGATACCGAACGAAAGCGTGTCGCCGCTAAGCGTTGCAGCACCTGACTGGATCGCGACACCGCCGAACTCGGGGACGCGAACTTCGAAGCGATACGTGTGGCCGGCCGTAATGAGCGACGGCGAGGTGAAGGTCGTCGCGATCGGTGTATTCGGCGTAAAGTTTACGGTCACGTTAGGCGACAAACTCGTATATCCGATGACCGTTTCGCCCGCAGCCGGAGCGGCCGTCACCCCAAGACTATCGTTGTCCGAAATCGCGATCGCGACGGTAATCGGCATGGCGGCAGTGCTATTGTTAGCGGGAATCGTCGCCTTGATAACCGTGTCCTTATAACACGGGAGCGTCGTCGTCTGTACCGCACCCGTGAGCGTCAGCGTTTCCGTGACCGGATCCG
>CAZZXB010000169.1:0-4505 GCA_964658025.1 uncultured Janthinobacterium sp.
CGGCGGCGGACCGGAGCCTCGCACCCGGCAGACCTTCGCCGGCCGGGTCGCTCCGTCTGCCCCCGCCCGCCGCCTACTTCGATTTTTCCGCCGCGTTCGGCGCGAACTCGAGTACCTGCACGTTATCGCCGAGGTTCGAAACGGTCGTCGCTGCCGGCAACGTCCTTACCGTTCCGTCGTATTGGAATGCGTGGACGGCCACCGGATGATAGCCCGCGACCGTGACCGTCGCGGACATCGGCGGGTTCGCGATCGGTTGTTGCGTTTTCCATTCGAAACCGCGAACGGCGTTCCACTCGGCGATGAGGAGCGAGCCGTCGTTGCGCTGCGCGACGTTGTGCATCACCGTCGCACCCTCGTCGAACGCGATCGCCGGATGCGGCATCGGTCCCGAGCTCCGCGTCGTATCCGTGTAGAGTCGGACGAGATTCAATATCCCGGTGTACTGCGGCTTCGGCTGGCCGTTTTCGTCGAGCGCGCCCGTCCCGCCGAAGACCGTGTCGCCGACGACGTCGGCGAACTGATAGAACATGATCTCGCTGACGCCGAGATCGCGTAGGTAGAGGACCTGTCGGATCTCGTAGGGCGTGATGTATTTGTTCGGGATCGCGCACGGACGGCCGTACGGCGAATCGGCGGGGATCGGCGTCGTCACGAGCGACGGATCGTAGGTATCGTAACCGGATTCCGTGAGCCACGGATCGTCGCCGAGCTCGCGCACGGCGGCGATGATCTTCGCGAACGGCGTATAGCGGAGCGATTCCGGATTATCGCCGCACTCGCTCCAATGGAACGAGGGGTGCACGTCGGCGAGCGGGACCGCGATCCCCGCGGCCTTGAAGGCGGCGACGAGTTTCGGCGTGTCGTGCAACGCGTCGGCGAGCGAGAAACCGACGATCGGTTCGCCGGGAAACTTTTGCTTGATGATCGGAATCTGCGACCGATAACATTCGACCATTTCGCTCGCCCAGTCTTCCGCGTTGTTGCGCGACGCGAGGTTGTGGTGATCCCACTCGTTCCCGCACGGCTCGACGAACGCTTCGCGGACGGGCGTCTCGTGCTGGAGATTGCTCAGATCCTGACCGGGATGGGTCGCGAGCGACCCGGGGACGACACCCGAACTATCGCGCCAGATCTTGAACGGGCTCGCCTTCGCGGTCTCGAGGATCGACGGTCGCGTGACGTACTGCGTATTTCGGTAGTTGAAGTGCGACGTGTACCCGACGTGCTGCGAGATGCTGGTGACGCTCATGTACGGCGTCGTGTTCGCCGTCGCGCCGGCTCCGGACGTCGCCGACGCGGCGGCCGCCGCCCACGCGAAGAAGGCGATCGCGAACCCGATCGGCGGGGCGAAAGCGCGAGCGGGATTGCGGCTCGCGGGACGCGGCGCGCTCGCCGGTGGAAGGTCTCGGGAGAATCGCCGGAAGCGGCTCCGGCGCCGTGGTGCTTGGGGGAGATCGGTACGGATCGGCATGTGACCGAATCCGTTCCCCGCGTGTCCTATTTCAATACATGGGGGGATCCACGAGCCGCCACGAAAGTCGATCGCGTACGTTCGTTCGAGAAGGACGCTTTTGGACGACGCTTTGCTCGTGGCGCGCGCGAAAGATGGCGACATCTCGTGCGCGGAGACGCTCCTCTCGCGACACCAGAACGGCGCGTACACGGCGGCGCTCCGGCTCCTCGGCGAGCCCGCGGATGCCGAGGACGTCGCGCAAGACGCGATGGTTCGCGCCTACGCGCGCCTCGCGGACCTCGAGGACGGCACGAATTTCGGCGCGTGGTTGCGTAAGATCGCGGTCAACCTCAGCCTCAATTTTTTGCGACGGCGCCGACAGTTCCGATTCGAATCGCTCGAGGACGGCGCCGCGGCGACCGATGCCGATCTCGTCGACGAACGCGGACCGACCCCGGAGAAGGCGGCGCTCGACATGAGCGCGCGCGACGAGATCGAGCGGCTCATCCGTAAGCTGCCCGTCGACCAGCGCGTCGCGGTCGTCCTGCGCGATATGTACGACTACGACGTCGCCGAGGTCGCCGAACTTCAGCGATGCGGCCTCTCGGCCGCAAAGATGCGCATCGCGCGCGGGCGGGCACAGCTCAAGAAGATGATCCTCGAAGCGCGTCCCGCGTCGGCCGAGAGCCTCGCGTGAGTCGATCGTCGCATCTCTCGGACGAGACGCTCGACGAACGGAGTTTTCCGGGAGAGCGATCCCGCGCCGACCGCGCCCATCTCGAGACGTGCGAGACGTGTCGGGCACGCGTCGGCCGTATCGAAGCGATGCACCGCGTTCTCGAAGAGCAGTCGCGGGTCGCCTATCGGCCGGGACGCGATCTCGTACCGGGCGCCGTAAAACGCCTGCGCGTTCGCAATCACGCGATCGTCAACACGAACGAACTCTTGAACCTCTTCGTCGCCTTCGTCCGGGGATTCGGAAGCCTGTTCGCCGTCGAAGAGCCCAGCCGCGATCCACGCCGCGCGAACGGTCCCACGAAAGACGACGCACATGAATGAGGTCGACACCTACGTTCGCGGTCACGCGACCGCGTTCGCCCACTACGCACCGAGCGTCGTCGACGCCCTCGTGATCTTCGTCATCGGCCTCGTCGTCGGGTCGATCGCGGCGCGCATCGTCACGTCGGTCCTCACGCGCGCCGGGTTCGACGATCTCGGGCGGCGGACGGGGCTCGACGACGATCTCGCACGGGTCGGCATCGGGATGCGACCGGCGCGCGTCGTGGGTCGCATCGTGCTCTTCGTCGTCCTCGCCGCGGCGTTCGTCCAAGCGATCAGCCGCCTCGAACTCGCACCGATCTCGGCCTCGCTCGGCGCGTTTCTCATCTATCTCCCGCACGTCGTCCTCGCGGCGGTCCTCGTGCTCGGGGGCATCATCCTCGGCGACGTGCTCGGTCGCGGAACGTCGCGCACGATGTTGCGCTCGGGCGTGCTCTATCACGACGTCGTCGGCGGCGTGTTGCGCGCCGCGATCATCGTGCTCTTCGTGCTCATGGCGCTCGAACAACTCACGGTCGAGTCGTCGTTCCTCTTCGACGTGTTGCTCGTCGTCTTGGGCGGCTGCGCCTTGGGGCTCGCGATCGCGGGCGGTTGGGGCGCGCGCGCCTTCGCCGAGAATCTCATCGCCGCGCGCTACGTGGAACGCCATCTCGCGGTCGGCGATTACGTGCGCGTCGAAGGACAGTGCGGCACGATCGAGCGTTTCGATATCATGAGCATGATCTTGCGGACCGACGACGGACGCAAGATCATCTTTCCGAATTCGCTCCTCGCGGCCGCGGTCGTCGAGTCCGGCGAGCCGCCGCTGCCGCCGATCGAGAACGACTGACCTTCGTTTCTCCGAGGATGTGACCGAACGCGCGAGCGGCGTGTCTTAGTGTCGTGAATCGTCCGCCGCACGTGCGAGTCGACGACGATCGGGACGGCGCGAACGCGCCGTCGTACGCCGGGAGCACGAATTCGCCGAGCCCCGTGCATCGCTATGCTCCAACGGAGGAAACACAGTGGCAGGCATTCTTTGGGCGATTATTTCGGTGCTGTTCGTTCTCTGGCTGATCGGCTTCGTCGCCCACATCGGCGGAGGACTCATCCACCTCGTTCTCGTCGTCGCGCTCATCTTACTGGTGTTCAACATCCTCACCGGACGCGGCGCTCGCGTCTAACAACGAACGAAAGAGGATCCACGATGTCCGAACCTACGCAACACGAACGAAAAGACGAACCCGCCCGCGCGATCGTCGCGCGCTTTCAATCGCGTTCGGAAGCGCGCGAGGCGATCTCCGCGCTCCACAAAGCGAAGTACAAACACACGTGGCTCGGCACGACGAGCGTCGCCGAGACGCCGTCGGGCGAGACGATCACGGTCGAATCCGGCGGCTTCTTCTCCGGAACGGAGAGCCTCGTCGACGCGCTCGTCTCGCGCGGCGTGCCGGGCGAGACGGCGCGGAATCTCGAGGGCGCGCTCGACGCGGGCGACGCGCTCGTGACGATCGATCCGAAAGACGAAGACCCCGCGACGGCGCTCGACATCCTGCGCAGTTACGGCGGAGAGGTCGCCGGAGGCCAATCCGTAAGTGCGACGCGCCGCGACTTCGCGATGCCCGAGACCGACGGCTCGCGCGACGCGGATTTCGAATACGAAGAGGCGGTCTTCTTCCAACGCTAACGGCGCCGCGCTCGGTCATCGCGAGACCCGAACACCGCCTCGCATGGGGCGGTGTTCGCATATCGGAAGTCCACACGCCCGCGACCGTCGTTTCGGTAGCGAACGAAACCGGGGCGTCGTCGGAAAAAATCGCCCCGAACGCCGCTCGCCCGACGCGCCGAATCCCGCGGTCCCGCGGTCGGCACGACACGCGCGCTCGCCTTCGCCTCGAACATCGCCGCGCGCGTTTGGCACGAGGATACGAAACGCACGCGTAGGCGGCGCAATCTCGCACCGAGGGCTCGCGACGACCGGCGGCGCGATCGCGACGAATCGGATCCCGCG
>CAZZXB010000170.1:0-4369 GCA_964658025.1 uncultured Janthinobacterium sp.
GCGCCGCACGGCGGACGAGCGCGTCGCGGACGTGCACCGCAATCGACGTCAGCCGCGGCGCGATGCGCCGCGCTTGGTCGTGGCGACGGCGCGCGGTTCGTATCCTTCCATGTGCAGGATCCGCGCCTTGAGCTCGACGCCGTATCCGTAGTTGTGGAGCGCGCCCGTCGCGTCGACGACGCGGTGGCACGGGAAGAGCAGTGCGACCGGATTGCGCGCCATCGCTTGGCCGACCGCGCGCGCGGCGTGGGGATGCCCGATCTCGCGGGCGATCCAGCCGTACGAGCGGACCTCGCCCGGCGGAATCTGCGCGGCTTTCCGGAGCGCGGCTTGCTCGAACGGACTGAGTGCCGAGACGTCGATGCGTTCGAAATCGGCCTGCCAGGCGGCGAAAAACGACGCGAGCGTCTCGCGGACCCACGCCGGCGGCTCGGCTTCGCGGATGCGCTTGCGCAGACGTCGCTCGATGCGCCGGTGTTGGCTCTCCGCGGGCTCGCCGAGATCGATGCCGACGAACGAGATGCCCCGGGCGCTCCACGCGACGACGAGGTCGCCGAGCGGCGACGCGATCCGTGCGAACTCGTCGGGGGCTTGCGCGCGCAGGACGCTACGGAGCGCCGCGACGTGCTCGAGGATGCGCGGCACGAGGCTCGCCGGCGGCTCGACGATCGGCAGGCACGTCAGACAATACGCGACGCCTTCGAATTCTTCGTACACCGACTGGCACGTGCGGCACCGTCGCAGATGGGCGAGGGCGATCTCGTCTTGCGGGCCGTCCCCCGTGCGCATCGCATCCCAGAGCGCTTCGACGTCACAACACCGCATCTGCGTATCTAGTCTCCCGAGTCTTCCGAGGGTACGATCCGCCCGACTTGCGGGCCGAGGATTCGTCGCAGGATCCGCACGGCACGATGGACGTGCGATTTCACCGTCCCGATCGGTTGGTCCAGAATCTCCGCGATCTCGGGATGACTGCGGCCTTCGATGAACCGGAGCGTCGCGGCCGCACGCAGGTGCATCGGCAACTGCAACAAGGCTTGCTCGACGAGTTCGAGATCCGTTCCGCGCTCCACGACGTGCTCCGGTTGTTCGGGACCTTCACGCGTGTTGTTGAGCAGAGCGTCGGGATCGGCGAGCGCGTCGAGGGCCACGTTCGTCGGTCGCTTGGAGCGCAACCGGTTCCTCGTTACGTTTAACGTAATCGTGTAGAGCCACGGTTGCAGTCGGAGTTCCGCGCGTTGTTCGTCCGTCATCTTGCCGAGCGCGCGAAAGGCGCGGACAAACGCGTCCTGCACGATCTCTTCGGCGTCCTCGCGATTGCCCGTCATACGCAACGCGAACCCGTAAAGGCGACGTTGGAATTCGTCGACGATGCGTTCGAACCGATCGGTCGACGGCAGTTCCGCGGACCGCGCCCGGGCCGCAGCGGGAGCGGCGGCTTTCCGTTCGGCGGCCCTCGCTTGAGGGACCACGAGTAACTCCGAGTTCTGATTGAGGAGACGCTGGGCGTTTTCTGCCTCGCGGACGGACGGACCCTCAGCGGACGAAACGGATGCTCCGCGCGTAGACGATCGTCACGGGATCGTTCGCCGCGCCCGTCGAGACGGTCCCCGAAATCGTCACCGTCGTCTCGAGCACGAGCAGG
Organism: uncultured Janthinobacterium sp.; assembly: GCA_964658025.1. GTDB lineage: Bacteria > Vulcanimicrobiota > Vulcanimicrobiia > Vulcanimicrobiales > Vulcanimicrobiaceae > CAZZXB01. The sequence goes on from CAZZXB010000170.1 coordinate 1,646, forward strand.
ACGGCGAACCGGCGATCGTAATACGCCGTCCCGCGCATGGCGATCTTGCCGTCGAGCGAGGCTCCGGGTCGATCGGGCAGGGCGCCGCGCATGCGCCCGGCGGCCTCGAAGCGGACGCCGATCGACGCGCGGCTCGCGATCGGTCCGGCCGCGACGTGCTCGAGATAGCCGTGAAGCGACGAACCCGTGTACGGCGAGGGAAAATCGAAGGGCAGCGTTCCGCGCAGATCGCGCAGGTCGGCGAGCGTCGGCGCGTCGAGCTGGGCCGCGAACGGCTGGTCGAGCACGGTGAGATAATCGGGATCGCGATCGGACGACGAGAGGAGCGTCCCCGACGTCGCGACGTCGGAGACGTACGACGCCGTCGCGCGCTCGCGCGCGAGCCCCTCGGAACGAAGGTAGGTCACGCGCGCGCGATAGCGCACGTGCGTGCCGTGGCGCTCGATCGCGAGCGTCTGGCGTCCGCGATAGCCGACCGACGTCCGCGCGCCCGCCGCGCCGAGCGAAAAATCGTCGCTTCCCACCGTCGCGTACGTCCAGAGCGACGGCCCGCTCGCCGCGATCGGCGACGGCACGAAGAACAGCGCGGACGCTACGGCGGCGACACGTGAGAACGTGAAATGTGTGCTATACCGCAAGGTTTTGCGTCCGAAAGCGCCGATGCTAGAGTGTGTCCTTCGCGCGCGCTCTCATCTTCACGGTCGTGGCCGCGCTCGTATGTAGCGCTATAACCGTCGCGCGGGCGAGCGAAACGCAGCTCCTCTCGGGGAAGCTCCAGAAAATCTATCTCACCGCCTTCGACGAGGCGATCAACCGACACGCGATCCCGCAACGCGACGGCACGACGTACGTCTCGACGGGCGATATCGAGGCGGAGTGGTTGCGCGACGCGAGTGCGGTGATGGAGCCGTACATCGGCCAGGCGACGAGCGACGATCGCGTGGCGAGCGCGCTTCGCGGCGTCGTCGAACGCGAGGCGACGTACATCCTGCTCGATCCGTACGCGAACGCGTTCTCGTCGGATTACAAGGTCGTGGAGCGCAAGTTCGAAGTCGATTCGTTGCTCTATCCGATCTGGTTCGCCGATAAGTACTGGCGCGCCACGGGCGACCGTTCGATCTTCACGAAACACGTCAACCTCGCGTTCGAGCGCGTGCTCGCGGTCTTGCGCGACGAACAGCATCACGACAAACGTTCGCACTACCGGCACCCCGATCTCGCCAACGGCGGGAAGGGGAGCTGGGTGCGCTACACGGGGATGATCTGGACGGGCTTCCGTCCCTCCGACGATCCGTCGCGCTATCAGTACAACGTGCCCGACAACATGTTCGCGGCCGTCGTCCTGCAACGACTCTCCGCGATCGAGAAGCAGGTCTACCGCAACGACCGCGACGCGTCGAATGCGTGGGGTCTCTCGGTCGAAGTGCAAGCGGGGATCGAACAGTACGCGAAGATGAACGTGGTCGGCGCGGGGAAGATCTACGCCTACGAAGTCGATGGCTACGGCCACACGAACTTCATGGACGACGCGAACATTCCGTCGCTGTTATCGATTCCGTACTTCGGCTATCTCGCGCAGGACGATCCCGTGTACCGCAACACGCGGCGCTTCGTGCTCTCCGATCGCAATCCGTATTACTATCGCGGGAAGTATGCGAACGGGATCGGGAGCCCGCACACGCCGCACGGCTACGTGTGGCCGCTCTCGCTCATCACGCAGGCGCTGACGACGACCGATCCCGCCGAGATCAAGCGCGTGCTCTCGTACATCGCGGCCTCCGACGTCGGCGACCACCGCCTACACGAGTCGTTCGACGCGAATTGGCCCGAGCGTTTCACGCGCGACGATTTCGCGTGGCCGAACGCGCTCTACGGCGAACTCGTGATGCGCGAGCGCGCCCAGTCGCACGCGCGCTGAGCGCGCCTCGGCGGATTCGCTAGCGCGACGGGAGCGCGCGCGAGCGGCGTTCCTCGGTGAGGAAGAAGCGTAACGTCGCGACGCCCGCGCAGACGACGGTCGCGTCGCCGCGATCGAAGAGTCGGCCGTCGACGTCGACGACGAACGCGCCGCGGGCGAAATCGCCGAGCGCCTTGCGGACGCTCCGCTCGCGTTTGTCGCGTGGCGAACGCGCGCCGATCGCCTCGCACACGGCGAGCTCGATGAGCCGGTCGATCCGGATCGGCGTGGCGAGCGCGAACGCGCCGCTCGCGGTTGCGGCGACGGTGCCGAGATCGATCGGGATCGGAACGCGGATCACGCGCGCTCGTTTCGCGGACGTACGAGCGGTCTCTTTGTTTTGCGAGGCGGCGCGCGAAGCGTGCCGAAGTCGTCCGATCGATGTCCGAAAACGAACCTCCCCGTCGCTCGCGTCGCGCCCCGAAACGCGATGCGAACGCCTCGCTTCCGATCGTTCCGATCCTCATCGGCGTCGTCGTCCTCGGTTTCGTGATCGGCGCGGGTGCGTCGCTCGTGAGTCACGGCGGCGGTTCCGCGCCCGATCGTCCCGTCGCGATCGCGTCGGGATCCGCGCCGACCGCGTCGCCGTTCGACGCCGTCACGCCCGCGCCGACGGAGCCGCCGACGCCCGATCCGACGGACGCTCCGACCGACGCCGCGACCGACCGGCCGAGCGCGCCCGCGACGATCGCGCCGACGCCCGTGCGGACGCCCAAGGTCGTCGCGCGCGAACGCGTCGCGCCGGTCGCGCGGTCGACGGCGGCGCC
>CAZZXB010000171.1:0-4229 GCA_964658025.1 uncultured Janthinobacterium sp.
TGGCCCACACCAGCGGCCTCAGCTATCACTTCCTCGGCGACGCCCGCGTCTCGCGGCGAGACGGTCGCTCCGGCTTCCGTCCCCGATGCGCCGGGTGCGGCGGTCGCGACGCCCGTCGACGTCCGCGTGCCGAACATCGGCGATTTCGCGGGGGTTCCGATCGTCGAGATCCTCGTCGCTCCGGGCGACACGATCGCGATCGACACGCCGCTCGTGACGCTCGAATCGGAGAAGACCGCGATGGACGTGCCCGCGCCGCGGGCCGGCGTCGTTCGCGACGTCGCGGTCGCGGTCGGCGACAAGGTGTCGGAAGGCACGTTACTGCTGACGCTCGAGCCCGCCGTCGTAGGCGGCAAGCCGGTACCGTCCGCCGCACGCGCGGACGACGCGGGAGCGCCGACGCCGACGTCGGTGCGTGGTAACGGCGCACCGTCGACCGACGGGCCGCGACCCTTCGCCGACGTCGCATCGTCGACGCCGACCGTCCGCGACGCGGGCGCGGGTGCGGCCGTCGCGCCTTCGCCGACCGAGACCAACGGCATCGTTCATGCGAGCCCGTCGGTCCGACGCTTCGCGCGCGAACTCGGGGTCGATCTGCGCGCGGTCGCGCCGAGCGGTCCGCACGCGCGCATCACGCGCGACGACGTTCGGGCGTTCGTGAAGCGCGTCGTCGCCACGGGGGCCGTCGCCGCCCCTGCCTCGGCGGCGCCCGGCGGCATGCCGTTCGGATTGCCGGAGCTTCCGAAGATCGATTTCGCGAAATACGGTCCGATCGACGTCGTGCCGTTGTCGCGCATCCGGCGGATTTCGGGGCCGAGCCTGCACCGGAGCTGGCTCACGATCCCGCACGTCACGAATAACGACGAAGCCGACGTCACCGAGATCGAGGCGTTCCGTAAGACGCTCAACGCGGAATCGAGTGCGGCGAAAGTGACGATGCTCGCATTCGTGATGACGGCCGTCGTCGCCGCGTTACGCGCGTTTCCCGAAGTCAACGCCTCGCTCGACGGCGACGCGCTCGTGCTCAAGCGTTATTACCATCTCGGATTCGCGGCCGACACGCCGGGCGGACTCGTCGTCCCCGTCGTCCGCGACGTCGATCGCAAGGGCGTCCTCGCGATCGCCTCCGAGACGGCGGCCCTCGCGGCGAAGGCGCGCGACGGAAAGCTCGCACCGACCGACGTCGGCGGCGCGACGTTCACGATCTCGAGTTTGGGCGGCATCGGCGGCACGTCGTTCACGCCGATCGTCAACGCGCCCGAAGTCGCGATTCTCGGCGTGAGTCGCGCCACGATGCGGCCCGTGTGGGACGGCGAGACGTTCGTACCGCGCCTGATCTTACCGCTCTCGCTCTCGTACGACCATCGCGTGATCGATGGCGCGCTCGCGGCCCGTTTCAACGCGCGCGTCGTCGCGCTCCTCGGCGATCTCCGGCGCGCGATGCTCTAGTACCTCGGCCGTCGAAATAGGGGACGCGGGAAGCGCGGGGCGAAAAGCGAGCCCGGTATCCGCGCCGTTTATTCGTTTGGAGGAGCCGCGTTTTGGACGATCGGCCCGTTACCGTATCCCAGGCCTCGGCACGTCGAAGCGTCGTCTTACCCGACGATCACGAGCTCGTGCCCGGCGACGCGGAACTCGTGACGTACATGCTCGCGGGCCAGAACTTCAGTTATTCCGTGGCGGCCGACGGCGCGTTGACGTGGGGCGCGTTCGGTAAGACGTTCAAGACGGTCGGCGAGTTACGCGTCATCGCCCGTGATAATCCGCCGCCCGACGTCCTGCCGCAGATCGAAGGCGAGCTGCCGACGATCGAGGATCCGGAGACCGTCGGGCTCGAGATGTTCGGAAACATGCTCGATACGATCGCCTTTTTGCGGGTACGCTTGCGGGCACTCGCCGACGTCGTGATCGAAAAGGGGCTCGTTACAGGTCCGGAACTCCTCGGCCGATACCACGAATATCACGAGCGCAGTTTCGAGGCGTTTCGCGATCTCATGCTCCTACGTCCCGAAATCTTCGAACAACGCTTCGCCGGCTGGTTGGCGACGGAAAAAGAGTATCGCGCCCGCATCGCGGCGGACGAAGGGGACGCGGAGCCCTAACTCCAAGTATCGCCTCGGCACTCGCGTCGAGCTCGTCGCTCCGCCCGCCATTTTTGAACGCGGTCACCCCCGTAATGACAGGGTCCCAACTTGAATTTTAGTACCCTCCGCTTGCGTCCGTATCAGGAAGAGGCGCAGCAGGCGATTGTAGAAGCGCGACAACGCGGTTGTCGCGCGCAACTCGTCTCCCTCGCGACCGGGCTCGGAAAGACCGTCGTCATCGCGACGCTTCCGGAGCTCTTGGAACTCCGTCCGACCGACGTGACGCTCGTCGTCGCGCATCGCGACGAATTGATCTCGCAGTTGGTCGACAAGATGCGCGCGCAGAACCCGGACGCGATCGTCGGCGTCGAAAAGGCCGACGAGACCGCGTCGGAATCGTGTAACATCATCGTCGCGACCGTACAGACGTTGACGGGCACGCGACTCGCGCGCTTCACGACCCGTTTCGGGCGGCGCATCGCGCTCTTCGTCATCGACGAAGCGCATCACGCGGCGGCGCCGACGTATCGTGCGATCCTCGACAAGATCGTCTTGAAGCGGCCGGACGCACTCGTGATCGGCTTCACCGCGACGCCGCAGCGCGGCGACGGCGTCGAGCTCAACGAGATCTTCCCCGACACCGTTTACGAGATGGACGCACGCGCCTCGATCGATGCGGGCTACCTCGTTCCGGTCCGTTCGTATGCGGTATCGACCGATATCGATCTCGACGGCGTTTCGTCGAGAGCCGGCGATTTCGTGATCGGGCAACTCGCCGACGCCGTCGACACGGAAGAGCGTAACGCGGCCGTGCTGGAAGCCTACGAAACGCTGACGCCCGGGATGAAGGCGCTCGTGTTCACGGCCTCGGTCGAGCACGCCCGAAACGTCGCCGAATTATTCAAAGGCCGCGGGATCCGGGCCGAGTTCGCGAGCGGCGACACGCCGCGCGCCGAACGCGAACGCATCGTATCGGGCTTCCGCCGCGACTCGGTCGACGTGCTCGTGAACTGCGGTCTGTATTTGGAAGGCTTCGACGTTCCGTCCGTTCAGGTGATCATCAACGCGCGGCCCACGAAATCGACGACGCTGTACACGCAGGTCACCGGCCGCGGCCTGCGTCCGCTCGACGAAGACGCCTACTTTCTCTCGCATCTGCCTACGCCGCAAGCGCGGCGCGAGGCGATCGCGCAGAGCCGCAAGCCGTATGCGATCATCATCGATCTCGTCGACAAAGCGCGCCGCCACCAACTCGTCACGTTGCCGACGCTGTGGGGTCTTCCGGCGCAGATCGACGCGCTCGGCCGCCCGATCTCGGACGTCGCGAAAAATTACGAGGAGCTGTTCGCCAAGGCGCCGCGCGAGGCGGCCCGCGTTCGCAACGCCGAGCAGATCGAGAACGCGCTCCTCGAACTCGTAGCGGCGGGCAAACCGAAAAACGTCGCGTGGCAGATGGTTTCGGCCGAACACTGGCGTCTCGAGCAGGCGCCGCTGCGGATCGCTCGGACGCGTAAAGGCCGCGTGATCGCCCATTTCGATCAGAAGTTCGCAAACTTCGTGAAGATGGCGAAGCGGATCGCGCCGCACGAAAACGCGGAGGCCTTCGCGCTACGGATGCTCGACGTCGACCGCCGCTCGATCAGCGAAGAGTTGCGGACCGTCGACATCACGCGCCGCGGCGAACTGTGGGTAGCGACATTCAACAACGGTCGCAGCGCCCCGCGCGACCTCGTAAGCGCCCCGAGCCTTCCCGACGCGATCGCCGCGGCGACCGCCCGAATAGAAGCGGGCGACCCGTTCAATTCGGATCGCCGTCCGAAAAACGACAAGAAGCGCCCCGCCAACCAAGCGGGCCCTCAGCCGACCGGAAAGCCTCGCTTCCGCGGTCGCAAGCGTCTCGTCGGATCGGGTAGCGCGACGGGCCCGAGCGGCTCGGCCAAAGCGGTCTAAAAACCGCCAAATAATGCCTCGGTTAGCTGCTTAGCTGGCCTGCGGCAACCCGGAACCAGTGATACTTCCGTCGGAGCGTCTCGTATCGCACGGGCTATTGCCATGTTAATTTTTACGGAATACCATCAATTATGCGTAGGTAGCTAGGGGAATAAGGCAGGCTTCCGGCGCAAAAGTGTGATCTACATCGCTTGA
>CAZZXB010000172.1:0-4104 GCA_964658025.1 uncultured Janthinobacterium sp.
GAAGCGACTCGAGAGCGCCCGCATCGTGCTCGAACCCGTAACGCCGCAGAACGCGGCGACCCTGTGGCGGATCATGCAGAGCGCGAACCTGCGCGAATTCCAAGACGTCCCGCGCTACACGCGCGAGGAATTCGAACGTCGCGTCGCCGCGCGTCCGCGACAGTTCGACGCGCGCGCGCTCGGACGTTTCGAGTGGCTGATCGTCCTGCGCGACGAGCGCGTCGCGATCGGTTGGATGTCGCTACGGATCGGCGAGATCGGTAGCGGGGCGGCGGAGATCGGTTACAGCATGCTCAAATCGTATCGCGGTCGCGGGTACGCGCGCGAGGCGGCGCGCGCGCTCGTGACCTACGCGTTCGAGGAGACGAACGTCGCCCGCATCGAGGCGTGCTTCGTTCCCGCGAACGCCGCCTCGCGGCGGCTGTTGGAGAGCCTCGGTTTCGTCGAAACGCGGCGCCAACGCAACGGCGCGATCGTCCGCGGGCGCCCCGTCGACATCGTGCTCTACGATCTCACGCGCGAGCGGTCGCGTCACGCCCGGCAACTCTACGACGAGTCGGCGAACTCGATCGTGATTCCGGCGTCGGCGAATCCGAAATAACGTTGCGCGGGATCGGCGAGATGGCGGACGAGCGGCTCGCGAACGACGGCGACCGTGAGACGACGGGCGAGATCGGCGCGGTCGACCCAAGCGGCTTCGACGACGTGCGCGTCCCGCGTGTCGGCGCGCGGTTCGCCCGTCGATCGAACGTCGAACGCCGACGAGACGAAGTGCGTGTCGGTGGCGCGATCGTATGACTCGGCGACGTAGCGCAGGCCGCCGACGCGGACGTCGAGTCCGACCTCTTCGAGAAACTCCCGTCGGACCGTCGTTTCGAGCAGTTCGCCGTGACGGAGTCGGCCGCCGGGCAGGTTCCAGAGCGGTGCCGCATGGTTCGCGTAGCGCGAGGCTACGAGTAAGAGCGCGCCGCGCCGCTCGAGCAGACCGACCGCGAGCAAGACGGTGACGGTAGAATTATTCGGCACGGGCGATCGCGACCGGATGCGAGTCGCCTCCCAGATCCGCGTCGCCGTGTTCGTCGACGAGCAGGGCGTTCCGATCGAGGAAGAGATCGACGAACACGATCTGGTCGATCCGGACGCCGTCCACGCCCTCGCGCGCGACGGCGCGCGCGCGCTCGGAACGGGTCGCTTCTACGCGCGCGACCGGCGAACGGTCCAGATCGGCCGCATGGCCGTCGCGCGCGACGCGCGCGGGCGCGGTTACGGTCGCGAGATCCTCGCGGCGCTGCTCGCCGAGGCGACACGGCGGGGCTACGTTCGCGCGCATCTCCACGCGCAACTCCACGCACGCGCGTTCTACCTGGACGCGGGCTTTTTCGACGACGGCGATCTGCTCTGGGACGGCGGAATCGAGCATCGGCCCATGAGCAAAACGCTCGAGCGCTCGGGTCTCCCGCCGACCTCCTGAATTTGCCATTCGACGCATCCGATTTTGGTCGACCTGTGTTATAGTGCCTGTAGTCGGAGCGGGTACTTCCCTGGCGTCACGCCGCCCGACTCGAAACCATCGCGGACCGGTAGTTAGCCACGTAGCTCTCCATCAGGTACTCAGCGGGGCCGAAACCAACAGACGCCCGGAGAAGACCAAACCCCAATGTATACCGATGAAACCCTGAGCTGCGTCGATTGCAACAGCCAGTTCATTTTCAGCTCCGGAGAACAGCAGTTCTTCGCGAGCAAAGGCTTCCAGAACAAGCCGAACCGTTGCCCCGACTGTCGTTCTGCGCGTAAGGCGCAGCGCGGTGCGGCCGGCGGCGGCGGAGCGACTTCGTACGGAGGAAACGGCGGCGGAGGATCCGCGCGCGGCGCGCGCGAGATGTTCCAGACGACCTGCAGCCAGTGCGGACAGACGGCGGAAGTGCCGTTCCAACCGCGTGGCGACAAGCCCGTCTATTGCCGCGATTGCTTCGCGACGCGCAGTTCCTCGTACCGCTAAGCCCAGGCTTGCGGACGACGGTCGCATCGTAAGCGAACGTTGCTCGAAAGGGAGAGGCCCGCATCGAACGACGCGGGCCTCTCTCTTTGCTTTTCTGGATCCGACGCGGCGATCGCGCGTTCTCGATCGCACGTCCGTCCTGCATCGGCCTACATCGGCGAAGTCGAGGGGACGGGTGACGCATCCCCGTGGACGTCGGCGCGCGCGCAGCGCCCTTCTCGCCTTTCTCCGTTCCGGTCAACGCGCCGGGTGATGGCGACATCCCGGGCATCGCCGACATGGCGGGCGTGGGAGATGCCTGCACCTGCGGGTCGGCTTGCGCCGCGAGCGTCGCGGCGCCCCGCGACGAACGTGAGGACCGCGAGCGCGCGCGTGCGTACCGTTCGATCGACATAACGACCTTCGGAGAGAGGCGAGCGGTCTCGGTCGGCCGCTCGAGAGAGAACGCCGTTCCCCGATCGCACGCGTCGACGTGCGATCCGCGATCGGACGCGCGATTACGGGAACGACGCGAGCGCGCGCGCGACCGTCCGCATCGGAAGGACGAGCCGCTCGCCGTCGTCGATCGCGAGAAATCCGAATTTCGTATAGAACGCGCGAGCGCTCGGCGTCGGTGCGAACGCGACGATCGCGATCGCGTCGACGTGCGGGGCGACGGCGAGCGATCGCGAGAGCGCCTCGCGCAAGAGAAACGCGCCGAGACCGCGTCCGCGCATCGTGACGCGCACGAAGAGCCGGAGAAGCGAGACGGCGGCGATATCGGACGCGGGCGTGTCGCCCGTCGCGCGTGCACGGAAGTCGCATCTTCCGAGCGTCGCGCATCCGAGCACCCGGCGCGGCTCCGCGGGGCCCGTCGCGACGAACGTCCGCGCGGCGCGCTTCGCCGCCTCGGCGAGTAGGCGGCGACGTAACGAGGGCTCGTCGAGGTCGCGGAGGTCGTGGTCGTCGCCCAGCGGCGAGACGAGAAGATCGATCATTCGCGGCCGTCGTCGGTACGAAAGCGGGTCGACCCGAACAACGCCTTGAGGGCGTCGCTCGGTCCGGGCGGCGTCGCGACGAGATCGAAAAACCGCTCGCGATTTTCGGCGTCGATGCGGTAGACTTCGCGCTCGGCGACGATGCGCTCCGCGCGTTCGCGGGCGGCCGAGACGACGAATCCGGAGAGATCCCGGTCGGTCGCCGCGGCCGCGAGTTCGAGGAGTCGCCGCGTCGTCGGCGTGACGCGGAGGGCGATTCGCTCGCTTTTTATCACATTTTCGTCGTTCATCGCGCTCCCGACCCCCGAAAAACACCCGTTTTGTACGTGTGGAAGGCGTACAAATAAGAAGGGCTAATCGCGTACGTACGAAAAAGCCGCGGAACCCCCTTCTCAAACGACGTACTGCGTGATACGATGCCCGCCTGTGCTTTCGAGTCCTCGGTTCGACGGGCGATTTGCTTCGCCCGAACCGCTCGACGGCTCGCATGGCATCGGGTGCACGACGGTCGAGTGAGAGAATTAAAGAGATAATGGCGAATTCCACGGGTCCGAAAACCTCTGCTGCCGCGAAAGCGCCTGCCGGCAAGGCGAGTCGGCCGAAGCGAGCGACGGGTAAAGCGTCCTCCGGGGAAGGCCCCGCGGTCGCGACCCTCGCGCCCGTCGCACCCGGCGTTTTCGCGCCCGAGACCGAGGCGTTCATCGTCGAACGTTACGCGGATCCCGGCGCGAAGCTCAAGCGCTATTCGTTCGCGAAGATCAAGGACGTTCTCGAGCTCCCCGATCTCATCGAACTGCAGAAGGCCTCGTTCCGGTGGTTCATCACCGACGGGCTCAAGGACGCGTTCGAATCGATCTCGCCGATCAAGGATTTCACGGGCAACCTCGTCCTCGAGTTCGGCGAGCACAGTCTCGGCGAGCCGAAGTACACGGTCGAAGAGTGTCGCGAGCGCGACATGACGTACAGCGCGCCGCTCCGCGTGCGCGTCCGCCTCATCACGGCCGAGTCGGGCGAGATCAAGGGTATCCCGGACCAAGAGATCTTCATGGGCGATTTTCCGCTCATGACCGACAAGGGCACGTTCATGATCAACGGCGCGGAGCGCGTGATCGTGAGCCAGCTCGTCCG
>CAZZXB010000173.1:0-4003 GCA_964658025.1 uncultured Janthinobacterium sp.
GGCCAGTAACGCTCCTTCGTGACGTGGCTCCAAGCGATGGTGCTCGCCGTCTTGCAGGGCGCGAGCGAACTCTTTCCGATCTCGAGCCTCGGCCACACGGTCCTCGTTCCGGCGTTATTGCATTGGAACGTCGACCGTAGCGATCCCACGTTTCTCGCCTTCGTCGTCGCGCTCCATCTCGGCACGGCGATCGCGCTCATCCTGTTCTATCTCGGGGATTGGATCCGGATCGTGCGCGCGCTCGTCGCGAGCGTGGCGCGCGGAAAACTCTCGAACGATCCCGACGAACACGTCGGTTGGCTCCTCGTCGTCGGAACGATCCCGGTCGCGATCCTCGGACTCTTTCTCGAAAAACCGGTCCGACAGTTTTTCGGATCGGTCCCGCTCGTCGCGTCGTTCCTCATCCTCAACGCGCTCGTGATGTTCGCGGGCGAATGGTTGCGCAAACGTGCGATCGCGTCGTCCGTGCCCGCGCGGCCGCTCGCGACGTTACCGTGGCGCGACGGCGGCATCGTCGGGTTCGCGCAATCGGCGGCCTTGCTTCCCGGGATCTCGCGGTCGGGCTCGTCGATCGTCGCGGCGCTGCTCATGCGTCTCGATCACGAGGACGCGGCGCGTTATTCGTTCCTGCTCGCGACGCCCGTCATCTTCGCGGCATCGGTTCTCGAGATCCCGCAACTCTTCGCACCCGACGCGCAACGCGTCCTCGCGCAGGCGGCCGTCGGCGGGGTGCTCGCCGCGATTACCGCGTACGCGTCCGTCGCGTTTCTGACGCGCTGGTTCGGGGCGCATGATTTGCGACCGTTCGGATGGTATTGCTTGATCCTCGGGGTCGCGTCCCTCGCACTCGCGCTCGCAAAGGTCATCGTGTGAAACCTCTCGCGCTCGTTCTCGCCGTCGTCTTCTTCGTCGTCGCCGCGCTCTACGCGACGGGCATCCTGCAGATCGGCGCCGGGCATCCGGGGCGTCACATGTCGCACGCCGTGCTCTTCATGGTGCTCGCCGTCCTCTCGCTCGTGTGGTATCGCTTCCAATCGAATTCCGCGACGACGCTCCGGTAACGACGCCCTCGCATCTCGACGCGGACGGCGACGTCCGCATGGTCGACGTCGGCGCGAAGCCGGCGACGGAACGCCACGCGATCGCGCGCGCCGACGTGCGGCTCGGATCGAAAGCCGCGGACGCCCTTCGCGCCGCATCGCTCGGAAAAGGCGATGCGTTCGCCGCCGCCCGCATCGCCGGGATCCTCGCGGCGAAGCGGACGGCGTCGCTCATCCCGCTCGCGCATCCGCTCGCGCTCGCGAGCGTCGCGGTGGCGTTCGCGTGGCCCGAGCCCGGGCTCTTACGCATCGAGGCTTCCGCGCACACCGTCGGGCCGACGGGCGTCGAGATGGAAGCGATGGTCGCGGCGAGCGTCGCGGCGTTGACGATGTACGATATGACGAAATCGCTCGACAAGGGGATCGTCATCGAGTCCGTGCGCCTCGTCGAAAAGCGCGGCGGCAAGAGCGGCACGTGGCGCGCGGAAGATTTGGGCACATGATCTACGATGTCGCCGTCGTCGTGCTCTCCGATCGTGCCGCCGCCGGGATCCGTCCCGACGCATGCATCCCCGCCGTGCGCGAGACGCTCGGCGATGCGTACGCGCTCGTACACGAACGCGTCATGGCGGACGATCCCGCCGCCCTGCAGGCCGAACTCATCGAACTCGCCGATCGGCGCCGGATGCCGCTCGTGCTTACGTCGGGCGGAACCGGGCTCGCGCCGCGCGATCGTACGCCGCAAGCGACGGCCGCGGTGCTCGATTACGAAGTCCCGGGCATGGGTGAGGCGATGCGCGCCGCGTCGATCGCGATCGTACCGACCGCGATGCTCTCGCGCGCGGTCGCGGGCGTTCGCGGTGCGACGCTCGTCATCAACCTACCGGGCAGTCCCAAGGCCGTCCGCGAAACGCTCGGGGTGTTGCTTCCCGCGCTTCCCCACGCACTCGACCTGCTCGCCGACCGCGTCACGGACGGTTAGCCCGTGACGTACGAAACGGCGACCGCCTATCTGCTCGGGACGATCAACGAGACGATCTCGCGTCGGACGCCGACGCGCCTCGACCGCATGGCCGCGTTTCTCGGCCACCTCGGCGATCCGCATCTGACGTATCCGACGCTCCACGTCGGCGGGACGAGCGGCAAGGGATCGACCGCGACGATGCTCGCCGCGACGCTCGAGGCGAGCGGCAAAAAGACCGGGCTCCACGCGAAGCCGCATCTGAGTTCGATGAACGAACGCGCGCGGATCGACGGCCGGCCGATCTCGAACGACGACTTCGCGCAATTACTCACCGAGATGATGCCCGCGATCGACGCGACCGCGCGCGAGTTCGCGCGACCCTCGTATTACGAGACGTTGCTCGCGCTCGCGTTTCTCTACTTCGCGCGCGCGCGCGTCGACGTCGCCGTGATCGAAGTCGGCATCGGCGGGTTGCTCGACGGCACGAACCTCGTCGCGCCGGTCGTCTCGATCATCACGAACGTCGGCCTCGACCATACCGATATCCTCGGCGAGACGATCGAAGAGATCGCGACGGACAAGGCCGGGATCGCGAAGCGCGGCGTGCCGCTCGTGACCGGCGCGACCGGCGTCGCGCGCGCGACGATCCTCGCGGCGTGCGAGGCCGCGGGTACGCCGTTTTTCGACGTCGCCGAACGCGCGACGATCGTCGAACGCCGCAGCGAACGCTACGGCCAATCGTTCGCGGTCGAAACCGAGAACGAAACCTACGAACTCGCGCTCCCGGTGCTCGGCCGCTTCCAGCAACGCAACGCCGCGACCGCGCTCGTCGCGCTCGAACGCCTTCCCGAAGACCTCCGTCCGACGAAGTCGCAGGTCGAGACGGGCTTCGCGAACTTGCAGATCCCCGGGCGCATGGAATTCTTTCCGGGCTTCCCGAGCGTCGTCTTCGACGTGGCGCACAACGTCGACAAAGCGTCGTCGCTCGCGGCCGCGCTCCGCGAGACCTTTCCCGATCGTCGCTTCACGTTCGTCGTCGCGATCGCCGAGACGAAGGACGCCGCGGCGATCCTGCGCCCGTTATTCGATCTGCCGGGCTCGTTCGTGTTCACGTCGTTCGCGACGGCCGGGCGCGTCGCCGAACGGCCGGGGCGACTCGCCAACATCGCCGAGCTCGCCGGGATCACGTCGCGGACGATCGAGGATCCGATCGAGGCCCTCGGCGTGGCGCGGCGCGGCGCGGACGGATTGCAGATCGTCGTCGTGACGGGCTCCACGTTCGTGACGGGGATCCTGCGCGACTGGTGGCTCGAGCATGCGCTCACGCCCCGCTCTTAGCGGTTCGCGCGGCGCGCTCGCGTTGCGCGGGCGACGCCTGCCGTGGGGCGAGCGAACGTACGTGATGGGCATCGTGAACGCGACGCCCGATTCGTTTTCGGGCGACGGTCTTCCGGGTCCGATCGACGCGATCGCGCACGCGCTCGCGCTCGAAGCGGCCTGCGCCGACGTGATCGACATCGGCGCGGCGTCGTCGCGACCGGGTGCCGAGGCGATCGACCGCGACGAAGAGTCGCGCCGGTTGCTCCCCGTCGTGCGCGGCGTGCGGGAACGCGCGCCGAACGCGATCCTCTCGATCGACACGTTCGATCCGATCGTGTTCGCGCGCGCGCACGACGCGGGCGCGGATATCCTCAACTCGATCTGGGGCGCGGACGACGAACTGCTCGCGCTCGCGGTCGCGCGCGACGTGCCGATCGTCGTGATGCACAACGCGCGCGAGGCGCGGTATGCGGGCGACGTCGTCGACGAGGTGCTCGCGTACCTCGACGCGCAGGCCGCGCGCGCGGTCGCCGCCGGGATCGCCCCCGAGCGCGTGATCGTCGATCCCGGCATCGGATTCGGAAAGACGCCCGACCACAATCTCGCGATCTTGGGCGCGCTCGACCGGCTCGTCGCGCTCGGATTTCCGACGCTCGTCGGCACGTCGCGAAAGTCTACC
>CAZZXB010000174.1:0-3957 GCA_964658025.1 uncultured Janthinobacterium sp.
CGAGCCGCATCCCGAAGGCGGTTGGTATCGCGAGATCTTTCGAAGCGCCGCTCGCGTGACGACCGCGGACGGTCGGACGCGCGCGGCGTTGACGACGATCTACTATCTCATCACGTCGGGCGACGGCTCCGCCTGGCATTGCCTCGCATCGGACGAGACGTGGCATTTCGCGCGCGGCTCCGACCTCGTCGTACGCACGCGCTCCCAGAGCGGCGAGACCGCCGATCAGCGGATCGGAGCGAACGGACCGTACGTCGCGATCGTCCCCGCGGAGACCGCCTTCTCCGCGTTCGTCCACGACGAGGACGGTTACGCGCTCGTATCGTGCTCGGTCGGACCCGGATTCGACTTCGCGGACTTCGCGTTACTCGAGCGTTGAGCGCGCGATTCCGCGCGATCGACGCGCGCCTTCTCGCGTCGCTCGTCCGTTCGCGCGCGCCTTACTTCGCGGCCGAGGCCTTTTCGAGCGTCGGATAATCGGTGTATCCGTGCGCGTCGCCGCCGTAGAACGTGCTCTGATCGGGTTCGTTGAGCGGCGCGTTCTCGCGAAACCGCTCCACGAGATCGGGATTCGCGAGAAACGCGCGGCCGAACACGACGGCATCGGCGCGACCGCTCGCGAGCGCCTCGATCGCAAGATCGCGCGAATAGCCGTTATTCGCGAGGTACGGACCGCCGAAACGTCGCTTGAGCTCGCCGTAATCGACGCCCGGGATCGAGCGCTTCCCGCCCGTCTGACCTTCGATGCAGTCGAGAAACGCGAGCTCGCGTTTGCCGAGCGCGTCGACGAAGGCGCCGAAGGTCTCCATCGGTTCGGCATCCTCGACGTCGCCGAACCGTGTCTGCGGTGCGATCCGGATCCCGACGCGATCGGAGCCGAGCACGTCGACGACCGCATCGACGATCTCGAGCGGGAAACGCAACCGATTTTCCACGGATCCGCCGTACTCGTCCGTCCGAACGTTGGATTTCGATTTGAGGAACTGATCGATGAGATACCCGTTCGCGCCGTGGATCTCGACGCCGTCGAAGCCTGCATCGACGGCGTTTTGCGCCGCGCGACGAAAATCTTCGACGATCCCCGGGAGTTCGTTCGCTTCGAGCGCCCGCGGCGTGACGCAATCGACCATGCCGGTCTCCGCGAAGACCTGGGCCTTGAACGCGAGCGCCGACGGGGCGACCGGAAGCGCGCCGTTCGGCTGGAGCGACGGATGCGACATCCGTCCGACGTGCCAGAGTTGCGCGACGATCTTCCCGCCTTCGGCATGGACGCGCGACGTCACGAGCTTCCAACCCGCAACCTGCTCCGCATCGTAGATCCCGGGCGTGTCGATGTAGCCCTTGCCCTGCGGCGACACTTGCGTGCCTTCCGTGACGATCATCCCCGCCGTCGCGCGCTGCGCGTAATACTCCGCGTTCATCTCGCCCGGTACGTCGCCCGGACGGCGGGCGCGATCGCGCGTGAGCGGCGACATCACGAGCCGGTTGGCGAGCTCGATAGCACCGAGCTTCGTCGGCGTGAACAGCACGCCCGGGTTCGGAGTCGTAGAATTTTGCATGGCCTCGCCGTTGTTGCCAGGTCGCGCGAGTGCCAAACCCGTCGAACGTCCGAAGGGGGTTCTCGCGTGCGAGACGCACGAAGCGCCATGCCTTCGCGTCGTTCGGCCCGTCTCGCTCGTCTCGCGCACGCGTGCGCGTCGCTCGTCGCCTGCATCTTCGTTCCGGCGGCCGCCCTCGCCGCCGATCCCGCGCCGAGCGCGAGTTCCGCGCCGCTTCCCGTCCCGCACGTGCCCGACGCCGTCACGCACCACACGGCGCGAATCGGCGGCCGCGATATCCGCTATACCGCGACGGCCGGAACGATCGTGCTCGAGAACGACAAGGACGAACCGACGGCGAGCGTGTTCTACGTCGCTTACGCGGCCGACGGCCTCGGCGATCGTTCGCGCCGTCCGATCACCTTCGCGTACAACGGCGGCCCGGGCGGATCGTCGGCGCTCATCCACATGGGCGCGCTCGGACCGCGGATGGTCGTGACGACGAACGGCGCCGTGACGCCGCCGCCGCCGTACGACCTCGTGGACGACGACGACAGTTTGCTCGACAAGAGCGATCTCGTTTTCGTCGATGCCGTGGGGACCGGCTTTAGCCGCATCGCGGGCAAGGGGACGCCGAAAGACTTCTACAGCGTCGACGGCGACGGGCGCGCGTTCGAACAATTCGTGCGACGGTACATCACGACGCACGATCGCTGGAACTCGCCGAAATATCTCTTCGGCGAGAGTTACGGAACGACGCGTTCGGCCGTGCTCGCGGACATGCTACAGAAAGACGGGATCGCCGTCACGGGCGTCGTGCTCATGTCGAACGTGCTCGATTTCGGCACGCTGATCGCGCGCTCGGGCAACGACGAACCGTACGAGTTGTTCTTACCGACCGAAAGCGCCGTCGCCGCCTACCACCACAGGCTCGCGTCGGATCCGACCGATCTTCCGACCTTTTTACGCGGCGTCCGGACGTTCGCGCTCGGACCGTACGCGCAGGCGCTCGCGAAGGGCGCCGCGTTGCCCGCGGCCGAGCGCGACGCGATCGCGAGAGAATTACACGACGACACGGGGCTCCCGCTCGATTATCTCGTCCGTTCGAACCTGCGCGTGCCGCCGGGACGCTTCGAGAAGCAACTCCTCGACGGCGGGGGATCGACCGTCGGCCGATACGACGGCCGCTTCTCCGCGTTCAGCCTCGATCCGATCGCCGACGAAGCCGATACCGATCCGTCGTCCGATGCGGTCTTCGGCGCGTTCACCGCCGCCTTCAACCGGTACGTTCGCGAAGATCTTCATTACAAAACCGATGCGGCCTACGAATTCCTCAGCCGCGACGTCAACCGCCAGTGGGGCTGGGGTCGCGGCGAACGGACGAGCAGTCCGGTCGCGGTCGACGTCTCGGACGATCTCTCCGAAGCGATGAAGACCAATCCGTACCTCCACGTGTTCTCCGCGAACGGCATCTACGATCTCGCGACGCCGTTCTTCGCGACCGAATACTCCCTCGGCCATCTCGGATTACCGCCCGCGCTGCAGGCGAACATCTCGTACGGTTACTACCCCGCCGGCCACATGATCTACCTCAACCCCGTCGCCCACCACCAACTCAAACGCGACGTCGCAAAATTTTACGCTCGCTAATTCCTGTGAATCCGCTGGATTTCAAATCCTAATCTTCGCGAGGTCGGCGGACGCACCTAACCTCGGCGCGTACGCGTTATAACGGTATCATGTTCACATCAAAACTCGCGATCCTCGTGGCGGCGCTCGCCTTCGCGGCGCCGGTCGCGGCGGGCGCGCAAGACGTCCCCACCTACGCGGAACCCGACGGCGGGGGCGGTGGCGACGCGCAGATCCGCGGTCGCGTGACGAACTTCGACGGCGGATACCAGCTCGAAGTCCGCGACGAGAAGGGCTACGTCGACGACGTCCAGCTCCACCAAGGGACGATCATCAATCCGACCGGGCTCACGCTCGCGCCGGGGATGGTGGTCAGCATCCTCGGGTACAACGCGGGATCGTATTTCGCCGCGAACGAGATCGATACGCCGTATCACTTCGAGTCCGGCGCGTATTATTACGGCGGTCATCCCTGGGCGTACTACGGGCCGACCGTTTCGCTCGGCTTCTTCTTCGGGAGCCCGGGATGGTGGCACGGACCGTCGTTCGGCGGACCGTATCGGTACTACAACGGCGTGCGCGTCTACAATTCGATCCACGTGAATAACGTCTACCGCGGCGGCGGATTCCAAGGACACGATTACGTGGCGCCGCACGAGAGCGGCGGATACGAGTATCGCGGTCCGCAGGCGCAAGCCGTCCAACGCGGCCAGTATCACGGCGACTACGCGCATCCCGGCTTCTCGCATGCCGGCCCGCACGCGGGCGGCGGCTATCGCGGCGGCGGAGG
>CAZZXB010000175.1:0-3938 GCA_964658025.1 uncultured Janthinobacterium sp.
GGCGACGTCGCCCATGCCGGCCTCCGCGAGCGCGCCGAGCGCGCCCGCGCCGTCCGTGTTGTAGCCCGCGATCTCGACGCCGAGTACGAGCGTGTTGACCGCTCCCGTCGCGGTGGCGATCGGATCGCGCGTGTCGGCGCGCGCGAAGGCTTCTTCTTTGAGCGGCGTCGTGACGTTGAGTCCGCGATATCCCGCGTCGCGGAGCGCCTCGATCGCGCGCGCGCCGTCGCCGGCTTCCACGCGGATCGCTTCGTAGGTCCCGGCGAGACCCGCCTCGGCGAGAAAGCCGCTCTGGAGTTCGGGGCTCTTACTGTGGGCGACCGGATCGCCGATCACCGCGAGCCGGAGCGGCGTCATCGCGCGTCGCGCCCCCGCCCGAGGATCGCGCGCTCGAGCATCCGCAGCACGCGCGTGCCGAGCCAATCGTGCGGCACGAGCGGCTCCGTCAGAACCGCGTGCAGTCCGACGAGCTTCGCCCCGAGGACGTCCGTGAAGAGTTGGTCGCCGACGACGACCGTTTCGCGTTTGCTCGTGCCGAGGATCCGCAGCGCCGCGAGAAAGCCGCGCGGCAACGGTTTGAGCGCGCTCGGGACCGACGGTACCCCGAGCTCCGAGCCGACGCGCGTGACGCGGCCGTTGAAATTATTCGAGACGAGACACACGCCGAAACCCCGCGCCCGGGCGCTCGCGATCCACGCGGCGTCGGCCGGATCGAGCCGGTCGTGGCCGTAGCCGACGAGCGTGTTGTCGAGATCGACGATGATGCCGCGAAAGCCGCGCGTCGCGAGATCGTCGAGGGAAACGGCGCGGAGCCGCTCGGCAAAACCGTCGGGTCGGAACACCGGACGAGGCGTTGCGCGCGCTCTCCCCGCTATCCTCGCCGTTGTTCGCAGGCCTTCGACCGCATCCACCGCGCGTCCACGGATGCCTTCGCAGAAATCGACGTTTGTCGACCGTCGATACACAAGGCGATTTCTTTGGACCACCATATATTGTGTCGTTGCGTCGGACGATGTACTATATACCGCACTGAGCGTCGCAATCGGCCGTTCGTATCGAACAGGCGTTCGATCGCTGTCCCTCGAATCGTTCAAGATATCCGGAGGCCACCTCTCATGCCCGACGCACCCGCCCCGATCGTCTCCGCCGTCCCGCCCGGTCTCGCCGAACCCGATTTCGACGCGAACGCGACGCGCGTCCTCAAGGAGCGCTATTTCGCGAAAACCGCGGCCGGGACCGTCGAGACGCCGGTCGAGTTTCTCTGGCGCGTCGCCTCGGCGATCGCGGAACCCGAACGCCCGTACGCGGAAAAGCTCGGGCGCAACGCCGACCACGTGACGGACGGCGTCGCGCACGCCTTCTACGACATGATGGCGCGCCGCGATTTCTTGCCGAACACGCCGTGTTTGGTGAACGCGGGTCGCCCGCTCTCGATGTTGTCGGCCTGCTTCGTCTTGCCGGTCCCCGACTCGATCGAGGGCATCTTCTACAATCTCAAAGCGATGGCGTTGATTCAAAAATCGGGAGGGGGTACCGGATTTGCATTCTCCGACCTCCGCCATCAGGGCGCCGAGGTCCATTCGACCGGCAAGGATGCCTCGGGTCCCGTGTCGTTCATGAAAGTGTTCAACGCGGCGACGGATTCGATCAAGCAAGGCGGCGTCCGTCGCGGTGCGAACATGGGCGTGCTCTCGGTCGACCATCCCGATATCTATCACTTCATGAGTTGCAAGAAAGAGCTCGACGCGGAGAATCGCGCGCTCTGGAATCGCATGAGCGACACGGGTCGCTACACGGACGCGCAACTCGGCCACATGAAGCAAGAACTGCTTCAGACCCAAATCAATAATTTCAACATCTCGATCGGCGTGACGGACGCGTTCATGGCGGCCGTCGAGGCCGACGGTCCCTTCGACCTGCGCGATCCGCGTACCAAAGAAGTCGTAAGGACGGTCCGAGCGCGCGAGATCTGGGATGCGATCGTCGAAGGCGCGTGGCAGAACGGCGAACCCGGCGTCCTATTCCTCGATCATCCCGACGTCAACCCGCTTCCGGGACTCGGGAAAATCACGGCGACGAATCCGTGTGGCGAACAATTCCTTCACGGATACGACTCGTGCAATCTCGGCTCGATCAACGTCGGCCATTTTTTCGACGCGAAGACGAAGGACGTCGATTGGGATCGTCTCGGACAGACGACGGGGCTCGCGCTGCGCTTCCTCGATAACGTGATCGACGCGAACGTCTATCCGATCCACGAGATCCAAGAGATGGTCACGAATAACCGTCGCGTCGGTCTCGGCATCATGGGCTTCGCGGAACTCCTGATCGAACTCGAGATCGCCTACGGTTCTCCCGAAGCGATCGCGTTCGCGGCGAAACTCATGGCGTTCATCCAAACGAAAGCCGCGGAGACGAGCGAACTCCTCGCGGGCGAGCGTGGCGACTTTCCGAACAAACATCTCTCGATTTTCGCGAACGACGGACGGTCGCGTCGCAATGCCGCGCTGCTCTCGATCGCCCCGACGGGAACGATCTCGATGATCGCGGGTTGCGCCTTCGGATGCGAGCCGTATTTCGGCATGGCGTATACGAAGCACGTCATGAAAGACGCCGAAGGTCGCCCGCAACATCTCTATTACGTCGTTCCGCTCTTCGAGAAGATCGCACGACGCGAAGGTTTCTTCTCGGACGAGTTGCTCGGCAAGATCGAAGAGAACCGCGGGTCGGTCAAAGGGCTCGCCGAGGTCCCCGCAAAGTGGCAGCAGGTCTTCACGACCTCCGCCGACGTGAGCGTCGACGAACACGTCGACATGCTCGCCGCGTTCCAGAAACATACCGATAATGCCGTGTCGAAAACGATCAACGCGCCGAACGACGACACGCGCGAGAACGTCGCGCGCGCGATCTTCCGCGCGTACGAATCCGGTTGCAAGGGCTTCACGTATTACCGCGACGGTTCGCGTACGGAACAAGTCGTCACGTTCTCCAAAGACAACGACATCAAGGACGTCAATCGCGACGTGCCCGCAACTCCGGCCGCTCCGGCGGCGGTCGTACCGAAAGCGACCGACGAACTCGACATCGACGCGTTGCTCGCCAAAGCCAACGCCCTCCTCGAGGTAAGCTGACATGGAAGACCGGACCAAGGCGACGATCGCCGCGCTCGTCGCGAAAGTCGAATCGTTGCGAAGCGAGAATGTGGAATTGCGCGCGACGAATGCGAGCTGCGCGCAAACGGTCGCGAAGCTCGTCGGCAAAGTCGAATCGCTTCAAGCGCGCGTGCAAGAACTGCGCGTCGCGAGCAAACCGGTATCCTATCGCCAGCGTCCGCCCGTCATGCGCGGGCGGACGGTGCAATCGAACGTCGGTTGCGGTCCGCTCTATATCACGCTCAACGAAGACGACAACGGTCGTCCGTTCGAAGTCTTCTTCAAGCTCGGCAAGAGCGGTTCGTGCCAACAATCGTATCTCGAAGCGCTCGGCGTCGCGATGTCGGTCGGTTTGCGCTACGGCGCCGATCCGCAGAAGTTCATCGAGAAGTTCGAAGGCATGCGTTGCCCCAATCCCAAGATGCGCGACGGCAACGGCCCGACGACCCTCTCCTGCGCCGACGGCATCTCGCAGGGTCTCGCGAAGGCGCTCGCACTCGCGCTTCCGGGAACCGATCCCAACCCGCGCGGCGAAGCCGACGTCGTGACGGTCGCCGAACCGCGCGTCTCCTACACGCCGGAAGAGCGCGGCGAGATCGACGCGAATCAGCTCTCGATCGATCTCATCTCACCGTCTCCCTATGCGAACGGGAATGGGAACGGCGGCAACGGCGGAAGCGCGATGGCTTCGCTCAAAACGCTCACCGAACTTCCGACGCCGAACGTGCGCAAGGCGATGATGACGGGCGTCGGCATGTGCCCGAAATGCGCGGGCAACCTCATCTC
>CAZZXB010000176.1:0-3910 GCA_964658025.1 uncultured Janthinobacterium sp.
CCGCGATCTCGCGCGCGGTTCCGAAGAGATGCTGCTCGTGCACCTTCGTGAGTTCGCGCGCGACGAAGAGCCGCGCGTCCGGCGAGAGCTCGGCGAACGTTTCGAGCGCGGCGACGATCCGATGCGGCGACTCGTACCACGCATACGTCGCGCCCGATGCGAGCGCGAGCTCCGCGGCGCGCCGACGTTCGCCCGCGGCACGCGGAAAGAAGCCGCCGAAGCGCAGGTCGTCGAGCGGAAATCCCGAGAGTACCGCCGCGACGACGAACGCGACCGCACCCGGTAACACCTCGACGCCGATCCCGGCCGCGCGCGCCGCTACGACGAGCTCGCGACCCGGATCGGAGATCCCCGGCATCCCCGCATCGGTCACGACGACGACGTTCGCCTCGCTCGCGCGCGCGAGGATCGACTCGGTGACGGCGGCCGCGTTCTGCTCGCGATAGCTGAGCATCGGCCGGAGCGGCAGATCGTAGAGCGCGAGCAGACGCCGCGCGGTGCGCGTGTCTTCGGCGACGAGCAGTTCGCACGCGCGGAGCGCGTCGAGCGCGCGTAGCGTGATATCGCCGCGATTGCCGAGCGGCGTCGGCACGAAGATGAGCCCCACGGGGCGGCCTTCGACGCGCGGCGGGCCGAACCGCGCGGCGCTTCGAAGCCGAACCCGATGGCGAATGGAGGAGCGGCGGGCGGCGCGTACGTCCGCGAGATCGAGCTCAGCGGGCACATCCTGGATTCGGGGATGTTCGGGCGGGTGCTCGAGATCATCATGGACAACGAGCACGCGCGCTACACGATCGATAACTTCGCGATCGGCAAGACCGCGGGCGAGCCGAGCACGTCGCGGCTGACGATCGAAGCCGATAGCGAGGTGCATCTCGACGAGCTCCTCGACAAACTCCGCGACGTCGGCGCGTTCGTCGCCGACGATACGGATGCGGTCACCGAAGCGTCGCCCAACGACGGCGTGCTCCCCGACGACTTCTACGCCACGACGAACCTCGTCACCGAGGTCCGCGTGGACGGGCATTGGCGCACGGTCACGCTCCCCGAGATGGATTGCGCGATCGTGCTCGACCCGGACGGCGCGCGGACGGTCGCGCCGTCGGACGTGCGCGCGGGCGAGGCGGTCGTCGTCGGCCACGAAGGCGTGCGCGTCCTCGCGCTCCAGCGCCCGCGGCAGAAGGCCGTGTTCGAGTTCATGTCGAGCGCGGTCTCGAGCGAGAAGCCCAAGGAGTCGCTCATCGCCGAGATCGCGCGCGAATTACTCGCGACGCGCGCGGCCGGGCGACGCGTGCTCGTCGTCGGCGGCCCCGCGATCGTGCACACGGGTGCGGGGAAATATCTCGAGCGGCTGATCCGTCACGATTTCGTCGACGCGCTCTTCGCGGGCAACGCGCTCGCCGTGCACGATATCGAATCGCAATTTTTCGGAACGTCCCTCGGCGTCGATCTCGGCGACGCCTTTCCGGTGGAAGAGGGGCACGTCCACCATCTGCGGACCGTCAATCGGATCCGCGCCGACGGCGGCATCGCGAACAGCATCGCGAGCGGCCGCCTCACGAGCGGCATCATGTTCGAAGCGTATCGCAAAAAGATTCCGGTCGTGCTCGCGGGGTCGATCCGCGACGACGGCCCGCTCCCCGACGTGCTGACCGACGTCATCGCGGCGCAGCGCGCCATGCGCGCGATCGTGCCGGAAGTCGGCATGGCGCTCATGGTCTGCACGCTCCTCCACTCGATCGCGGTCGGCAACCTCTTGCCCGCGTCGTGCAAGGTGATCTGCGTCGACATCAATCCCGCGAGCGTCACGAAACTCGCCGATCGCGGATCGACGCAGACGATCGGGCTCGTGATGGATGCGGCGTCGTTCTTGCGCGAGATCTGGCACGGCGTCCGGCCGCGTTAGCTCGTTAGCGAACGGCTCCGGGCGAGAGTAACGCGAGCTGGATCGTCGCCGCGAGGTACGGCGCGAAGACGATCGGATCGGCGGCCCTGCGACGCGCGAGCGCGACGCCCGCGGCGAGGAAGCACGTCCCCGCGAGCGTCATGATGCCGAGGAGCGGATTGAGGACGAGCGCGCCGACCGCGATGAGCTGGACGTCGGTCCAGCCGAGATTGCGACCGCGCGAGAAGAATGCGGCGCACGCGAACGGGAGGACGATCGCGAACGTGGCGACGAGCGGGATCCATCCGCCGCCGAGGAGCGTGACGAACGCCGCGAGCGCGAGCGCCGGCGCCGTGACGTAGACCGGCAGGCGACCGAGGCGCAGATCCGTGCAGCAGCCGACGTCGAGCGTGAGGCACGCGAGTAAGATGACGGCGATCCCGAGCGGCACGGTGCCGCGTCCGACGTAGACCGCCCCGACGAACCCCGTTCCGACCGCGAGGGCGATCCGAATCGCTTGCGCGACGGGCGGTTTCGCCTCGGCACCGGAGCGGACGAGTCGCCCGACGAGCCATTCCGCGAACTCCGTCGCGATGTAGCCGGCGCAGGCGAAGGCGACGAACGCGACCGGGCCGACCCAGTGCGCCATCAGTGCTGGCCGGACATGTACTGCGCGACGATGCCGCCGAAAATCATGATGAAGAGCGCCGGCAACATGAAGAGCGCCATGGGGATGACCATCTTACTCGGCATGAGATTCGCGAGTTCTTCCGCGCGCATCATGCGCCGATTCCGCACTTCCTCGGCGAGTTCGTCGAGGACTTGCGCCATGTTCGAACCGAGCCGTTCGGCCTGGACGACCGAGGTCACGACGGCCGAGAGTTGCTCCTGACGGACGCGATCCGCCATGCTCCGCAGAGCGTCCGCCTTCGAGCGGCCGAGTCGGACTTCGGAGAGCGCCGCTTTGATCTCGTCGCCGAGCGGCCCGGCCGCGACTTCTTGCGCGTGCGCGAGCGCCGCGTTGAAGCCGAGACCGGCCTGCACGGTCGACGCGAGCATGTCGAGAAAATCGGGGAGCGCCTTCTGGATCTCCGTCTTGCGTTTTTTGATCGCGGCCGCGAGTCGCGAGAAGGGGAGGTACGCGCCGCCGCCCGCCAAGAGCGCGACGCAGCCGACGTACATCGGCGTGATCTCGCCCATGGTGAAGACGAACAGCAGACCCGCCATGAGACCGACGACGCCGAACGCGACGACGCGCATCCCCATCTGCGCGGGCGAGATCGTATACCAGCCCGCTTCTTGCAGGCGCGTCGAGAGCTTACTGCGTTGCTTGTCGCTGAAGATCTTCGCGAACGCGTCGGAACGCCGCGTCCCTTGATCCCACGAGAGCGATTCCGCCTGTTCGAGGCGCTTCGTGATCTCGCTCTTGACCGGGATGAGCGTGTACGCGAGCAGGCCGATCGCGACCGCGAAACCGATCGTGATCGCGATGATCGCGACGGGGATACCGAAGAGAAACATCGCCTTACGTATCCAGCTGCAGGATCTTGTTGAGGAAGAAGATCGCGCCCGCTTCCAAGAGCGCGACGGCGCCGAGCATACACCAACCGGGCGTCGTGTGGAGGAGCGCTTGTTTCATATCCGCCTGCGTCGCGAGGACGAAACCGCCGACGAGCAGGGGCAAGCCGCCGATGATGCAGGCGCCGAAGCGGCCCTGCGCCGTGAGCGCGCTCATCTTGCGCATCACGCGGCGCCGATCGCGGATCGTCGTGGCGAGTTTTTCGAGCACCTTCGCGAGATCGCCGCCGGTCTGCGATTGCACGCGGACGACGCGCGCGAACATCATCGTCTCGTTACTGGGGACGCTCTTGCTCATCTCGTCGAGCGCGTCGATGAGATTGACGCCGATGTTCGCGCGACCGATCACGCGCATGAGCTCGCGTCGCGCGGGATCGGGGACTTCGTCGGTCACGAGGATGATCGCCTGACGGAAGCCGAGACCGACGCGCAGCGCGCTCGCCATCA
>CAZZXB010000177.1:0-3816 GCA_964658025.1 uncultured Janthinobacterium sp.
CATTGGTTCGCGACGACGCCGTCGACGCCGCGGCCCGCGTCTTCCGGATGCTCTTTCGCGTGCAGCGCGACGCCGTCGGCGATCGCGCCCGCGATGTCGTCGGCGCGCATGATCTTCGGCGAGCCGTGATCGGATTGGAGGCCGCCGCCGTCGCCCCCGCCGTGGTCGATGAGATCGATCCACGTCTGCTTCGCGTGCGCGGTCTCGGCGTTGTCGAGCGTGTGGGCGACGAACTTCGTGAGCTCCGCACGTGCCGAGAGATCGCGCGGCGGGGAGACCTTCACGTTCGTCTCGATAACGCCGTCGGCGATCGAATACGACTCGGTTCGCAGCACGTGCTCGGGTTCGAAACCGCGACGCGCGGTCGTGTCTTCGACCGTGAACTCGATCGAACGATCGCTCTTACTCGTCTGGAGCGCCTGCGCGATCGTCGCGGCCTGGACGTCGTCGAGATTGTTGTCGCCGTCGCGGTACATGCCGAACTCGAGCGCGCGCGCGTGTCCGGCGGAAACGGATTCGATCATCGGAGCTCCTGTCGTGAAAGCGGTTCGTTCCGACGTATCGCGACGGACGCCGCGTCCGCTAGCCCGGCGCTCTTCGTCGACGCGCGGCCGGCTTCGCATCGCGCTATGCGAGCCGAGCGTTCGCAACACGCTCATGATCGCAGTTCGGCGCAGCACGGCGCGACGGTTCCGGCGAGCGCGGCGAGATGCGCGCCCGCTGCGCTGCCATGCGCGGAAGGTTGCGGCACGTGGAACCGACGGGCGGTGGGGTGCGTTTCCCGCTCGTGTTCGCGCACGTTCGTCGAGCCGTTCCGCTCGACATCAGGAGAATGAATTTATGAAAAGCTTCAAACCCATCGTCGCCCCGCTCGGGCTCGGGCTCGCGCTCCTCGCGGCGGGATCGACGTTGGCCGCGACGGCGCCGCCCGAGACGCGCGCGCAAAAAGACAAGATCCAGAGCGACTGCAATCGCGAAGCGGGAGCGCTGAAGCGAGTCGAGGCGAGCAAAAGCGATATCCAACGCTTATACCTCGCCTTCGACGCGAACGACCCGTTGCGCGCCAAGCTCGACGCGGTCGTCACGCAGCTCAACGACGCCGAAACGACGTTGCGCACGCGCACGA
The DNA here is from genome assembly GCA_964658025.1 of uncultured Janthinobacterium sp. GTDB lineage: Bacteria > Vulcanimicrobiota > Vulcanimicrobiia > Vulcanimicrobiales > Vulcanimicrobiaceae > CAZZXB01. The sequence continues at coordinate 1,127 of CAZZXB010000177.1, forward strand.
GGGACTGCGGCGACACGAAGTAAAGCGCGCGGACTCACTCCGTAGAGCGCGGCGACGCACCGCTTGACGGAAGGGGGACACTTTTTTCTCTCGCACCACGTATGTGCAGCGAGCGTCATCGAGCGCTCGATTACGGATGAGGTGAGGCGCGTGGGATCGGTCTCTGAAATTGCGAAAGGGCGGCCGTTCCGGGGTTCGACGCGCGTGCTTCGATACGGTACGGCCGTCGCGATCGTCTTCGCCGCGGGTTGCGGGTCGAAAGCCCCGGCCGCGAGCGGGCCGCCGCCGCTCAGCGTTTCGACCGCTCCGGTCGCTCGGCGGACGCTTTCGACGTACGTCACCTTTAACGGTCAGGTCACTCCGCTCTATCAGTCGACGTTGAGCACGGCGGAAGCCGGCACGGTCGCGAGCGTCGATGCGACCGAGGGCGAGTTCGTCACGAAGGGCGAGTTGCTCGCGACGCTCGATACCTCGCAGCTTCGTGCCCAACTCGCGAGCAACGAGGCGACGGCTCGCGAGGGTTCGGCGACCGTCTACAAGAGCGAAGTGCAAGCGCCCGTCGCGTCGCAGCAGTATTCGTCGGCCGTCGCCTCCGCGCGGCAATCGTTGCAGTCGGCGAACAACCAAGTACGTTCGGCGAAAGCCGCGGTCGCGAACGACAAGCTCACGTTCGAGGCGGACAAACAACTCCTCACGAACGGGTACGTCTCGGAGACGACCTTCCAAGCCGCCCGTGCCGCCTACGTCGCCGCGCTCGAAACCCAGCGCACCTCGGAGCAGACGGTCGCGAGCGCGCGATCCGCACTCCAAACGGCGCTGACGAACACGAACCAGCGACTCGAAGATCAGGCGACGATCGCGCAGAACGGCGCCGCGCTCGACGCGGCCCGCGCGAACGTCGAACTGCTCCGCGCGCAGATCCGGCAATCGTCGATCTACGCGCCCTTCGACGGTCAGGTGACGCAGCGATTGCTCGATCCCGGCGCGTACGCGGGCGCGAATACCGCGATCCTCGAGGTCTCGCAAACGTCGACCGTCTACGTCGTCGCGAACGTCCCCGACGTCGACCTCCCGTCGGTCGGCCGCGGCAAGAGCGTGACGTTCACGACCTCGAGTCTGCCCGGTCGCACGTTTCACGGAACCGTGTTCGACGTGAACACGACGCCGACGACGGGGACGCTGTCGTATCGCGTGCGGATCGTCCAACCGAACGCCGATTACGCGTTGCGCGGCGGGATGCTCGTGCTCGTCACGGCGCTGCAGGCACAGCGTCGCGACACGACGTCCGTTCCGCTGGTGGCGGTCCAGGGCACCGGTGCCGACGCGACGGTCTTCACGATCGAGAACGGTAAGGCCAAGAGTCTTCCGGTGCACGTCGGTTTGCAGACGCCGCAGTATGCGGAGGTGACGGGAAACGGAATCTCGCCCGGCACGGCGGTGATCGTCTCGCAACCGAACGGGTTGCAAGACGGCTCGCCCGTCACGGTCGCCTCGCCCTCGCCCGCGCCCGCGCAGAGATAAGCGGAGATGCTCGAACGTTTCGTCCGACGCCCGATCCTCTCCGGCGTCATCGCCGCCTTGATCCTGCTCGCCGGCATCGCGTCGATCTCGGTGTTGCCGATCGCGCAGTACCCGCAGATCACCCCGCCGCAGGTCGTCGTGACGAGCACGTATATCGGCGCCGACGCCGCGACCGTCGAGGCCTCGGTCACGAATCCCCTCGAAGAACAGCTCAACGGCGTGCAAGGTATGAAGTACATGTCGTCGACGAGTTCGAACGCCGGCGTCTCGACGATCACGATCACCTTCGATGCGTCGCGCAACGTCGACGCGGCCGCCGTCGACGTGCAGAACCGCGTGCAGAACGCGCAAGGCGCGTTGCCCTCCGCGGTCACGCAGACGGGCATCCAGATCACGAAGACGCAGGGCTCGTTCATCATGGCGATCGCGTTCACGGCGAAGAGTAAGAACACGACGCTCCTCGATCTCAGTAACTATCTCGATCGCAACGTCTCCGATCCGCTCCTGCGCGTGAGCGGCGTGAGCTCCGTGACGATCTTCGGCGCGCGCCGGTACGCGATGCGCATCTGGCTCGATCCGCAAAAACTCCAGCATTTCGGTCTCGGGCCGAGCGACGTGACGACGGCCGTGATGGATCAGAACGTCGAAGTCCCCGCGGGTCAGGTCGGCGCGGCACCGGGGCCCGCGAGCCAGACGCGCACGATCAGCGTCCACGTTCCGGGTCAGCTCGCGAACGTCGGCGAGTTCGGCGACATCGTCGTCAAAAACGGCGCCGACGGTTCGATCGTGCGTCTCGCGCAGGTCGCGCGGATCGAGCTCGGCGCGCAGGACTACTCGTCGAATCTGTTCTTCAACGGCGTGAACACGATCGGGATGGGCATCGAACAGAGCAGCGGCGCGAACGCGATCGACGTCGCGAACGGCGTCCGCAAGACGCTCGCGGACATCAAGCCGGATTTTCCGGCGGGCGTCGATTTCGCGATCCCGTACGACACGACGCTCTTCGTCTCGGAATCGCTCCGGGAAGTGATCATCACCCTGCTGATCGCGATCGCGCTCGTCGTCTTCGTGATCTACGTGTTCTTACAAGACATCCGCACGACGCTCATCCCCGCGATCACGATCCCCGTCTCGCTCGTCGGCACCTTCGCGTTCGTCGAAGCGTTCGG
>CAZZXB010000178.1:0-3701 GCA_964658025.1 uncultured Janthinobacterium sp.
CGGGCCGAGCACCCGATGTCGGGCTAGTTAGCGACGAGCCACTTGTCGAGGTCGTTCGGGCGCGAGAGGATCTCGCTCGGTTCGAACCAGATCGCGATCTCGCGTTTCGCGCTTTCCGCAGAGTCGCTGCCGTGAACGAGATTTCGACCGATCGTCTGCGCGAAGTCGGCGCGGATCGAGCCGGGGGCGGCTTTGATGGGGTTCGTCGCGCCGATCGTCGCGCGGCACCCCTCGATCGCATCCGAACCCTCGACGACGAGGGCCACGATGGGCGCGCTCGTGATATAGTCGACGAGCCCCTTGAAAAACGGCTTGCCGTCGTGTTCGGCGTAATGCTTCTTCGCGCGGTCGGCGTCGACCATCATGAGCTTCATCGCCGCGATGGTGTAACCGCGGCGCTCGAACCGCGCGAGGATCTCGCCCGTGAGACCGCGCGCGACGGCGTCGGATTTGCAGAGGATCAACGTTTGTTCTATAGCCATAGCGCTCGCCTACGTACGCGCCGCCGCCGGAGGGGGCCTGGTGCCGTTCCGGGTTCGTAACGTCCCCGTCACCGACAGCACGAACGACGACGCCGCGGCACTGCTCGGCGCGCTCTCGGAAGCGGCCGGTGCCGATACGACCGTGCAGACCGCGGCATCCGGCCGCGATCGCACTCCGTCGCGTGCCATGCCGGCGGAAGCCGGGGTCGTCATCGTCGCCGATTACCAGCGCGCCGGACGTGGTCGGCACGCACGCGCGTGGGTCGCGCCCGCGGGATCGTCGCTCTTGTTCACGGCGATCTTGCCGCGCGCGGTCCCGAGCGCGCATCTCTGGGCGACGACGTTCTGGACGGCGCTCGGCGTCGCCGACGGCATCGAATCGTCGACCGGCCTGCGCGTGGGGCTCCAATGGCCGAACGACCTCTTGCTCGACGGGCGCAAATGTAGCGGCATCCTCTGCGTCTCGCGCGTGAGCGGGAACGAGGCGTGGGTCGGATGCGGTGTCGGACTCAACGTCCGACGCCCCCCAAGCCATCCCGAGCTCGACGCGATCGAACCCGCTCCGGCATTTCTCTCGGATTTCGCGCCGCGCGCGATCGCCGATCGCGACGCGAGCGCGGATCCCGATCGCGCCTCGCGGGACGAGCCGCGGCGGCCGAGCGGCGTCGCGGATCGGCCGGCGATCTTGCGGTCGATCCTCGATGCGTTCGAGCGACGGCTCCCCGAACTCGACGACCCACTCGGCATCGCCCGCGCCTGGGAGCGACGCGCCGAACTCGAAGGCACCCCTTACCGCCTCCTCATCGACGGCGAGACGCACCCGCGAGACGCGACCGCCCGTCGCATCGGCGCTGATGGCGCGCTCATCGTCCGCGACGGCGCCCGCGAGCGTGCCGTCGCGCTGGCCGACGCGCGGGTGTTGCGATCAGCTGCGCGGCGCGACGTCGAATCGCAATAACGCGCCGCCCACCCGCGTGGACCCGGGCGATGCCGCGACGAAAAACGCCTTTATCGCCGGAACGAGGATCGCCGTCTTCGCGCCGGCGGTGCTGGCCACGCGCGGGAGCACGCCGTACCGGTCGGCGGTCAGCTGTTGGTACACGCCGATTTTCCCCGCGCCGCCCGGCACGTAGACGCGCCGATTCCCGGCATCCCAAACGACCTGGTCGGCGCCCTCGGGAGCGGCGAACTGCGCGACGACATTTCCCGTTCGACCACTCATCACGAGCATACGTCCCGGCTTTCGCGTGACGACGAACAGGCGATCCGACGCTTCGTCGAGCGCGATCGGCGAATTCATCCCCGGGCCCGGAACGCGCCACCGCGCGATCACCTTGCCCGACCGCTTGTCGACGACCGCGATCTCATGTTCGCTCGTGAGGTTGATGTAGAGACGGTCGCCGTGCTGTTCGACGGCGAGCGCTTCGACGTGATCGCTCGCGAACGGCACGCGATGGAAGATGCGGCCGTCCGCGGGATCGATCTCGATGAGCGCGCTCGAGCGCTGACCGACATCCTTGCCTCCCGTCACGACCCAGAGACGTCCGGTCGATGCATCGTAATCGACCGAATCCGCGCCCGCGGGCAACGTCAACGAACGTTTGCGCCGTAGCGTCTGCGCGTCGAAAATAGGCGAGGGTTTTCCGCCGTCGAGAACGAGCACCTCACGACGTCGTGGCATGACGAGCAAGCTATGCGGTACGCCGAGCCCGACGATGCGATGCACGATCGATCCCGACGTCAGATCGAACGCGTAGACTTCCGCACCGTCCTCGCCCGCGAGATAGAGCCGCTTCCGTGCGAGGTCGTAGGCCAGATGATCGAAGTCGCCCTTGTAGCCGACGAGCGCCGTCGTTCCGGCGGGCGCCAACGCCGCGGCGTTCGCCGAGGCGGGGGCGAGGAGCGTCGCGACGTCGGGAATCGCTCGCGCGAGCTCGTCGCGGATCGCCGTCGCCCGCGCGTCGAGGCGCGGTTTGTCGGCCGCCGCGTGATAGGGGAGCACGACTCCGAGCGCGCCGATGTTGCGCTTCTCGCGATCCTCGAGCACGAGCTCGACTTCGTAGCGCAGACCGTTACTCGCCACCTCGTGATTCACGGAGCCCGTTTTGAAGACGCGCGTGTCGTCGTCGTCGGCCGGCTTTCCGATCCGGCCGATGTTCGAGGCGAGCATGACGTTGGGCCCGGTAGGCAACGTGACGTGCATGCCGAGCACGATCAGCTCGTGATGGCGCGCGAGCAACGCGTCGACGATCTGCTGCGCGCGCGTCTGCGTCGGATACGACGTATACGGATACGGGTCGCGCACGTTGGCGACGCTGATGATATGTTTCGCGACGAACGCGCGAACGCGCTCGGCGATCGCGCGCGCCGCGCTTTCACGCGAAACGCGAGCGGGATCGAGCGCGAGGACGATCGTGCCGAGCGGCGCAGCCGATACATCGACGAGCGGCCCGCGCGTGATGAGCGGCGCTCCGGGCGCCTTCAGGACCGTCGTATCGGTCGTCGGCGAGTCGCCGCACGCGGGCGGATTCGTTCCGAACGCGGCGACGATCGCGCTCGGCGATCCGGCGGTCTCGCTCGCACAGATCGCCGCAGCCTCGATCTCCGGATGCCCGCTCGACGCGAGCGAGAGCAGGTGCGCGCCCCACGTCGCGTTCGGCGACGACGACGGTGGCGCGTCCGCGAACGCGGGGGCGGCGAGATACGAGATCGCGACGCAGAATAACGAGCCGGAAATCGCGAAGAAACGCATGCGCACGAGGATACGCGCGCAACCTTTCCACAACCTTAAACCGCTTCGCGAAAGGCGTTCGACAGACTCGAGACAGGTTAATCGTCGACGATGAAACCGGTCGCTAAAAATACGCGGCGACCGGATACAACCTCTCGCGGTTCGCAAGGAGTTTGCATGAAACGTCTCTTCCCGCTAGGGCTCGCCGCGGCGTTGACGATCGCGTCGGGTGCGCTCGCGGTCGCGGCGGACGATCAGGCGAGCGTCGAATGGCTCTTACCCGGCGCGCCGATGCCGAGCCCGCAAAGCGACGATGCGAAGCAACGCGGCATGAACGTCGGACGCGATCTTCCCGAGCTCGAACTCTTGCAACCGGCGCTCGATCCGGACCTCGCGCCGTATCGCAAGCGCGACGGGGCGCGCCTCGCGGGAACCTTCAAGGGCGCGGCTTCCGACGTGCTTCCGGGTCTCACGAAAGCCTGGGTCGA
>CAZZXB010000179.1:0-3532 GCA_964658025.1 uncultured Janthinobacterium sp.
GATCGCGTCGGCGATCGTCGCGTCGGCGAACGGGACGAAGGGCAAGACGTCGAGCGCGCCGATCCGCGGATGCGCGCCGTCGTGCGCGCGCAGATCGATCCGATCGCGTGCGACGCGCGCGAGCGCGAGCGCGGCGTCGAGCACGCGTTCGCGCGTCCCGAAAAACGTGAAGACGCTACGATGGTGCGCGACGTCGCTCGTGCGATGCGCGAGCCGCACGCCCGCGCCTTCGATCGCGGCCGCGCACGCATCGAGCACCGCGACGTCGCGTCCTTCCGACACGTTGGGGACGCATTCGTAGATGCGGTTCACGCGGATTCCGCGCCGAAGGTCGAGAGCGCGTCGCCGACGTCCATATCCGAGCGATATCGATGACGTCGATGCGCCCTCCTCGTCGCGTCGCTTGCGTCCGGGACGTCGGTACGGGAGAATGCGGGAATGTGGCTTCGCATCGGGTGGGCCGCCGCGTGCTTCGCGGCGATCATGGGATTCTCGCGACTCGCGTACGGGCTTCTCGTTCCGTCGATGCGCGCGTCGATCGGCGGCGGCCTCGATGCGTACGGCGCGATCGGTGCGGGGAATTTCGCCGGGTATTTCACGGGTTCGGTCGTGGCGACGCGACTCGCCCTGCGCGCCGATCGCTCGCGCGTCAACGCCTTCGCGCTCCTCGCGATGTGCGCGGCGATGGCGGCTTCGGGGCTCGTGCACGATCTCGTGACGCTCGCCGTCCTGCGCTTCGCGGTCGGCGCGTTCTCGGGCGTCGCGCTCACGCTCACGCTCGCGCTCGCCGTCCGCGGCGCGTCGCCCGCGGTGCGCGGTCGCGCGGCGTCGATCATCTGGGCGGGCGGAGCGGCGGGGATGGCGCTCGTCGGTCTCGGCGTGACGGCGATCCCGCTTGCGGGCGATGCGTGGCGCGGGGCCTGGATCGCGATGGCGGCGTTCGGCGCGATCGCGACGCTCGGCTACGCGCGGATCACGGGCGGCGACGACGGCGGTGCGAGCGCGCCCGACGACGGCGCGCCGATCGGACTCTGGTCGCCGCACAAGTATCTCGCGCTCGCCCTCGGCTATTGCGCGTACGGCTTCGGCTACATCTGCGCGTTCACGTTCTTCGGCGCCGCGCTCGCGCGGTCGCACGCGGCGCCGCTCTCCGTCGCGGTCGTCATCCTCGGCGGTGCGGGGAGCGCGGGCGCCCTCGTGTGGGGACCGCTCGTCGATCGCTACCGCAACGGCATGCCCGTGGCGGCGGCGAGCGCGCTCTCCGCGATCGGCGTGCTGTTGCTCACGTCCTCGTCGGGCGCCGCCGTGCTCGCGGGCGCGTTCGCGCTCGGCGTGAGCTTCGTCGGCGTCCCGGCGATGATGGGCGCGCTCGCGCAACAACGCGAACCCGCGGGACGCTACGCCCGCGCGTTCGCGACGCTCGTCTCGACGGTCGGTGCGGGGCAGATCGTCGGTCCCGCGATCGGCGGTCTCGTCGCCGCGCGCTTCGGAACGAGCGCCGCCCTCGACCTCGCCGCCTGCACGCTCGCGTTCGCCGCGTTCGCCTGCGCGCGGTACCGTCGCCCGGACGTGCGCGCGGAACGCGAGTCATCGCGCGCGCAGGCGGCCGCGACGTGCGTCGCGCCGTAGGCGCGCGTTAACGCGACCGCATCGCGTCGAGGCCCGCGATCCAGAACTCGACGGCGCGCGCGATCCGCCCGCGCTCGCCCGTCGCGCAGAGATCGAGGAGAAATCCGCGGTAGCCCGCGAGGATCGTCGTCGCGATCGCGCGCGCGTCCTTGGCGGAATATCCGTCGCGTCGCGCCGAGGGTTCGAGATAGTCGAGCCATCCGCCGACGGCCCGCGCGAAAAATCCCGGAAAACGCTCGGGCTCGCCGAGCGCGAGTCCGTAGATCTCGAAGAAGAGCTTGAAGATCGGGAGCGTTTTCTTCGCGCTCAGGATCTTCCACGCGGCGCGGACGGTGACGGCGAACGAGTCGGGATCGGTTTCGAGCGTCGCGAACGCCTCGCGTTGACGCTCGCCGACGCGCGCGAGCACGGCGACGATCAGCTCTTCTTTGGAACCGAAGTAATAGAGGAGGAGACGCGGGCTCGCGCCGAGCGCGATCGCGAGCGGCCGGAGTTGGAGCGTCGCGAGACCGTTGCGCGACGCGTAGTCGACGGCGGCGTCGAGGAGCTCGGCGCGCCGATTCGGATCTGCGGTTCGCGACACGAGCGCATCCTACCATACGTGAAACGGCGGTTTCAATGCGGCTCGCGATTCGGACCGGCCCGCGTACTTGAAACGGCGGTTTCAAGTATGGTATGGTGCGCGCATGGATCAGGCGGCGCTCCGATTCGTCCTCGCGGTCGTCTTCGTCGACTCGATGAGCTTCGGCATCGTGCTGCCGGTCTTTCCGCGTCTGATCGCGACGCTCGCGCACGTCGACATCGCCGACGCGGCGAAATACGGCGGCGCGCTCGCCTTCACGTTCGCGCTCGTGCAGTTCGTCTGCGCGCCGATCGTCGGCGCGCTCGGCGATCGGTTCGGACGTCGGCCGGTCTTACTCGCGGCGCTCGCGACCTTCGCCCTCGATTACGTCGCGATGGCCCTCGTGCCGAACGTGTCGTGGCTCTTCGTCACGCGCTTCATCGCCGGTGCGAGCGGTGCGACGTATTCGACGGCCGCAGCCGCGATGGCGGATATCACGGCCCCCGAAGATCGCGCGAAACGTTTCGGTGCGGTCGGCATGGCCTTCGGGCTCGGCTTCATCTTCGGACCGCTCATCGGCGGCTTGCTCGGGATCGTCGGCACGCGCGCGCCGTTCTACGGCGCCGCCGCGATCGCGCTCGGCAACCTGCTCTTCGGTTTGCGGTCGCTACGCGAGACGCTTCCGATCGATCGGCGCCGTTCGTTCGCGTGGTCGCGCGCGAACCCGCTCGGCGCCGTCTTCGCGCTGCGTCGTTCGCCGCAGGTTGCGGGCTGGCTCGCGTCGCTCTTCGCGTGGCAACTCGCGTTCTTCGTGATGCCGAGCGTGTGGTCGTATTACGGGACGCTGAAGTTCGGTTGGACGCCCGCCGTCATCGGCGCCTCGCTCGCGGTGAGCGGCTTACTCCTCGCGCTCGTTCAAGGTCGGCTCATCGGGATCGTGGTGCCGAAGATCGGCGAGCGACGCGCGGCGCTGGCGGGCTTCGCGAGCGCCCTAGTCGCGTTCGTCGCGATCGCGTTCGGTTCGCAGACGTGGGCGATCTTCGTCGCCCTGGTCCCGTGGGCGTTCGCGGGATTCATCAGTCCTTCGCTCAACGCGCTCATGTCGCGCGCGCTTCCGCCGGACGAACAGGGGTCGTTACAGGGGTTGGTCGCGAGCTCGATGAGTCTCGCGTCGATCGTGGGTCCGCCGCTCATGACGCAGCTCTTCGCGCACTACAGCGCGACGAGCGCGCGGCCGTATTTTCCGGGCGCGCCGTTTCTCGCTTCCGCCGCGCTGACGGTCGTCGCGGCGTTCCTCGCGACGCTCGCCGTGCGTCGGTCGGGCGCGACGCGCGAGAGCTT
>CAZZXB010000180.1:0-3385 GCA_964658025.1 uncultured Janthinobacterium sp.
AAGTCTTTCGCGATTCGGAAAACCGTGCGTTCACTTTATCGGCACATCTGCCGACATACGATGCATGTCTTCGCGAATTGTGACGGGCGCCGACACCACCGATCCGACGCGCGAGCCGCAACGGCTCACCCAGCCGCGCGACGGAAGTCGGGTTCGATGACGGGCGGTTCGAACGCGATGGGTTTCATGCCCCACGGCATGTGCTTCCTGTGGAACCCGCAGTTGCTGTCGTTGCACGTCATCTCCGATGCGATCATCGCGATCGCCTATTATTCGATTCCGATCGTGCTCTTGGCGTTCGTCCACAAGCGCAAGGATATTCCGTATCCGGGCGTGTTCGCGATGTTCGGCGTCTTCATCGTCGCTTGCGGAACGACGCACGTTCTCGACATCTATACGGTCTGGCATCCGATCTACTGGATCGCGGGCGCGATGAAGGCGTTCACCGCGATCGTCTCGATCCTCACCGCATTTCTCCTCGTGAAGATCATCCCGGGCGCGCTCGCGTTACGGAGCCCCGCCGAGCTCGACGCGCTGAACGGACAACTCGCGATCAGCGCGGAGCGCGATCGCGCTACGGCCGCGAAATTGCTCGAGAAGAATCGGTTGATGGCGATGGCCGAGCAGATCGCGCACGTCGGGCATTGGCGGTTCGATCTGGCCTCGAACAAACTCTATTGGTCCGACGAGATCTATCGGACGTACGGTTTGCCGATGTCGACGACGCCGACGCTCGAGACGGTGATCGAAGCGTATCATCCCGAGGAGCGCGATCGCGTGCGCGCGATCCTCGACGACGCCGTCGCGAACGGCGAGCCGTATTGGTACGAGGCCCGCATCGTCCGCCCGGACGGACTCGTGCGCGACGTCGTGGCGAGCGGTCAATCCGAGCGCGGAGACGACGATAGCGTGGTCGCGACGTTCGGCGTGCTCCAAGACGTCACCGAACTCAAGGACGCCGAACGCGAGCGCGAGCGGCTCGTCGAGCGCGTGACCGCCGCGACGCAAGACGCGCGTCTCGGGATTTGGGAGTGGGATCTCGCCACGCGATCGCTCGTGTGGGATCCCGTCATGTACGACCTCTACGGATGGGACGAAGCGAGCGTCGCGGCCACGTACGAGTCGTGGATCGGTGCGATCCACACCGACGATCGGGCGCGCGTCGAGCGCGAGATCCGACTCGCCGTTTCGGGCAGCCTCGGTTTCGATACCGAATTCCGCATCGTTTGGCCGAGCGGCGAACTCCGATACATTCGCGCGACCGGCGCCGCGATTCTCGCGGACACCGGCCCCGGTAAGCGCATGGTCGGCACGAATTGGGACGTGACGCAAGCGCGCACGCTCGCGGAGCATCTGCGCCGCGAGAAAGACGCGGCGACGTTCAAGGCGAGCCACGATACGCTCACGGGGTTGCTCAATCGGCGCGGCCTCGAAGCCTGGCTCAACGCGAAACCCGATCTCGTCGCGACGTTACTCTATCTCGATCTCGACGGGTTCAAAGCCGTCAACGACGGCGGCGGCCACGACGCGGGCGACGCGACGCTCCGCGACGTGGCGAAGAACATCAACGACGCGACGCGCGACAGCGACGGCGTCGCGAGGATGGGCGGCGACGAATTCGTGGTGGTGCTTCCGGGAGCGATCGACGGAAAGGGTCCCGACGCCGTGATCCGACGGATCGCGACGGCGGTCGACGCGCTGACGCCGCTCGGTGCGGAAGACGGGACGCGCGTCGGCATGTCGATCGGCGTCGGCTATCTCGACGGCCGGATATCGTTCGCCGAGGCGTTACGCATCGCCGACACGCACCTCTACCGCGAAAAGAACGGACGGTCGGGCGAGAGGGCGTTCCGACGATCGAACCGACGCTCGGTCGCGGTGTGATCGCGCCCTAGCGATCGCTCGGGTCGACGCGCGTCCGGCGTGGGGGCGGCGTCGGCTTGCGACTCCCGTGTTTGCGATAGACCCGCTGCGCCTCGTCGCGCGTCGCGGCGAGCCGGCGAATCGCGTAGATGCGTTCTTTGGCGGCGGCGACGGCGTCGCGGTCGTCGACGATCGGATGCGGGTAATCGACGCCGATTTCGAAACGCGCGGAGGCCGCGACGATCGGCGGCATCCGATGCGGTTCGGCGAGATATTCGCCCGGGACGTTCGCGAGTTCGGGGACGTAGCGGCGGATGAAGACGCCCGTCGGATCGTTGTCGCGTGCCTGCTTCGTCGGCGAGTAGATCCGGACCGCGTTGATCCCCGTGACGCCGCTCTGCATCTGCGTTTGCGGCCAATGGATGCCGGGTTCGAAATCGAGAAATTGCGTCGCGAGGTAGGTTCCCGTCCGGCGCCAGTGGAGCCAGAGATGGTACGACGCGAACGACATCAGCATCGCGCGCATCCGAAAGTTGATCCAGCCGCCGAGATGGAGCGCGCGCATGCACGCGTCTACCATCGGATATCCGGTCCGACCCGCGCACCATGCCGCGAAACGTGCCTCGTCGAACGCGTCTTCTCGCAAGCCGTCGAACGAACGCGCTTGATTGACGAACTCGAGCGACGGCTGGTCCTCGAGTTTCTGCATGAAGTGGCAATGCCAGTGGAGTCGACCGCGAAACGACGAGAGCGAACCCGCCCAACCCGCGTCGATCGGCTCGCCCGCCTTGCGGCGCGCGGCGATCTCGGTCTCTCTCGCACGCGTCTCCTGATAGACGGTCCGTAGCGAGATCGCGCCGTACGCGAGGTACGGCGAGAGTCGCGAGCATCCGTTCCAACCGGCGACCGGGCTCGACATATCGCGCCGATAGTTCGCGCCGCGAACGGCGAGAAAGCTCTCGAGTTCCGTGCGCGCGAGCGACGCGCCGCCGCGTTTCGCTTCGGGTTTTCGCGTGCCGCTCACGCCGAGCTCGGGAAGCGAAGGGCGCGCGCCGTACGCGAGCGCGACGCCGTCGATACGTTCGGGAGACGGCGCGATCGGCTCGGACATGCGCGCGTCCCAGCGGCGCGCCCAGCCGTCCCGCGACGCGAGCGGACGATTCACGCCGAATTGCGGCGTTTCGAGCCACGCGACGCCCTTCGCCGCGCACCACGCGCGGACGCGTCGGTCGCGCGCGAAAGTCGTCGCACCACCCGTTTCCTCGTGCGAATAGAGGCGCTCGAAGCCGTCGATCTCGTCGTAGAGTTCCTCGAGGATCTCCGGGAACGACCCGAAGCGATACGCGATCCGGCACCCGGCCTCCGCGAGCGCCGTTTCCAACTCCGCGAGACACGCGTCGATGAATTCGTAGTGCGATGCGTCGGCCGTCGCTTCCGCGAGCGATTCGCGTTCGTAGGCGTAGAGGATCACCACGCGCCCGGAGCGCGAGGCCTCGAGAAGCGGACGGTGATCCGTCATCCG
>CAZZXB010000181.1:0-3307 GCA_964658025.1 uncultured Janthinobacterium sp.
GATCGTGTAGATGAAGAAGAAGTAGGCGACCGCGACGAGCACGAGACCGAGGAACGAGAGAAACGAGCCGGCGAGCCCGGCGACGTAGATCACGAAGCCGAGTCCGATGATCGCGAACGCGATGTCGCCGAACTTTCGCCGACCATCCTCCCAGGCTTCGTCGAACGGCGCGCGACCGCGCGTCCACGCGGCGCGCGCGACGATGAGCGCGATCGCGAGCCCGAAACCGTCGAGGATCTGCGCGACGAGCCCCGCGATCCCCGAGTTCGCCTGACCGATGAAGCCGCCGCCGCCCGGCACGACCATGAACAATAACACCTGCGCCACGCCCATGAGTAGCGGCGCGAGCACGATCTGCGGCGTGCGAAACAGCAACAGAATCGCCTTCGCGTAGATCGACAGATCCACGCTGCCCATCCGGCGCATGTTCATCGCTTAGCCGCGCGCGCTCGCGAGCGAGCTCCCGCAGCCGCACGTCCGCTCGGCCGGCGTCGTCTCGACGATCTTGAAGATCGCGTCCTTCACGCGCTCGTTATTGCGCGCGAAGACCTCGAGCACGGCCTCGTGCGTCACGGGCTCCGCGCCCGGCAGGCCGACGTCGTAATCCGTGATGAGCGAGATGTTCACGTAGCAGATCTCGAGTTCGCGCGCGAGATAGCACTCGGGATACTGCGTCATGTTGATGACTTCCCAACCCGCGTCTTGGAACCACTTCGATTCCGCCCTGGTCGAAAAGCGCGGTCCCTGGATCACGACGATCGTCCCCGTCTCGTGCGTCGTCACGCCGATCGAGCGCAGCGCCGAGATCGCGATCGGTCGCATCTGCGGGCAATACGGATCGGCGAAGCTCACGTGCGTCGTGATCGGGCCGTCGTAGAACGTGTCCTTGCGTCCGGTCGTCCGATCGACCACCTGATCCGCGACGACCATGTCGCCCGGCGCCACGTCTTTCTTGAGCGAGCCGCACGCCGTCGGTCCGACGATGCGCGAGACGCCGAGTTCCTTCATCGCCCACAGGTTCGCGCGGTAGTTGATCGATTGCGGCGGGTAGCGGTGATCCTTGCCGTGTCGCGCGAGGAACGCGACCCGCTTCCCGGCGATCTCGCCGAGCGCCACGCGATCGCTCGGCATGCCGTACGGCGTCTCGATCCACACCTCGCGGGCGTTCTCGAGCAACGAATAAAAACCGGAACCGCCGAAAACGCCGATGTCCGCGCGTTCGTGAGCCAAGAACCATCCTCCAGTAACGTGAACGACGCGCGCATGGAGGCGCGTCGTAGCGAAGCGGGCCGCCTACTCCTTGAAGTCGCCCGGTCGCAGGCCTTCGATGAATTCCTTGAAGCGCTGCGACTCCTCGGCCTCCGCTTTCTTGTCCGCGACGCTCTCCTCGAGCACGATCTTATCGGAGACGAAGATCGGCGCTTGCATGCGGAGCGCGAGCGCGATGCCGTCGGAGGGCCGCGCGTCGATCTCTTGCGTGTCGCCGTTCTGCCGGACGATCAGCTTCGCGAAGAACGTCGATTCCTTGATGTCGTGGATGACGATCTGCTCGAGCGATGCGTGGAGCGATTCGAGCAGCGTCCGCATCAGGTCGTGCGAGAGCGGGCGCGGCACGGCCGTACCCTCGAGCGCGAGCGCGATCGCGGTCGCTTCGAACGGCCCGATCAAAATGGGAAGGTACCGTTTGCCTTCCAAGTCCTTGAGGATGACGACCGGGTCGTGAGTCAACAGGTCGATCCCGAGCTTGTCGACCTTCATTTGCCGCATGTCCGAATGTCCTACGCGTCCAGGACGAATCCTTGCCTCGCGCGAACCGCGAGCGTCGCCTTGGCACTTTCATGCGGTATCGTCGGACTGCCCAACGTCGGCAAATCGACCATCTTCAACGCGCTCACGCGCTCGGCGCAGGCGCTCGCCGCGAACTATCCGTTCGCGACCATCGAACCGAACGTCGGTGAGGTCCCCGTTCCCGACGATCGGCTCGGCGTGCTCTCCGACATCTGCAAATCGAAGCGGATCGTCCCGGCAACCATGCGCTTCGTCGATATCGCGGGGCTGGTGCGCGGTGCGAGTTCCGGCGCGGGGCTCGGCAACGCGTTCCTCAGCCACATCCGCGAGACCGACGCCGTCGCGATGGTCGTGCGCTGTTTCGAAGACGACGACGTGACGCACGTCGAGGGCGGCCCCGATCCCATCCGCGACATCGAGATCATCGACATCGAGATGGCGCTCGCCGACCTCTCGACGCTCGCGAAGCGGGTCGACAAACTCGAACGCGAGGCGCGCGTCAATCCGAAACTCGGGCCGCGTCTGGACGCCGCGAAGCGCCTGCGCACGGCGCTCGAGAACGGGACGCCGGCGCGCTCGTTCCCGAAAGATTCGCTCGAAGAGGAGCTCGCGCGCGAGTCGTTTCTCCTCACCGCGAAGCCGCTGCTCTACGTCGCCAACGTCGACGAAGAACAGATCGCGAAGCTCGGACCGCTCGCGCAACGCGTGTTCGATCGGGCCGCGAGCGAGGGCGGCCGCGCGATCGCCTTCTGCGGCAAGATCGAAGCCGAACTCGCCGGGCTCGACGAACCCGAGGCCAAGACGTTCCGCGAAGAGCTCGGCATCGACCGCAGCGGCCTCGACCAACTGATCCTCGGCTCGTACGCGCTCCTCGGCCTCATGACGTTCCTCACCGCGGGCGAGCAAGAGGTCCGCGCCTGGACGATCGACGTCGGCACGAAGGCGCCGCAGGCCGCGGGCAAGATCCACTCCGACATCGAGCGCGGCTTCATCCGCGCCGAGATCGCCTCGTACGACGACTACGTCCGCCTGCGCACGATGGAGGCGCTCAAAGCGAGCGGTCTCCTCCGAAGCGAGGGGAAGGAGTACGTCATGCGCGAGGGCGACGTCGTGAACTTCCGCTTCAACGTGTAACGTCGTCTTAGGACATTTGGATAACGTGAGACGCTCGCCGTTATACAGGTAAAGGGTCGGCCCGGACGAGAAGGCTGATCCCACGTAAGGTAGGGAGCGATGTCCGACTCATGATGACGGCGGTCCGAGAAGTCTCGGTTTTTGGCGATGCGATCGCGTATTTCAACGAAGCGGCGGAGCTACTCGACCTCGATCCCGGGATCCGGCGACTGCTGATCAAGCCCTCGCGGCAGATCATCTTCTCGATCCCGTTCGCCCGCGACAACGGCGAGATCGAAGTGTTCACGGGCTACCGCGTCCAGTACAATTTCGCCCGCGGCCCGGCGAAGGGCGGCATCCGCTACCATCCGGGGGTCACGCTCGACGAGGTGACCGCGCTCGCGTT
>CAZZXB010000182.1:0-3269 GCA_964658025.1 uncultured Janthinobacterium sp.
CGACGACGCGCGTCGTCGCGGTCGCACCGCGCGTCGTCGCGCTCACGCCGTACGACGAGTCGAGCCCGTCGCTCGGCGGCAACAGATCGATCGTCGCGCGGCCGTCGGCACCCGTCTGCACGGTGCGATCGTAGACGAGCGTCGTGCCCCAGCCGAGCGCGTCGCCGGGAGCGCCGGGCGCCGCGACGTGCGGAGAACGGACGACGACGACGCGCGTCGCGACGTCGACGGGTGCGCCGTCGCGCGTCGCCTCGACGACGAGCGGAACGTTCGCATCGGCGGCGCACGGGCACGTCGCGCGGACCGCGAGCTTCACGTCGCTCGCGGCATCGACGTGCAGGCTCGTTCCGCCGACGCCGCTCCCCGCACTCGCGAGCACCGCGTAATCGCCCGCATCGAGTCCGGCCGGAATCGCGAGTTCGCCCGCGAACGCGCCCGCGGCGTCGAGTTTTCCGGCGACCGTGCCGAGCGTCTTCCCGCGACCCGCGAGCGTCACGCGCGCGTCGCCCGTCGCGCTCCGGAACGCACCGTGCGCGCGCGTGCGCGCGAAGGCGACGAAGCGCACCGTCTCGCCCGCACGCGCGACGGCCGTATCGAGTCGGACGCCGACGAGCGCGTCGGGCGTCGGCGCTTGCGGGAGCGCCGAGACGAACGCGCGACTGTGACCGTATTCGGCGAGCGCGAACGTGGGCAGCGGCGCGCCGTCGCGCGTGACGATCCCGTCGCGATCGGTGCGGACCGAGACGAGGCGCGTTCCGACGAGGAGGTCGACGCGCACGTTCGCGAGCGCGCGACCGCTCCCGAGATCGGTCGCCCAGAGCGCGAACCCGCGCGCGTTCTCCTGCGTGACGAGGCCGAGCCGCGAGCGATTGATCCAGACCTGCTGCGTCGCGTCGCCGCGCCGCGCTTCGACGACGTAGAACCCCTCGCGGCCACCGAGCGGCAGCGCGACGTCGTTCGTCTCGAATCGATAGCCCGGCGGCGGCGCGAAGCGCCAACGCACGACCGGACGCAAGCGCGACGTGTCGAGCGCGCGCGGCGTCCGGTTCTGGCCCGCGATGATCACGTCGGCCGGATCGACGGCGTACGCCGCGAAGTCGACGGGCGCGCCCGAATACGTATCGAGTCGGACGGTCGTCGTCTTCCACGGCACGTTCGTATCGCGCGCGTACAACCCGAAGTACGCATCCCACTGATGCTGGTCGAGCAGCGGACGCGCGGCGCGCGCCGGAACGAGGGCGCACGCGAACGCCGCCGCCGCGATGCCGAGCGCGCGCGCGGCGCGCCGCGCGTCAGAACGTCGCGTCGTAGTACAGCGTGCCGGTCGTGTTCTGCGGGACGCGGAAGCCGACCGTGTAGTCGTGCGAATCGCCGGGCTTGACGGGATCGGCGAAATTCGAGATCCCGACGAGCGCGGGGCTTCCGGAATCGGCTCCCAGGAAGCGCCGCCGATCGCGATCCTCGATGACGAAATGATCGATGCGCGGCGCGAGCGCGTAGCCCACGTCGTTCGTCCAGGTGAACTTCACGACGTAGTACTCGTCGTTCGAAAACGCGACGCCGTCGGCGGCCGAGAACTCGCGCACGTTCGCGATCGTCACGTCCTTGCCCGCGCGTACGAATCCCGCGACGGGATCGTTCGGGCCCGGCGGTTCCTTACAACCGGCGAGCGCGAGCAACGCGACGCTCGTTACTAGGAGGCGTATCACGGCTTCCGGCCTTCGGCGATGCACGCAGGCATCCCCCGCGCCCGCGCGTAAGCGCACCTCATCGTGAACCGCGAAAACGATCACTCCGCACCCGCGCGCTGTCAGGCGTGCGGAACGGAAAGCGACACGGAAGAAACGCGCTCGACCCGTTCTCTTTCGCGCGTGTTCGTCGTCGTGATCGCCTGTTCGACGTGTCGCGCGCCGTTCGTCGTCCTGTCCCGAAATTGAGCGCGATCGGTCGGGCGATCGCGTTCGCGTTCGCGCTCGGCATCGCGGCGACGCCCGCGTTCGCGGCGACGAAGCCCGCCGACCATCCGCGCGTTCCGCGCGCTGCCGAACATACGGAATTCGTGGTCGAGGTCAACCGCAAGGGTCAGGTGTCGCGCGTGCGTTCCGGAAAACCGTCGGGCGACGGCGCGTTCAACACGATGACGCTCGGCAACGCGCTCCAGGCCTACATCCGCACGAGCGACGGAAAGGCGATCGCCGGGATCTATCGCCTCTCGTACGATTATCGACCCGATTCCAAACGCGTGCGACGGTCGGTCGCCTTCATCCGCGCGGGCGGCGTCGACGCGAACGAGCCGGGTGCGGTCGACCGGATGGCCGAGATCGCGCGGCGCGGACACGCGTCGCCCGCACCGTCGCCGTCGGCGAACACGCTCCCGGACTTCGGATCGATCACCGGTGTCAATCGCTGACGTAACGATCGAAGCCGATCCCGTCGCGCTCTTGCAGCGCTCGACGCACGCGGTCGCGTTCGCTCCGGGTCCGCTCCCGCCGCTCGCGCTGCGTCGGATCGTCGAAGCCGGACGGCTCGCACCCTCGCTCTACAACACGCAACCGATGCGATTCGTCGTCTTGCGCGAACGCGCGTCGTACGAACGCTTCCGCACCGCCTGCGACACCTCGCGCGACACGTTCGTGCGCGCGCGCAAGATGTTCGCGCTCGTGAACAAGCGGCTCGACCATCCCGATTTCGTGCGCGGTCTCGCGCGGCAGAAAACCGGCCACGTGCTGCCCGAGCACGGCTACGCCGTCGTCGTGTTGCAAGACGATCGCTTGAGCGAATCCGTCGAAGCGTGCGCGTGCGCGCTCATGGCGATGCAACTGCAAGCGACGTCGCTCGGCCTGGCGAGCGCGTTCACGAGTTGGTCGCGCGGCTTGAACTTCCAGAAGGACGTCGTCGCGTTCCTCGGCGTCCCCGAGGGCTTCAAGATCTTCACGAGCCTCGTCGTCGGACTGCCGACGCCGGACGCGCGCCCGTCCGCCAAGGCGCGGCGCCCCTTCGACGATGCCGTCTCGTGGCGCTAAGCCGCGCGGGGGCGGCGGCGACTTCGATCCGATGAAATGGTGGTTGCGCAGTCGCGACGGGATCGACGACGTGCAAGATCGCGACATCGCGCGCAGTTGCACGTCCAAAGACGGCTACCGTACCGAAGAAGAAGCACGCGCCCACGCCGCGATGAACGGCCTCGCGGGCGTCCTGTTCACGTATCGCTGCAATTACTGCGACGCCTGGCACCTCACGCGGCGCAAGACGTGATCGCGGCGACTCGT
>CAZZXB010000183.1:0-3205 GCA_964658025.1 uncultured Janthinobacterium sp.
CTCGGGCGCTTCGTCGCGGGCTCGCTCGCGCGCGTCGACGCGCGTCGCGACGAACGTGCGCGCGCGCTCGCCCGACTTCCCCAAGAAGCGGCGCCGCTGCTCTACGTGATCGTCGCGTCGGGGAACATCTACGAGGATCGCACGGCCGCGGTCGCCGCCGCCGAAGCGGGCGCGCAGATCATCGCCGTGATCCGCTCGACGGGCCAGTCGTTGCTCGATTTCGTTCCGTTCGGTGCCACGACCGAGGGCTTCGGCGGCACGTACGCGACGCAGGAAAATTTTCGCGTGATGCGCGAGGCGCTCGACGCCGTCTCGGAGCGGCTCGGACGCTACGTCATGCTCACGAACTACGCGAGCGGTCTCTGCATGCCGGAGATCGCGACGATGGCCGCGCTCGAACGGCTCGACATGCTGCTCAACGACTCGATGTACGGCATCTTGTTCCGCGACATCAACATGAAGCGGACGTTCGTCGACCAGCACTTCTCGCGGATGCTCAACGCGCGCTCGGGGATCATCATCAACACGGGCGAGGACAACTACCTCACGACCGCCGACGCCGTGGAACAGGCGCCCGCCGTGCTCGCGAGTCAGTTCATCAACGAAGCGTTCGCGGAGCGGGCGGGGCTCCCGGCCGCGCAGATCGGTCTCGGCGACGCCTACGAGATCGATCCCGCGCTCGAGGACGGCTTTCTCCTCGCGCTCGCGCAGGCGCAACTCGCGCGTCAGTGCTTCCCGGACGCCCCGCTCAAATACATGCCGCCGACCAAGCACATGACGGGCGACGTGTTCAAGGGTCACCTCGTCGACGCGATGTTCAACCTCACGTCGGTGATGACGAAGCAGACGATCCATCTCTGCGGCATGATGACCGAAGCGATCCACACGCCGTTCCTCGGCGATCGCGCGCTCGCGCTCGAGAACGCGCGTTACGTGATGACGACGGCGCGCCACTTCGGCGACGAGATCGCGTTCAGGGAAGACGGGATCGTCGAGCGACGCGCGGAGAGCGTCCTGCGCGACGCGCGCGCGTTACTCGAAAGGGTCGCCGAGCGCGGCCTGATGGAATCGATCGCGGCGAAAACGTTCGCCGACGTCTCGCGCACGCCCGACGGCGGCCGCGGCTTCGACGGCGTGTTCGAGCGCGCGGAACGGTATTGGAATCCCTTCGACGAGGCGCTCCGACCGCAACCGCTCGCGCGTTAGCCGCCGCACGACCCGCGGTGCCGGAACGATCCGAACGGTTGGGAGCGGTGGTGCGATCGTCCGACGATCGCTCAGGCGTTGCGGAGCGACGCGTCCTTGAGGTGGTGGAAGACGACTCGATTGCCGTCGGGGTCGGCGACGAAGATCGCGGCGCAACGCGGCGAGTCGAAGCCGTCGACGCTCGCGCCGGCCGCTTCGAGTCGCGCGCGCGTCGCCCCGAGATCGTCGACCTCGATCCCGAGACCGAACGCCGAGCCCGGCTTCGATCCGAAATACGCCCAATCGGTGTCGAGCGCGAAACCGATGCCGCCGACGTCGAACTCGCAGTAACTCGCGCTCAGCGACTCGCCGTCGCCGAATCCGCACACGTCGCGATAGAACGCGCGGGAACGTTCGATATCCGAAACGGGATAGGAGACGAAGGCGACGCGCATGCGAGAAGCGTTACCCGCACTCGGGCTCGAATCATGCCGGTCATGTCCGGACTCGTACGGCCCTACGGCGACACGCGGAACGACGGCAAGGTGCAACTCTCGTTCACGTTGCCGATCGCGTGGAGCGAGGCGGCGGACGAAGCGGCGCGTCAGCTCGTCGTGAAGATGGGCTTCTCCGACGTCGCGGTCGCCGAAGGGCGATCGATCGCGACGGGCTTTTCGTTTTTCGTCGTGTACGCGAGCACGACCGTCGCGATCGACGCGGCCTCGATCGTCGCGCCGTCGGCGAAATCGCACGCGATGTCGATGGACGAGATCGACGAACTCGTCCGCGAGCGCCTCGGCCGGAAGATCCGCATCGCGGGCGCGTGCATCGGGACCGACGCCCACACCGTCGGCATCGACGCGATCCTCAACATGAAGGGCTACAAGGGCGATTACGGTCTCGAGCGCTACAAGGAATTCGAAACCTATAATCTCGGCAGTCAGATCTCGGTCGAGGCGCTCGTCGCGTTCGCGAAGGAACACGCGATCGACGCGTTACTCGCCTCGCAGGTCGTCACGCAAAAGGGGAGCGACATCGCGAACTTCACCGCGCTCGCGGAATTACTCGAAGCGGACGATCTGCGCGATTCGGTCCTGCTGATCGCGGGCGGCCCGCGAATGACGAACCTCCTCGCGACGGAACTCGGCTACGACGCGGGGTTCGGCCGCGGCACCGTGCCGAGCGACGTCGCGGCGTTCGTCGCGCAACGCATGGTCGAGCGCGTCCGTGCCTGAGGCCCGCGCGCGAGCGCTCCGCGCGAGGTGCGTCCTCGCGCTGGCGGCGATCGCGGCCGTCGCTACGACGGCGCCGGGAGCGCGCGCGGCCGCGAAGGCCGGCGGCCCGGCTCCCGCGCCGATCGTCACGCCGGATCCGCTCGGCGCGCCGTGGACGGCGGCGCGGATCGGAAAACTCCGCGACGATCTCGACGGCGCGTTCGCGGAGCGCCGCGGGCCGGGCGCGAACGCGCACGTCGGATTCGTCGCGCTCGACACGGCGACGGGGAACGTGCTCTACGCGCGCGACGCGGACGACGAATTGCAGACGGCGAGTTCGCTCAAACTGCTCGTCGGCAGCGTCGCGCTCGAGCGCCTCGGACCGGCGTTCCGCTTCCACACGAGCGTCGCGTACGATCCGGCGCGCGCGGCCGTCGTCCTTCGCGGCGGCGGCGATCCGCTGCTCGCGCACGCCGATCTGCGCGCCGCCGCGGCGGCGATCCGCGGCGCGGACGTCTCGGTCGCGAGCGTGCTCGTCGACGATCGTCGCTACGAAGCGCGACCGTATCCCGACGGCTGGAATTGGGACGACTTCCCGTTCTACTACGCGCCGCGCCTCTCGGGTCTGCAGTTCGAAGAGGGCATCGACGCGTACGCCGTCGTGCCGGGCGATGCGGTCGGCGCGCCCGCGTCGCTCGCGCTCGAGGGCGTGCCGCTCGTCGCGCCGCCGACCGGTTGCGATCGGAGCGTCGCGACGATCGTTCCGCGCGTCACGACCGGTGCCGCGGGTTCCGCGTCGACGGTCG
>CAZZXB010000184.1:0-2681 GCA_964658025.1 uncultured Janthinobacterium sp.
TCGCCGCGGTCGCCCAGACGCCGGGAAGGTGGCCGGTCGCCGCGAGCGCGCCCGCGATCGGGACGACGATCTCGGTCCCGACCGGGATACCCACGTTCCCCGCGACCATGACCGCGAAGAGTCCGGGCAAGCCCAGATGCTCGACGAGCGAGAGCACGAGATCCGTAAAGTGCTGCATCTAGCGCGCTACTCGCGACGGCGTTTCGATGTTTCCGAGATGGCTACCGAGTAATTCCGAGGCGAGACCGCCGTCGCGGATGACCGCGTCGAGCAGATCGACGGGCGCGATCGTCGCCGAAGGTCCCACGGCATCTTCGGCGGATTTCACGAGGCGCACGATCCGCGGCGTGATGAGGATGCCGTCCCACGAGCGCTCGTCGCCCGTGCCGATCGCGCGACGCAGATCCGCGAGCACGTCGGCGGCGGTCGTTCCGTTCGCGATCAGACGCGCTTCGATCGCCCGGTCGTGCTCTTCGAGGAGGGCGAGTAAGAGATGCCCCACGCCGACATAATAATGATTGTGATTCCGGCACGCCTGTTCGGCGCCGCGCAGTACGCGTTTTGCCGCCGGGTCGAAACGACTGAACAAGACGGTATCTCGAGTCCTATGAAGACTGGTCGGGGCGGCAGGATTTGAACCTGTGACCTCTGCGTCCCGAACGCAGCGCTCTACCAAGCTGAGCTACGCCCCGTGACCCGCTCAGGACCCTCTGCCGTTCTCGGATGCGAACGGCGCTCCTCCCCCGCCGCGCGCGCACGGCCGAGGTCCCGTTACGCGCGCATCCGAATAGTCGTAATCCGTCCATGAGATACCTGATCGTCGGATGCGGTCGCGTCGGCGCGACCCTCGCCAAATTGCTCGCCGCGGAAGCGCACGACGTCGTCGTCGTCGACGAAAATCCGGGAGCGTTCAAACGACTCGGCAACAATTTCGCCGGTCGCGTCGAGGTCGGCACCGGCATCGATTACGACGTGCTCGTCCGCGCGGGCGCCGAGACCGCCGACGGCTTCGTCGCGGTCACCGACGGCGACAACCGCAACGTGATGGCCGCGCTGATCGCCCAACGGATGTTCGGCATCAAAAAGATCGTCGCGCGCATCTACGATCCGCCGCGCGGCCAACTCTATCGCGAACTCGGCATCGAGACGGTCTGCCCGACGACGATCGGCGCGAAGATCGTCCGCGACAAGCTCATGCACATGCCGTTCGAATCCGTGCCGTCGTTCGATTTCGGCAAGTGCTCGTCGCTCGCGCTCTCGCTCGGTGCCGGCGACGCGGGGATCCGCGTTTCGGAGATCGAGCGACCCGGATCGATCCGCATCGGCGCCGTCCGCCGCGGCGGCTTCGTCTCCGTCGCGAAACCGGAGGACGTGCTCGCGGCCGGCGACGAGATCAACGCGATCGTCGCGCCCGAAGCGCTCTCCGAATTCGTCGCGCGCTTCGCGACCGCGCACGACGTCCCGATCAAGTTGACCGCCTGACCGTGTTCGTCATCATCGTCGGCGGCGGCAAGGTCGGAACCTATCTCGCGCGCGCGTTGCTCGGACAGCAGCACGAAGTCGTCCTCATCGAAAAGCTCGCGCGTAAGGCGCAGTTCATGGCGAACCTGCTCGAAACCGACGTGACGATGGTCGGCGACGGGTGCGATCCTACGGTGCTCGAGAGCGCCGGGATCAAGCGCGCCGACGTCGTGGTCGCCGATACGGGCGACGACGAAGACAACCTCGTCGTGTGCCTCATCGCCAAGAAACATTCGAACGCGCGGTGCATCGCGCGCGTCAACAATCCCAAGAACAAGCAGATCTTCCAATCGATCGATCCCGCCAGACCGATCACGCTCATCTCGTCGACCGAGATGATCCTCGCCGCGATCGACGAGCAACTCAACGCCGCCGATCTCTCGCTCATCGCGAAACTCAAAGACGGCGATCTCGAACTCGTCAAGATCGCGGTCCCGCCGGGCTCGCCCGCGGCCGAGAATCGCCTGGCGGATATCGGTTTGCCCCGCTCGTCGATCGTCGTGGCGGTCGATCGCAAGGACGAAGAGCTCGTGATCCCCGGCGGCGATACGATCATCCGCGCGGGCGATACCGTCATCCTCATGGTGAAGAACGCCTCGCGCGCGGACGTGAAAGCCGCGCTCGTCGGCACGAAGCACGCGGTCTAGCGAGACGACCGTGGCGCGACGACGGAAGCGGCTGCGGTTCGTCGTCCGTCGCGGATCGCGCCGGTACGTCGTGTGCGGCGCGACCGCCCGACCGCCCGGCCGCCGTTCGGCGTGGCTCCCGGGCGCGACGCTCGTCATCGCCCTCATCGCATCCGCGTTCTTCTTCAACCGACCGCTCGTGCCGCCCGACGATCCGCAACACGAGATGCCGCTCGCGCAGTACGCGCATTATTCGATCGAGGATTTCGTACAAGCCGTCCGCTAACGGCTTCCGAGAACGCGCGAGTCGCGCGCGAACGGTTTCTCCGAGGACTTCGTCCGAACGGTGCGCGAACGGCTTCTCCATGGATCTCTCGCTCGAAGATCAGGCCAAACGCGCCGTCGGATATCACGCGGTCGATACGTACGTCCGGCCCGGAACGTGTATCGGACTCGGCACGGGGACGACGGCGTTTTGGGCGATCGAACGCGTCGGCCAACTCGTCGCGCGCGGTGCGGACGTGCGCGCGGTGC
>CAZZXB010000184.1:2691-3180 GCA_964658025.1 uncultured Janthinobacterium sp.
GACGTCGAGCGAGACCGAGCGGCTCTGTCGCGAACGGAACGTCCGGATCGTCGACTACGGCGAAGAACCCCTCGACGTCGCGATCGACGGCGCGGACGAAACCGACGGCGAGCGGATGCTGATCAAAGGCGGCGGCGGCGCGCTCTTCCGCGAGAAGGCGGTCGCGCTCGCGGCGGATCGTTTCATCGTGTGCGTGACCGATCGTAAGGTCGTGAAGCATCTCGGCGCGTACCCGTTGCCGGTCGAAGTCGTACCGTTCAGCGCGGTCGTCCTCGCTCGAGAGATCGCGTTCATGGGCGCGAACGTCGTGACGCGATCGCGCGGCGCGGAGCCCTATCGTACGGACAACGGGAACGTCATCCTCGATTGCACCTTCGGCGAGATCCTCGACCCGGCGAACCTCGATCGGACGCTCCGCGACATGCTCGGCGTCGTGACGACCGGTCTCTTCATCGACATCGCGAC
Source organism: uncultured Janthinobacterium sp. (assembly GCA_964658025.1). Classification (GTDB taxonomy): domain Bacteria; phylum Vulcanimicrobiota; class Vulcanimicrobiia; order Vulcanimicrobiales; family Vulcanimicrobiaceae; genus CAZZXB01. Next base: position 3,157 of record CAZZXB010000184.1, read on the forward strand.
GAAGGTCCTCGTCGCGAACGTCGA
>CAZZXB010000185.1:0-3088 GCA_964658025.1 uncultured Janthinobacterium sp.
ATGAAGGTGAATGCGGATTCGGCGAACGCGGTGTCGCTGCGGGACGTCGTCGACGAGGATCTCCCGCACTTCTTCGATCATCAGCGCGACGCGCGCGCCGTGCACATGGCGGCCTTCACCGCAAAAGATCCTCACGACGAAGCGGCCTTCGCATCGCATTGGCGGCGGATACGCGGCGATGCCGCGACGACGAACCGGACGATCGCGCGAGGCGGCGAGGTCGTCGGCTACATCGCGAGTTTCGAAGATGAGGGACGCCGAGAGATCACCTACTGGATCGCGCCCGCCACGTGGGGATGCGGGTACGCGAGCGAAGCGCTCCGCCAATTCCTCACGCTCGAACGGACGCGGCCGCTCTACGCGCGCATCGCGAACGACAACCTCGCATCGCTACACGTCCTCGCGAAATTCGGCTTTCGCCCGGTCTCCGAAACGATGTCGTACGCCAACGCGCGAGACGCCGTCATCGCGGAGACGCTTCTCGAACTCGCCTGAGCGAGACGAGTCCGCGACTCGGCTCGTCCGGAACCTGCACGACGAGCGCGACCGCGTCGGAGATCAGGAGCGAGCTCCGGGCGGCAGACCGGCCTGTTCGGGCGTGATGCGCGCTCGTCGCTCGCGCAGAAAACGCCGTAGATCGTCTCGCCGCTCGCCTTCGCTCATCGTTACACGGTCAATGTAACCGTCGGCGGGGGGCTTCCTCCGGCTTCGATCGAGGCGTACGCTTCACGCACGATGGAAATACGCACGCTCGGCCGACACCGCCCGCTCCAGGTCTCGGCGATGGGATTCGGATGCATGGGCCTCAGTTTCGCCTACGGCCCCGCGACGGAGAGGGGCGCGGCGATCGCGCTACTCCGCGCGGCCGTCGACCTCGGCGTCACGTTCTTCGACACGGCCGAGGCATACGGTCCGTACGCGAACGAGGAACTCGTCGGCGAGGCGCTCGCGCCCGTGCGCGACCGCGTCGTCATCGCGACGAAGTTCGGTTTCGTCGGGGGCAGAACGGCCGACGGCCTCGACAGTCGGCCGGAGAATATCCGCGCCGTCGCGGAGGCGTCGCTCAAGCGCCTGAAGACCGATCGCATCGATCTCTTTTACCAACATCGCGTCGATCCGAATGTCCCGATCGAAGACGTCGCCGAAGCCGTGCGCGAGCTCATCGCCGAAGGCAAGGTGCTCCACTTCGGTCTTTCCGAGGCCGGAGCGGAGACGATCCGTCGCGCGCACGCCGTCCAACCGGTGACGGCGCTCCAGAGCGAATACTCGCTGTGGTGGCGCGAGCCGGAAGCCGAGGTGTTGCCGACCCTGCGCGAGCTCGGTATCGGGTTTGTTCCGTTCAGCCCGCTCGGGAAGGGCTTCCTCACCGGTGCCATCGACGAGAACACGCGCTTCGGCGCGGACGATTTTCGAAGCTCGGTCCCGCGATTCGATCCCGAAGCGCGCAAGGCGAACGCCGCCGTCGTCGACGTGCTGCGCCGCATCGCCTCGGAGCGGGGCGGAACGCCCGCGCAGATCGCGCTCGCCTGGCTTCTCGCGCAGCACCCGTGGATCGCCCCGATTCCGGGAACGACCAAACGAGCGCGACTCGAGGAGAACGTCGCGGCGGCGGACGTGCGCCTCACGTTCGAAGACCTCGCGCACGTCGAGCGCGCGCTCGCCGCGATCGAGATCGCGGGCGACCGTTATCCCGCCCATCTCCAGCAGCTCATCAATCGCTAAACGGCGAGAACGGGAGCCGAAACGATCATGCCGCCATCCGCGGTCGCGCAAGCGAACCATCGCGAACTCTTTCCGAACCACACGTCGACGCTCGCCGTCACCGATCCCGAGTTCGTCGAGATCTTCGACAACTTCGCGTTCGACGAAATTCTCGCGCACGGTGCGCTCGACGCTCGTACGCGACTGATGACGCAGATCGCCGCGCTCGTCGCGGCGCAGAGCGTCGGCGAATACGCGGTCATGCTCGGCGCCGCACTCGAGGCGGGCGTGACGCCCGTCGAAGTCAAGGAGATCGTCTACCAAGCCGTGCCGTACGTCGGCATGGCTCGGGTCTACGACGTCTTGCACGCGACGAACGACGTCCTCCACGCGCGCGGCATCGCGCTCCCGTTGCCGGGCCAATCCACGACGACGCCGGAGAACCGGTACGATCGAGGCCGCGCCGTCCAGGAGCGCATCGTCGGAGCGGAGACGGTGGAAGCCCTATACGACGACGCGCCGGCGGACGAGCGACACCTCCAGCGATTCCTTTCCGCGAACTGCTTCGGCGATTACCTCACGCGCGGCGGACTTGACGTGCCGATGCGCGAGTTAGTGACCTTCAGCATGCTCGTAACGCTCGGCGGTTGCGACGCGCAAGCCAAAGCGCACGCCGCCGCCAACATCCGCGTCGGCAACGATCGGGCGCGACTGATCGACGTGCTGACGCACCTGTTACCGTTCATCGGATATCCTCGGATGCTCAACGGACTGCGCGCCGTCGACGACGTCACCGGACGCCCGGAGTCGTAACGTGGCGATCGTTCGGAACGGGTCGAACGCCGCCGCGAAGGGGCCGGCCACGAATTTCACGGGTGACGTCCGCGTCGAGACGCCGTTTGCGGCCGTCGCTCTCGGACGCGTCGCGGGAGGCGTCGTGACGTTCGAACCCGGTGCGCGCAGCGCGTGGCACACGCACCCGCTCGGGCAGGTCCTGATCGTCACGTCGGGCCTCGGGTGGACGCAACAAGAGGACGGTCCGATCGAGGTCATGCGTCCCGGAGACGTCGTGCAGTGTCCGCCGAACGTCCGTCATTGGCACGGCGCGACGCCGACGACGTCGTGCACGCACGTGGCGATCGCCGAAGCTCTCGACGGAAAATCGGTCGAGTGGATGGAGCAGGTCACCGACGGACAGTATCTCGCGGGCGAACGTGCCGCGAAGTCCGTCAGGTGATCCGAGCGCGTTACTCGTCCGGTGGGCTTTCGACGATTTCGATGAGGTGGCACGTCGCGTCGTCGCCGGAAGCGTCGAGGAAGCGGCGCGTGAGCGCGATTGCGGCCTCGCGATCGGGGACTTCGAGCAGCACGTAGCCGCCGACGACTT
>CAZZXB010000186.1:0-3087 GCA_964658025.1 uncultured Janthinobacterium sp.
ACCGCGACCACGACCACGACCGTAAGAAACCGAAACCGCACGGGCCCAAAGAGCGCGAGCTCGCGGTTTCGATGACCGTCGCGATCCTGCGCGCGGCGCGCGTCGACGGCTCGATCGCGTCGATCGAAGCCGAGGCCGCGGGCCTCTACCGCCGCATGTACGCGCTCGTCACGGATCGGCCGTACGGTTCCGAAGCGGGCGACGAACGCTCCGAGCGTCCGAAGGCACAACTCCGACTCGGGACGTCGGCCGCGCGTAATTAGCGACGTCGCGCGCCGTCGAGTCCGACTCGGCGACGCGCGACCCCCCGCGCGATCAGGTGCCGAGCGCGGGCATCTCGGGAAATCTCGGCAGACCCGTGCCGAACGCGAGCGTCTCGGCGTCGCGATCGTAGTCCACGAACACGCGATCGCCGTCCTTGATCTCGCCCGCCAAGATCTTGCGACCGAGCGGCGTTTCGAGCTCGCGTTGGATCGCGCGTTTCAGCGGTCGGGCACCGTAGACCGGATCGTATCCGACCTTCACGAGATGCGTGCGCGTCGCGTCGGAGAGATCGAGTTCGATCCGCCGATCGGCGAGGCGCGAGCGCAGGCGCGCGATTTGCAGTTCGACGATCCGCCCGAGTTGCGCTTCGCCGAGCGCGCCGAAGACGACGATCTCGTCGACGCGATTGAGAAATTCGGGACGGAAATGTCGCCGCAGTTCGTCGAGCACGGTCGCGCGCATCACCGCGTATTCCGCACCGTTGTCGTTGCCCGCGAAATCCAGGATGCGGTTGCTCCCGACGTTCGAGGTCATGATCAGGATCGTGTTCTTGAAATCGACCGTGCGACCCTGACCGTCGGTGAGCCGGCCGTCGTCGAGGATCTGCAAGAACACGTTGAACACGTCGGGCGACGCCTTTTCGATCTCGTCGAAGAGCACGACCGAGAACGGCCGACGCCGCACGGCTTCGGTGAGCTGCCCGCCTTCGTCGTAGCCGACGTATCCCGGCGGCGCGCCGATCAGTCGCGAGACGGAATGCTTCTCGCCGTACTCCGACATGTCGATGCGGATCATCGACCGCTCGTCGTCGAAGAGATAGCCCGCGAGCGCGCGCGCGAGTTCGGTCTTGCCGACGCCCGTCGGTCCGAGAAAGATGAACGACCCGATCGGCCGATTGGGATCGGAGAGACCGCTACGCGCGCGGATCACGGCCTCCGCGACCGCGGTGACGGCTTCGTCCTGACCGATCACGCGCTCGTGGAGTTCGTCGTCGAGCTTGAGCAACTTGCGCATCTCGCCTTCGAGTAATTTCGAGACGGGGATCCCCGTCCAACGCGCGACGACGTCCGCGATGTCTTGCTCGTCGACTTCTTCTTGCAGCATCCGCGGCGTGCCGTCGGCGCCGAGTTTCATTTCGGCCGCGACGAAGTCGCGCTCGAGGCCGGCGAGTTTGCCGTAGCGCAATTCCGCGACGCGGTTGAGGTCGTACTGACGTTCCGCCTGTTCGATCTCGGTCTTCGTCGCGTCGATCTGCTCGCGCAGCGTGCGCAACACGCCGACGGAGTCTTTTTCGGCCTGCCAGCGCACGGCGACGGCATCCGTCGTGGAGCGCAGCTCCGCGAGTTCGCGTTCGATCCGCTCGAGACGCGCCTTCGATGCGTCGTCGTCTTCCTTACGCAACGCCTCGCGCTCGATCTCGAGTTGCATGATCCGCCGCGAGGCCTCGTCGAGTTCTTGGGGCATCGAATCGATCTCGGTGCGTAATTTCGCGCCCGCCTCGTCGACGAGATCGATCGCCTTGTCGGGCAAGAAGCGGTCCGCGATGTAGCGGTTCGAGAGCGTCGCCGCGGCGACGAGCGCGGAGTCTTTGATCCGCACGCCGTGGTGGAGTTCGTAGCGATCGCGCAAACCGCGCAGGATCGAGATCGTGTCCTCGACGCTCGGCTGATCGACGAAAACCGGCTGGAAGCGCCGTTCGAGGGCGGCGTCCTTCTCGATGTACTTGCGATACTCGTCGAGCGTCGTCGCACCGATGAGATGGAGTTCTCCGCGTGCGAGTAACGGCTTGAGGAGGTTGCCCGCGTCCATCGAGCCCTCGGTCCGACCCGCGCCGACGACGTTGTGGATCTCGTCGATGAAGAGCAAGACCGTGCCTTCGGAGGACTGCACGTCCTTGAGGACCGCCTTGAGGCGCTCTTCGAATTCGCCGCGGAACTTCGCACCCGCGATCAGCGCGCCCATGTCGAGCGTGACGATGCGCCGGTTCTTGAGCGATTCCGGGACGTCGCCGCGGACGATCCGTTGCGCGAGACCCTCGACGATCGCCGTCTTGCCGACGCCGGGCTCGCCGATGAGCACGGGATTGTTTTTCGTGCGGCGCGAGAGCACTTGCACGACGCGGCGGATCTCGTCGTCGCGCCCGATCACGGGATCGAGTTTTCCGGCTTCCGCCGCCTTCGTGAGATCCTGGCCGTACCGCTCGAGCGACTGATACGTCCCTTCGGGATTCTGCGTCGTGACGCGCTGATTACCGCGTACGTCGCGGAGCGCCCCGAGGATCTTGTCGCGGTTCAGTCCGGCACCGCGTAAGAGTTTCGCGACGGGTGCGTTCCCGTCGGCGAGCGCGAGCAAGAGGTGCTCGACCGACACGTAGTCGTCGTTCAATTTTTGGGCTTCGTCCGCCGCCGCGACCAGCACGCGGCTCCCCGAGCCGGACATCTGCGGCGAGGCGTCGCCGTTCCCGCTGAGGTGCGGGAGCGCGGCGAGCGCCGCGTCGAGCGCGCGACGGATCGCCGGCGGCTCGACGCCGGTCTTCGCGATCAGGGCCGGGACGATTCCCTCGCTCTGATCGAGCAAGGCCGCGAAGATGTGCTCGGGCTCGACGGAGGGATTGCGATCCCGCATCGCCCGCGAAAAGGCATCGTTGAGCGCCTCGCGGACGCGCTCGGTCATCTTGTCGACGTTCATCTAGCACTCTATGACAGCGAGTGCCAGACGATAGTTTCAACCGTTTGCGCGGCCGTCCGATCGGCGGACGTCACCTTGGGAGATCGAGGCGAGCGAACGCTCCGGCAGGGAGCGCGCGAGCGTGGAAAAGACGCA
>CAZZXB010000187.1:0-2952 GCA_964658025.1 uncultured Janthinobacterium sp.
GAACGTCGCGGGCGACGAACGCATGCCCGAGAGCGGTCCGCCGCGCGAACCGCAAGCCACCGAAGACGTCGTGTGGGAATCGCTCGGTCGCGTGCTTCCCACCGCGCTTCCCGTGCCGTGGAGCGGATCGACGAACGGCCAAGAATATTCGGTCGATACGCGCGGCAATCTCACGAACGCGATGGGTCACGCGATCGCGAACGCCCAAGGCGTCGCACGCATGGTCGAGAGCGTGCGCGGACGGCCCGGCGGTCGATTCCGCGTGACGCCGAAGCACCGGCTCGTCCTCGTCTCGCGTTTCGACGGTGCGTCGATGGGATGGTTTCTAGCGGGAATGCTCGCCGACGCGTTCGAGACGGGCGTCGCCGCCGACTCCGAGACGTCGGAGGTCGCCCTAGTCGATCTGCGACCGGGTGATGCGTATCCGGGAATTCCCGACGTCGCGCGCGGCACGTTCCGCTTGCGACGACGATCGGGCGGCGTGATCGAACGGCGCGTGGGCGGCGAGCTCGAATACGCGCTGATCGATTCCGCTACGTCCGATGGATGCGATTCGAGGCTGGTCGAGAACGGCCGTCGCACGCTCGAGGCATGGCGCTCGCTCGGCATCTCCGGCATGCGGTTCTCCGTGAGCGATCGCGACGTCGCATGGTATCGACACGACGGCCGCGCGAACGTTTTGGCTTACGTTCCGGGAGGCTTCGCCTGGCCGACGGCCGCGTTACCGAGGCAAGCCTCGCAACCGATCGAGCTCGCACGCGACTAATTCCGCGAGCTCGGCATCTCGGATCGCGAAGACGTCGAAAAGTCCGATCGCCGCGAGCGCGGGAACGAGCTCGACGAGTTGCGCCCGCGCCAGTTCGCGCGCTCCGCTTGCGGCGTCGCGATCCGCGAGTATCCGGACGTTCGCCAGAAACGCCCCGACGGAGCCCTTTCGCACGCGTATGCCGTTGGCTTCCACGACGTTCCGATCGTCTGGAAGAATATCTTCGGGCTTCACGATACGGCCTTCACGGTCGACGGCGACGGCTCGATTTCGATGAGTATGGTTCGACGGTACGGCGCGGCCGTCCTGAAAACGTCCCCCATCCCACCGGGATCGATTCCGGATGCGACCGACGTCCGAAACGAATCCGGAATGCGCCGATATGCCGTCGACGTCAGTCCGCGTTACTCGCGACGGTTTCGAGCGGCGGCGGGACGCGGAAGCCCGTGCGCGCGAGCATCGAGAAGTCGTCGGCGTCGTCGCGACCCGCCGTCGTGAGATACGCGCCGAGCACGACGCCGCTCGCGCCGCTGCGCATGCCGAGATCTTGCAGCCCTTGCAACGTCACCTCGCGACCGCCCGCTAAGCGGACGAGCGCGCGCGGGAGCGCGAGCCGCGCCATCGCGACGAAGCGGAGCGCTTCCGTCGGCTCGACGAGCGAACGATCCGCGAACGGCGTGCCGGGACGCGGGTTGAGGAAGTTGATCGGCACCTCGACGGGCCCGAGTTCCTGGAGCGTGCAGAGAAAATCGATCCGATCTTCCCACGTCTCGCCCATCCCGATGATGCCGCCGCTGCAGAGCTCGAAGCCGAACGATTTCGCGCGCACGCACGTCTCGTAGCGTTCTTCGTACGTGTGCGTCGTGCAGATGCTCGGGAAGTGGCGACGCGACGTCTCGAGATTGTGGTTGACCTTGTCGACGCCCGCGTCGCGCAGACGCGCGAGATGCGCGTCGTTCATGATCCCGAGCGAGACCGCGACGGTCATGTCGGGGAGTTCGCGCTTGATCGCGCGCGAGGCCTCGCACACGCGCTCGAGTAACGCGGGTGAGGGTCCGCGCACCGCGACCACGATGCAGAATTCGTCGGCGCCGCGTTTGCGCGCCGCGATCGCCGCATCGACGAACTCGCTCGCGGCCTGCAGCCGTTCGGGCTCGACGTCGGTCGCGTAGCGCGCGCTCTGCGAGCAGAAGTGGCAGTCTTCGGAGCAGCCGCCCTTCTTCGCGTTGAAGAGCACCTCGACCGCCGCCTCGTCGCCGTACATCCGGCCGCGCACTTCGTCCGCGAGCCGGAGGAGATCGGCGACGTCGTCCTTGGGGATCGCGGCGAGCGCTTCGAGCGAAGCGCGGTCGACGGGGAGACCGGAGTCGAGGGCGGTAGCGCGGGCGGAAACGATCGCGGGATGCATGCGCGGATTTTTGCCCGCGACGCGACGCATACCTCGCACGCGAGTCATCTGCGATTCGAGTTCGGGGCGTCAACGGCTCGATTCGGCGAAGATCGGTATTTCGACCCGGTGAAATCCCAACCATCGGAGGTGGCGTCGTGGAACGACGGGGCACGTCGTCCATCACGAGCCTGCAGATCGACGTGGCTGAAAGATGAGTCATCGTCCTTCGGTCGGTCCCGCGAATAAAACGAGATTGCCGTCGGGATCGATGACGATAAATGTTTTCGCATCCCACGGTTCCGTCTTCAATGGTCGATGGAAGCGAACGTTCGACGCGCGGAACTCGAGATAAAGCTGCTCGATTTGCGCGGCGGTCGCGACGGTGACTTCCGCTGAGAGCAGTTGCTCGCGCTCGCGGATATCCTGGGCGAACGCGGCGTCGTGGACGAAACGCAGTGCGAGTCTCGCGGCGTCGCGGCTGACCTGGGCGTAAAAGACGGGGTCGCCGTAAACGAAATCGATCGCGAAGCCGAGTGCCTCCGAATAATACGCACACGATGCACGTCGGCTACGAAGAGATGCGCCGCGATCGAGTCGAGATGTGGGCGTCGCGCGAGTCCGTTCGATCGGTCGCTCGCGTGCGTGACGGGTCGACATTGGCGTAAACCTCTCCCTCGAAGAGCATGCCGATCGCCCGTGCATCTGCGTCGATCGCCTGCGCGTCCGCGGCGATCGAGGCTTCCTCATCGGAGACGTGTTCGAGCGTGTCGACGATCGGGACGTCGTGCGGAAGCGC
>CAZZXB010000188.1:0-2913 GCA_964658025.1 uncultured Janthinobacterium sp.
CGCTCCGACCGCGATGCCCACGGCCGTGCCGACCGTCGCACCGACCGCGACGCCGACCCCGCCCCCGTCGATCGTCTTCAGTCCGAATACGGTGAGCGCCGGTGCCTTCGGCAAGACGGACGTCACGATCTCGACCGCGGGCGGAACGACCGTCTCCCTCAGCGCCGCGCCGAATCCGGCGATCGCGACCGTCGTAAAGACGGGGTGGAACGCGTACAGCATCATCACGAGCGGCACGGGCGGTACGACGTCCGCGACGTTCTCGGACGGCACGCACGCCGCGACGCTCTCGATCGCCTCGAGCGGCGCGCTTCCGAGGATCCATCCCAATCCGATCGGTCTCGGCCTCGGCGTGATCGGCCTCGGCGCCTCGGTCCTGACGCTCGAACCGACGTCGGACGACGCGGTCTGCCCCAATCTCTACGATCTCGCGCCGCAGTCGAAAGCGATCGTCTCGGCGATCGTGCCGTCCCCGGTAGCCGTGCCGGTCGTCGGGACGAATCCGTCGCCGTGCACGGTAGCGTATCCGTACGTCGTGACGACGGCCGCCACGGGGAGCACGTACATCTCGATCGGCGACGGGACCTCGACGACCTACGTCGGATTCACGGTCGGTCTCTGACGGCAACGAGAGTGGGCGAGGGAACGAGGTCTCCGTCGCCCACCCGCGGCGTTCGCGCCAGCCGTTCGTAATCGATGCCCTGAGGAGGCGTAGGTCACACGGCGTGGGTTCGCCCGATCGCCGGAACGTGAGCGCACGCGCGGTACGACCGTCGCGTCGCCCGAGCCCTACCCTACCTCGCGCACAATCGAAGCGGAGCGCTCCGGCGTCCCTCAGTTCGGCGCGCGGCGCGGACGTATCTCTGTGAGGCGACACGGCACGAATTTTTCGTCTGCCGGTCTTTCGATCGTCTCTGGAGGAATGGATGTTCTCTCGCGTCCGCATCATCGGTATTCTCGGCACGCTCTCGCTTTCGCTCGCCGGCTGCGGCGGCGGCGGCGGCACGGGCGGCGCGACGCTCCTCCCGAGCGGCGGCGCGACCGGAATGCCCGCGATCACGTTCGGCACGGCGTCGGCGGCGCCGATGTCGCTCTCCGAGTCGCGCGTGTTCCAGCCGCAGGAGACCGGATATTCCGGCACGTTCAACGCGTCGAGTTCGGACCCGAGCGTGATGACGATCTCGCCCGCATCGGGTCCCGGTCCGTTCACGGCACATGCGGTCAAATACGGCGCGACGACCGTCTCCATCTCCGATGCGAACGGGCACGGCGTCGTCGTCTCGATGGACGTCTCGCAGCTCTCGCTCGGCACGTTCTCGACCGCCCCGCTCGCGCCGTCCGCCACGCGGACGTTGGCACCGAGCGAGCCCGGCTTCTCGGGTTCGTTCTCCGCGACGTCGTCCGATCCGAAGGTCCTGTCGATCTCGCCCGCATCGGGCCCCGGGCCGTTCACGGTGACGGGCGTCGCCGCCGGTTCGGCGACGATCACCGTGTCGGGGTCGGCCGGTCATTCCGCCGCGGCGACGATCGTGGTCTCCGGTTCGGCTCCCGCTCCGACTACGACGCCTTCCTCGCAACCGACCCTCGCGCCGATCGGCGTTCCTACCGCGACGCCGACGCTTCGGCCGACCGTCCCGCCGACGGTTCCTCCGACCGCGACGCCCGCGCCGACGCCGACCGCGTTCCCGATCGTCTCGAATCCCGCGTCGGTCGAGATCGGTGCCTACGCGAAACAGGACCTGACGCTATCGGGGATGGGCATCGGTGCGACCATGGTCTCCGCGAAGGCGGACGCGTCGATCGCGACCGTCGTGCGGACGGGTCCGCAAGCCTACAGCATCGTTACGGGCGGGACGGCGGGCTCGACGTCCGTCACCTTCAGCGACGGGACCCACGTGGGTACGGTCGCGATCACGAACACGGGCGCGGCACCGGCGATCGACCCGGGCGTGGTCGGTTTTTCGGGAGCGATCTCCGTCGGGATCGGATCGGACGCGCTCACGGTCGTACCGAGTTCGCCCAATAGGAGCTGCCCGCAGTCCTATAACGTCGATGCCGGCGTATCCGACGGCATCGTCTCGCACGTCGACTTCCAACCCTCCGTGACGCAACAGAGCAAATGGTGCGCGTCGGCTTCTCCGTACTACGTCTCGACGGGCGCCGCCGGCAACACGTACATCACGATCAACGACGGGTTCTCGACGACGACGTACGTCGGGTTCGGCGTCGGTCCGTAACCGCGCGCGAACGACGCGACGAGCCCGAGCGCGACGGCGCGCCAATGGCGTTACGTTGCGGAAGGCCGTCCGTTCTGCCCGACGGTACGGTCGAAAAACGGGCGCTGCGTCGGGCTCGACGCACGCGATCGCGGACGACCGGTCCGACTCGAAACGATTCGCGCCGCACGGAACGACGACGTCGACTGATGGATAACCGCTAAACCATAGCGGTTATCTTTTTTTTGTCGTCCGGCTTTCGGAGGACGTGCCGACGCGAGCTTTACACAAGCGCTCTTTACGCTTCGCGCGTCGCGCACGGGCGCACGTCGTAATGCGCGCGGCGAGTATGACGTAGCGGGCTCCGTCGGTGCGGGCGACACGGGCGCCGCGTCGCCCGACGCACAGTCGGTATCGCGAGCGGTGTCGCGTCTCAACTCCGCTCTCCGGCGGACGTAAGTACATGTGTCTGGCGGGCCTTAGAACAACGGCCCGTCGTTTCATGGAGGAAACCCGATGTCCAACCAGTTGCGAGCGATCGGCTCGCTCACCGTTCTCGCCCTCACCCTCGGCGGCTGCAGCGGCGGCGCGGGCACGAGCGGCTCCGCGTTCTTGCCGACGACGACGAGCGGCGCGGCCTCGAACGCGATCTCGCAAACGCGGTCGCTCGACGGATCGAAAACCGCGAAGTCCGACG
>CAZZXB010000189.1:0-2903 GCA_964658025.1 uncultured Janthinobacterium sp.
CCATGGATGGGAAACCGCGAACGTCCCCGCGGAACCCACGCAGGCCGTTCCGGCGCCGCCCCCGCCCCCCGCAAACCCCACCCAGGCCGTTCCAACATCGCGAAACGACAACCGCGACGCCCCCCGCGACACCACGCGGCCGTCCCGACGTCGCCGTACCGCAACCACGCCGCCCCCCCTTTGCGAAACCCGACGCGGGCCGTTCTCGGCGAGCGCGCGGTCGGAAGATCGGCGCGCCATCGCGAACCGTTTACGGATGCTAGACGAGCGGATACCGCAGACGTACGATTTCGGCGCGGTAGAACGGAAATGGCAAGACGTCTGGGAGCGCGACGAAATCTATCGCGCGAACGACGACGACCCGCGTCGGAAGTACTACGTCCTCGAGATGTTGCCGTATCCGTCGGGCGATCTCCACGTCGGCCACGCGAAGAACTACACGCTCGGCGACGCATACGCGCGGATGGCGCGGATGGCCGGATACAACGTCGTCCATCCGATGGGCTTCGACGCATTCGGTCTGCCCGCCGAGAACGCCGCGATCGCGCGCGGCATCGATCCGAACGTCTGGACGCGCCAGAACATCGCGAACATGGAACGTCAGATCAAGCTGATGGGAACGGGATACGACTGGTCGCGCGAGATCGCGACCTGCGATCCGACGTACTATCGCTGGAATCAGTGGCTCTTTCTACGGCTCTACGCCGACGGGCTCGCGTACAAGCGCGAAGCGCCCGTCAATTGGTGTCCGAACGATCGGACCGTGCTCGCGAACGAGCAGGTCGCAGACGGCCGCTGCTGGCGTTGCGGCTCGCTCGTCGAGCGCCGCAACCTCTCGCAGTGGTTTCTCAAGATCACGGAGTATGCGGATCGCCTGCTCGCGGGGATCGACGGTCTCGACGGCTGGCCCGACAAGATCCGCTCGATGCAGCGCAATTGGATCGGCCGTAGCGAGGGCGTCACGTTCTCGTTCGCCCTCGAGAATTCCGACGCGACGATCGCCGCGTATACGACCCGCATCGACACGCTGTTCGGCGTGACGTACCTCGCGCTCGCGGCCGAGCATCCGCTCGTCGCCGCGATCTCGGCCGCGCATCCCGAGCGCGCGGAGGACGTCGCCGCGTTCGCCGCATCGCTCAAGAATAAATCCGAACTCGAACGTACGAGCCTCATGGCGAAGGACGGCGTGTTCACGGGCGCCTACGCGATCAACCCGCTCTCGCAGGACCGCATCCCGATCTGGATCACGAACTACGTCCTCGCCGAATACGGCACGGGCGCCGTCATGGGCGTGCCGGGTCACGACGAGCGCGATTTCGAGTTCGCGAAGAAGATGGATCTGCCGATCGTCCGCGTCGTGGCGGAGCCGGGCGCGCCGAACGACGCACCGCTCGAAGCGGCGTACGCCGGAACCGGGACGCTCGTCGCGAGCGGCGCGTTCGCGGGCCGAGATTCCGTCGACGCGAAGCGCGCGATCGCCGACGAACTCGTCTCACGCGGGATCGGCGAACGGACCGTCAACTATCGCATTCGCGATTGGCTCATCTCGCGCCAGCGGTATTGGGGCACGCCGATCCCGATCGTCTACTGTCCGGTCGACGGCGAAGTCCCCGTCCCGGATAGCGCGCTGCCGGTGTTGCTGCCGCCGGACGTACCGATCACGGGCGAAGGCTCGCCGCTCGCGCGCGACGCCGCCTTTTACGAAACGACCTGTCCGCGTTGCGGCGGCCCCGCGAAACGCGAGACCGACACGATGGACACGTTCTTCGAGTCGTCGTGGTACTACGTGCGCTATCTCGACCCGCACGACGATCGCGCGCCGTTCGACACCGCGCGCGTCGATCCGTGGCTCAACGTCGATCAATACATCGGCGGCGCGGAACACGCGGTCTTGCATCTGCTCTACGCGCGCTTCTTCTACAAATACTTTCACGACCAGGGTTGGCTGCACGGACCGGACGAGCCCTTCGCACGGCTCTTCAATCAGGGCATGGTCTTGCGCAACGGCGAGAAGATGTCGAAGTCTCGCGGGAACGTCGTCGGCATCGACGAGACCGCCGAAAAGAACGGCGTCGACGCGATGCGTCTCTTCTTACTCAAAGCGACGCCGCCCGAAGATACGATGGAATGGACGGACGAGGGGATCGCGGGGCGCGTTCGTTTTCTCGATCGCGTCTGGCGCGCGTGCGAACCGTTCTTCGCGACCGCAGGCGCGACGTCGCTCGACGCGTTACCGGACGTGCGCGGCGAGACGCAGCGCGACGTCGTGCGCGCCGTCCACGCGGCGCTCAAATCCGGTTCCGAGGAGACGCAGACGCACCGCCTGCACTACAACACGACGCTCGCGCGACTCGACGAGCTCGTCAACGCGATGACGCGCCTCGCCGTCCTGCCCGAAGCCGCGACCGATCCCGCGATGCGCTACGCGGTGCGCGCGCTCCCGATCCTACTCGCGCCGTTCGCGCCCCACATCGCGGAAGAACTCTGGCATCGCATGGGATTCGCGCGCTCCGTGCATCTCGAACCGTGGACGCCGTTCGATCCCGCCGCGCTCGCCGTCGATCGCATCGAACTCGTCGTGCAGGTCAACGGAAAGATTCGCGCCCGCTTCGCGACCGCGCCGGATATCGACGAGGGCGCCGCGTCCGCGCTCGCGCTCGCGGATCCGAGCGTCGCGGCGTTCGTCGCGGGCAAGACGATACGCAAACGGATATTCGTGCCGGGAAAACTCCTCAACATCGTCGTCGCGTAACGATCGGGCTCGCGAAGAACGCGGCGGCGATCAACGCTCCGGCGAGCAGCGTCGCGTCGCCGGAGCGCCGCGCGTGTTCCGTCGCGAGCCGCGTCATCCCGAGGCTGTAGTCCTTGCGGCCGAGATTGGCCGCCGATCGCGTGCACGGCGC
>CAZZXB010000190.1:0-2670 GCA_964658025.1 uncultured Janthinobacterium sp.
CGCGCGCCTTGCTGGCGATCGTTGATCGTGTACGAATCGACGGTGAGCTGACGCCGACCGTCCTTCGCGCCCGCGAATGCCGTGTAGCCTAAACCGAGTCCGCGTCGCGTGAAATATTCTACGCGATAGTAGCCGTAGTACGTGTCGGACGGCGCGAACGAGAGTCGCAGTTTGATGTAGAAGCCGTCGTACGCGTCGTAACCGATGATCGGAAGGAAGCTCGCCTGACGACGCGGATCGTCGACGCTCCGCAGCGGCACGACGAGCACCGGGATGAAGAAGATCGCCGTCGGGCCGAGAAACACGACAGCGCGTTTCGCGATGAGTTTGTCGCCCGGCGTGACGTCGATCGAGCGCGCTTCGATGTGATAGCCGCCGTGCGGGTGTTCGCACGTCGTGAACGACGCGTGATCGCCGTGCGAGACGCCGCCGGTATCGGTCGTGAGGTTGCGCGCTGCGAAATGGAGTTTGCCCTGCGCCACGCCCTCGATCGATTCGCCCGAGCCGTTCACGAGCGTCGCCTTGCGCGAGTTGGTGTCGAACACGATCGAATCGCCGTAGAGGATCGAGTCGGCGCTCCGATTGACGAGATACGTGTGGCCGCTGACGGTGAGCGTGTGGTCGCCGTCGTAGTGCGCGCGATCGCCGACGATCTGGCCGTCCTGGTAGAAGATGTGGACGTTGCCGACGAGATCGCCCGGTTGGTGCGCCTCGGTCGATCCCGTGATGTGGTCGGCGACGGTGACGATCTGATACGGCCCGAGCGTCGGCATCGGCGATGCGGGCGTTCCGCTCGCGCCCGGCGCGGGCGACGGCACACCCGCCGGATACGCGAGCGGCGGAGCGCCCGAAGGCAGCGGCTCGGGCGCGGTCGCGGAACCCGACGCGGCCGACGACGGGCCTGGCGACGGCGAGCCGACGGAGCCTGCGGCGCCGGACGTCGAGCCGGGCGACGGCGAGCTCTCGGGCGAGGTCTGCGTCGCCTGCGACGACGAATTCGCACGGGAAGAGGAACTTGGTGAGGGGCTCGAGCCGACCGGGACGAGCGGCGACGGCGTTCCACTCGGGCGCACGATGAACACGGGTCCGGTCGCCGACGGCGAGGGCGACGCCGTGGGGAGCGGAACCGGCGTCGGCGTCGCAGCGCCCGTTGAGCGAGGCGTCGGAGGGATGAGTCGGCCTGGCCCATTCAAGAGCGGCGGCGGAATCGGGATCAGCGACGGCGACGGCGACGGACTCGGCGACGCTGCGCCCGCGGAATCGTCGCTCGGACTCGCGCTCGCCCCGGGGCTCGGACTCGAACTCGGCACCGGTGCGCCCGGCGCGGCGCTCGCCGTCGTCGCGGCTTGCGGCACGGGGACTTGCGCGACGGTCGCGGTCTGGTGCGGCTCGATGCCGCAGATCGATTTCGAAGCGAGGAAGTGCTTGACGGTGGGATCGAGCGCGGCGGCTTCGGCGGCATCGGCAGACGACGAATCGGAGGGCGTCTTATACGTCCCCGCTTCCGCGATGCTCGGCACCCGCAGTGCCGCCGTGTTTCCGAGTAGGCTTCCGAGAACGACCAGCGCGAGAAACCTTCGCGATCGCCTCGGCTTCGTCAACGTTCCACGCGCCAAAATAAAAACGCTCCGGCACTTCCCAGGATGATGTTGGGCATCCACGCGGCGAGATAGGGATTCATCGCCTCGTTCTTACCGAGTGCGGTGAACGCGGCTTGCAAGATGTAGTAAACGAACAACAGGAGAATCGAGAGCGCGACTCCCAGACCCTTCCCGAGACTGCGACCGCGCGTCCCGAGCGTCGACGCGAGCGGGAGCGCGATGACCACGCTAATGAACGCGGCGAACGGAAGCGCGATCTTCTGCGCGAGCGTGAGCTTGAGGATGTCGAGACCCGAACCGCCCTGACCCGTCGCTTCCATCGCGGCGATCTGGCCCTTGAGATCCTTGGAATTCGACGAGTACGGATCGCCCGTCGTCGTGTTGAAAAATTGATTCGCGGTCTCGCCGACCGGGAGGCCGATCGTCACGTCCTTCTGACGCGAACTCCCGCCGTCGACCTCGCCCGTCGGCTTGAACTCGGTGAAGCGCGCGTCGACGAGATGGAGCACCTGACCGTCGACGAACGCCTTCTGCGCGTCGATCACCGTCTTGAACGGCGAGCGCGTCGCGCCTTTGAAGATCATCACGTCGTCCATCGTGCGATGGTCGTCCTCGACGCGACCGACGTAGAACACGTCGCCCGTCTGTTCGTCTTTGCGGAAAAAATCGGGGACGATCGGTAACTGCGCCGTGTGGTAGACGATCTGGTAGAACGTCCGCGTCGAGAGTTCGACGCTTTTCGGCGCGACCGTCTCGTTGATGAAGTACGAGAGGCCGAACATCGCGAGCCCGAGGACGAGCGGCATCCGCGCGATGCGCGTGAACGGCACGCCCGACGTGCGTAGCGCCGTGATCTCGTTGTCCTGCGCGAGCCGTCCGAAACCGAGTAACGACGCGAAGAGACACGCGAACGGAAACGCGAGCGGCGTCGATTGCGGGATGCGGAACACGAGAAAGCGCAGCACGAGAAAGATCGGCGCGTGCGCGTTGATGATGTAGTCCGCGGCGAGAAAGAAGATGTTCACGAACCAGAACATCAGGTACGCGCCGAACGCGAACGCGAACGGGG
>CAZZXB010000191.1:0-2574 GCA_964658025.1 uncultured Janthinobacterium sp.
CGATCGCGTCGAACGACGTGCGATACCCCGTCGCCACGTCGAGGATCCCCGCGACGATCGCGCGGCCGAGCGGGGCGCGGAAGACGACGCCGAGCACGACCACGGCGACGAACGCCGTGACCGCGAGCGCCCGACGCCCCGACCATCCCTCCACGATCCGCACCATTCTCCCCGGGGGAACGCGGTTTCGCGCGCTAACGGCGCGCGGCCGCGTTATTTTCTAGAGATCGAGGTTCCGCACGTTCCGAGCGTAGGCTTGGATGAATTCCTTACGCGGTTCGACCTTGTCGCCCATGAGCGTCGTGAACATCTCGTCGGCGGCGATCGCGTCTTCGAGCGCGACGCGCTTGAGCCGACGGCTATCGATATCCATCGTCGTCTCCGCGAGTTGCTCCGCGTCCATCTCGCCGAGTCCCTTGTACTGCTGGACGACGAAATCTTTGGGGTCGCGCCCGCCGAAGATCTTCTGAAGTTCTTCTTCCGTGAACGCGTAGTCTTGCTTCTTGCCCCGGCGGACGCCGTAGAGCGGCGGCATCGCGATGTAGACGAAGCCGCGCTGGATCAGCGCGCGCATCTGCTGGTAGAAGAACGTGAGCAGGAGCGTGCGGATGTGCGAGCCGTCGACGTCGGCATCGGTCATGATGATGATCTTATGGTACCGAAGTTTCTCGGCGTCGAAGTCGGCCGCGATCCCGGTGCCGAGCGCCGTGATCATCGCGCGGATCTCTTCGTTCGCGAAGACCTTGTCCTCGCGCGCCTTCCAGACGTTGATGATCTTTCCGCGGAGCGGCAGGATCGCTTGGGTGCGGAAATCGCGGCCCATCTTCGCCGTCCCGCCCGCCGAATCGCCCTCGACGAGAAAGAGCTCGGAGACGATCGGATTCTTATCCGTGCAGTCGACGAGTTTGCCCGGCAGGCCCATCCCGTCGAGCGCGCTCTTGCGGCGCGAGAGATCGCGCGCTTTTTTCGCGGCCTCGCGCGCGCGCTGCGCCTGCATGGCCTTGTCGACGATCGCCCGCGCGTTCTTGGGATTCTCCTCGAAAAAGAATTCGAGCCGTTCGCTCACGAGGCCGTAGACGATCCCGCGGACCTTCGAATTGCCGAGCTTGGTTTTCGTCTGGCCCTCGAACTGCGGTTCCTCGAGCTTGACCGAGACGACCGCGGTGAGACCCTCGAGCACGTCGTCGGTCGAGAGGTTCGCGTCGGACTCTTTGAGGATGCTGCGTTTGCGCGCGTAGGCGTTCACGGCGGCGGCGACGGCGGTGCGGAAGCCGATCAAGTGCATGCCGCCCTCGACCGTGTTGATGTTGTTCGCGTAGGCGAAGATCGTCTCGGTGTACGTGTCGGCCCACTGCAGCGCGCACTCGACGGAGACGTTCTCGCGTTCGCCGTTCGTCGAGATGATCGGATGGAGCGGATCTTTTTTGTCGTTGAGATGCTCGACGAACGAGATGATCCCGCCGTCGTAGACGTACGTCTTCACCTTGGGTTCGTCCGGACGTTCGTCGCGGAGCGTGATCGCGAGACCGCGGTTGAGGAACGCGAGTTCGCGCAAGCGTTTCTGCAGGATGTCCCAGTGGAAGTCGAGCGTGTCGAACACGGTCGCGTCCGGCAAGAACCACTGGTACGTCCCCGTCCCCACGATCCCGCGCTCGACGACTTTGAGCTTCTGCGACGTGAGCCCGCGCTCGAAGCGGATCTCGTGAAGTTTTCCGTCGCGCTTGACGCGCGTGATCATCCGTTCGGAGAGCGCGTTGACGACGGAGATCCCGACGCCGTGCAGGCCGCCCGAGACCTTGTAACCGCCCTTGCCGAACTTGCCGCCCGCGTGCAGGATCGTCATCACGACCTCGACCGCGGGCAGGTTCTCGTCGGCGTGGAGATCGATCGGGATGCCGCGCCCGTCGTCCTCGACCGAACACGAACCGTCCTTGCCGAGGATCACCGAGATGCGCGTGGCGTGTCCCGCGAGCGCTTCGTCGACGGCGTTGTCGACCGCTTCGTAGACGAGTTGGTGGAGGCCGCGCTCGGACGTGTTTCCGATATACATGCCCGGGCGTTTGCGAACCGCCTCGAGACCCTTGAGGACCTCGATCTGTTCGCCGGTATACTCGTTCATCGAACCGTTTCGTTCGCCGCCCGCGCTCCGGTGCCCCACAGCTTCCCCTCGAGCTCGGCGCCGAGCACGTTCCGGATCACCGCGGTCGAGAGCCGCTCCGGCGGAAGCCGCGATTGCAACAGGAGGTACGAGCTCGCGATCTGCCGCTCGTACGACGTCGGCGGTCGCGCCGAGAGTCGGACGCGTTCGAGGATCGCCCACCAGCGCGCCAAGAGTTCGCGTCGGGCGTTCTCGACGTCGCGCGGACGGAGATCCGCGAGGTGTTCGCGCAGGTCGGCCTCGCCGAGCCACGGTGCGGCGAAGAGCAGGCGTTTAAGCGCGAGGGCTCGCTCCGTCGCGACGATCCCCGCGCACGGCGCGCAGCGCGCCCGGGCTTCGGGCGCGATGCCCGCGCCGCAGCGCACGCACCGCGCGCCGACGGCGCCCGCCGCGAGTCGCGATATCCGTCGTCGCAG
>CAZZXB010000192.1:0-2524 GCA_964658025.1 uncultured Janthinobacterium sp.
AGACGCCTCGCGCGAGCGCCGGAGCTCCGCGATACGCCTGCAACGATCGCGGCGGTCCCGCCTCCGATCCGAGCGCCTCGGCGAGCGCCTCCGCCGTGTCGAGGCTCGTGAGGCAGGCGACGCTCGACTCGACGGCCGCGCGGCGGATGCGATAGCCGTCGTTATTATCGCGCGGTCCGGCCGCGTTGATGACGAGATCGACCGAACGCGAGACGATCGCGTCGAGGATGTGCGGCGAGCCGTCGGCGATCTTGTTGATCCGTTCCGCCGCGATGCCGTGCTCCGCGAGGAGCCGGTGCGTGCCGCTCGTCGCGAGCAACGTGAAGCCGAGTTCCGCGTATCGCGCGACGATCGGGATCGCCTCGCGCTTCGCATCGTCGGAGATCGTCACGATGATCCGGCCGCGCGGGCGACCCGGTCCCGCGTCGGGGACGCGGATACCCGCGGCGATGAATCCCTTGCGCAGCGCGCCCGAGAACGTCTCGTCGATCCCGAGCACTTCGCCCGTCGACTTCATCTCGGGGCCGAGGATCGTCTCGACGCCGCGCATCTTCGCGAACGAGAACACCGGAACTTTGACGACGACGAACGGGGCGTCGGGCAGAAGCCCCGTGCCGTACGGCATATCGGCGAGCTTCTCGCCGAGCGCGACGCGCGTCGCCGCGGCGACGAGGTTGATCCCGGTCGCCTTCGAGATGATCGGCACCGTGCGGCTCGCGCGCGGGTTCGCCTCGATGATGTAGAGCCCGCCCTCGTGGATCACGAACTGGATGTTGATGAGCCCGCGCGTCTGCAACTCGTGTGCGATCGACCGCGTGACGTCGAGGATCCGTCGCTGCATCTCCACGTCGATCGTCTGCGGTGGATAGACGGAGATCGAATCGCCCGAATGGATTCCGGCGCGCTCGATGTGCTCGAAGATGCCCGGGATCAGGATATCCGTGCCGTCGTAGACGGCGTCGACTTCGACTTCGAGACCGCGCAGATACTTGTCGACGAGTAACGGCGCGCCGGGCGTGATCGGCGGCGCCGTCTCGACGTAGCTCGCGAGTTGGCCTTCGTTGTAGACGATCTCCATGCCGCGACCGCCGAGCACGTACGACGGCCGCACGAGCACGGGGAAGCCGAGTTCGCGCGCGATCGTACGCGCCTGACGGAACGAGGTCGCCGTCCGCCCTTCGGGTCGCGCGACGCCGAGCCGCGAGAGCGCCGCCTCGAACTTCTCGCGATCTTCGGCCATGTCGAGACTCTTGCGATCGCTCCCGATGATGCGCACGCCGCGCTTCGATAACTCCTCGGCGAGGTTGATCGCCGTCTGACCGCCGAACGCGAGCATGACGCCCGTCGCGCGCGTGCCGAGATACGCGGCCTCGACTTCGTCGGCGCCGGGGGGCTCGAACACGAGCGCGTCGGACACGTCGAAATCCGTCGACACGGTCTCGGGATTATTGTTCACGACGACGGCCGCGCGTCCGGCGTCGCGGAGCGCCCACGCCGCGTGGACGCAACTGTAATCGAACTCGATCCCCTGACCGATCCGAATCGGACCGCTCCCGACGACGACGACGGCCTCGCGCGCGGGGACGCGCATCTCGTCGGTCTCGAAACGCGAGAGGTAGTAATACGGCGAACGCGCGGGAAACTCGGCCGCCGCGGTATCGACCATCCGAAACGACGCGTCCCGCGTCTCCTCGACCCCGAGATCGTCGCGCCCGGTCAACACGGCGAGCGACTTGCGCGAGTAACCGCTTTCGATCGCCAGCCGCACGTCTTCGGGCGACGCGCCCGCGCGCAAGCGTTCCTCGAGATTCACGAGTTCGGCGAATTCCCAGAGCCAGAACGGATCGATCGTCGAGAGCTCCGCGATCCGCTCGATCGACACCCCGCGTCGCAAGACTTCCGCGACGCCGAAGATCCGTTCGTGCGTCGGCGTGACGAGCAGCGCTTCGAGATCGTCGTCGCTCCAGAGTTCGAGCGGCCCCGTCAGCGTCTCGCGCCCGAGGTCGAGACCGCGTAGCGCCTTCACGTACGCCGCCGCGAACGACCGCCCGATCCCCATCGCCTCGCCCGTCGATTTCATCTGCGTGCCGAGGCGCGTATCGGCGCGCGGGAACTTATCGAACGGCCAGCGCGGAAACTTCACCACCAGATAATCGAGCGTCGGTTCGTAGGCGGCCTTCGTCACGCCCGTCACCGGGTTCTCGATCTGATCGAGCGTCATGCCGAGCGCGATCTTCGTCGCGATCTTCGCGATCGGATATCCCGTGGCTTTCGACGCGAGCGCCGAGCTACGCGAGACGCGCGGGTTCACCTCGATGATGTTGTAGGCGCTGCTCGTCGGATGGAGCGCGAACTGGATGTTACAGCCGCCCTGCACGTTGAGCGCGCGGATCACGTTGACGCTCGACGTGCGCAGCATCTGATACTCGACGTCCGAGAGCGTCTGCGACGGCGCGACGACGATCGAATCGCCCGTGTGCACGCCGACGGGATCGATGTTCTCCATGTTGCAGACGATGATGCA
>CAZZXB010000193.1:0-2513 GCA_964658025.1 uncultured Janthinobacterium sp.
TCTCGGCGCGCGCGTCCGTCGGCGCGCCGTTCGCGAGCGCGCGCGTCTTACCGGATGAAATGGCTCGAGAGAGCGTGCGCGAGAACACGTCGTCGTATTTGGCTCCGAGCATCTCGAGCGCGCGCGCGGCGGCGGCGCGCTGCGCCGTCTTTTTCGACGGTCCGACGCCCGTCGCGCGGACGCCGTCCGCAACGACGACCTCGCTCTCGAACGTGCGCTCGTGATCGGGTCCGCTCGGCAGGTCCGCGTACGACGGTATGGTGCCGTAACGTTTTTGCGTCCACTCTTGGAGGATCGTTTTCGGATCGTCGATCGTCGGCACGCTGCGCTCGCGCACGGCGACGTGCGTGTCGCCGACGAAACGCGCCGCCGCATCGAGACCGAGACGGACGAAGACGAGCGCGACGAACGCTTCGTAGGCGTCGGCGAGCGCCGAGCGTCGGCGCGCGGGGGGCATCTTCGCGAGCCCGGCCCCGAGCACGAGTAACTCGTCGAAACCGAGACGCAGCGCCGTCTCCGCGAGCGCCGCATCGGCGACGAGCGAGGATTTCCGCAGCGCGAGTTCGCCCTCGGCCGCATCGGGATACCGCTCGAAGAGCGAACGCGCGACGACGAGCCCGAGCACGGCGTCGCCGAAGAACTCGAGCCGCTCGTTCGACGCTCCGGCGAGCCCTTCGCGGACGGCGCTCTCGTGGACGAACGCCGTTTCGAAGAACGCCGCGTCGTCCGTCGTCACGCCCGAGCGCCGCACGAGCGCGCGAATCTTCCGCCGCCGCACCTCACCCGCCACGCGCGCCTACGTCCCGACGGGTCCCGTGACGCGCGGACGCGCGACGTCGCGATATTTTCCGAACACGACGACCGCGTTGTGGCCGCCGAATCCGAACGAGCTCGAGAGCGCGACCTCGATCTCGGCGCGCCGCGCGACGTTGGGGACGTAATCGAGCGTGCACGCGGGATCGGGATGTTCGTAGTTGATCGTCGGCGGGATGATCGAGTTGTAGATCGCGAGCACCGTCGCCACGCCTTCGAGCGCGCCCGCCGCGCCGAGCGCGTGGCCGTGCATGCTCTTCGTCGAACTCACGGCGAACGCGTGCCCGTCCGCACCGATCACGCGCCCGAGCGCCTGCGATTCCGCGGGATCGCCGATCGGCGTCGACGTCGCGTGCGCGTTGACGTAATCGACGTCGCTCGGAGCGATTCCGGCGCACGCGAACGCGCGTCGCAGCGCGTACTCCACGCCCTTGCCGTCGGGATCGACGGCGACGAGATCGTAGGCGTCGGCCGACTGTCCGTAGCCGAGCAGTTCGCCGTAGATGCGCGCGCCGCGTCCGAGCGCGACCGAGAGTTCCTCGCACACGAACACCGCGCCGCCCTCGGCGAGCACGAAGCCGTCGCGCTCGGCGTCGAACGGGCGCGACGCGCGCTCGGGCTCGTCGTTGCGGGTCGAGAGCGCCTTCATCGAATCGAAGCCGCCCATCGCGACGTCCGTGATCGTCGCCTCGCACCCGCCCGTGATCATCGCCTTCGCCTTGCCCGTCGAGATGAGATCGTACGCCACGCCGAACGCGTCGTTCGAGCTCGCGCACGCGCTCGACACCGCATACATCGGACCGTGGAAGCCGTAACGCATCGAGATCTGCGCGGGCGCCGCGTTGCTCATGAGCATCGGGATGAAGAACGGCGTGATCCGCCCCGCGGTCCCCGCGGCGCGCGCCTTCGTGACGGTCTCCTGAATCGTGATGATCCCGCCGATCCCGCTCGCCACGACGACGCCCGTCTCGACGCGGAGCTCGGGATCTTCGGGGAAGTTCGCGTCGGCGATCGCCTCGGCGGCCGCGACGAAGGCGAACTGCGCGTAGCGGTCCATCCGTCGCGCGTCGCGCCGACCGATGAGGGCGTCCGGGTCGAAGTCCTTCACTTCCGCGGCGATCTGGGCGCGCAGACCGGCGGCCTTCGCGTCGAACGCCGTGACCCGCGCGACGCCGCTCTTCCCGGCGACGAGGGCGGCCCAGAATTCGTCGCGGGTATTGCCGAGCGGCGTGACCGCACCCATCCCCGTGATGACGACCCGTTTTCTCTCCAAACCCGTCCCTTCGCGCGCGCCGCCGAGTCGACGAAGCCGCAAACAAAAAGGCGACCTTTGGCCGCCCTCGCAAAAAGCCTCTGAGTCGTATGACGCGTCTCCCAGGGATGCCTTCATCACATGCGATTGCGATCCGGATCGGTGAACGACGAGACGCGATCGCCTCGGAAGCGAATCTCGTAGCGGCTCGTGCCCGCGCCGTACTCCCAGACGGGCTCGCGTCGAAGCCGCTCGCGCGTTCCGATTTCGTTCGGATAGCCGAGTTTCCAGACGACGTCGTCGCGCGTCATCCCCGCGCGCAGCGGCGTCGTCGCGAGGGCGAACGGATGCGGCGGCGGGTGCAGCGAGAGCGCGACCGGGACCTGCCAATCGGCGAGTTCGATCGCGGGACAGCGTTTCTGCGAACCGCCGACCCCGGTATTTTGAC
>CAZZXB010000194.1:0-2507 GCA_964658025.1 uncultured Janthinobacterium sp.
GTTTCGATCCACGAATGGGCTCGTGTCGAACTACGAGCAGATCGGCATGTATGGCCACCGCGGGAAAGCCGCGATCTACGAGTCGATCTACGAGCTGATTTTCGCGCCGATCTGCTGCAGCAAGCCCAGCTCGTCCGAACTTCCCCAGCGTTCCACCACCACACCGTTTTCGTAGCGCGAAATCTGCATACCGCGGATCTTGATCCGCTTGCCCGTCGGCGCGATGCCGTTGAACTCGCCGCGATGCGTCCCTTCGATCCAATACGCCAAGGCGAGCGAATCGTCCGTCGGTACCATCGTCGCCGGCGACACCTGGAGATCCGGAAACGCGGCGCGGAGCTTTTTGAAGAACGACTTCAGCCCGTCCGGCCCGGGGCCTTGATCGGGTGCGGGATCGTGATCGACGAACTTCGGTGAGAGGATCTCGTCGAACACGTCGAGGTCGCCGCTCATCACCGCTCCGCCCCACCGCTCTTGCAGCGCGACGACGTCTCGTTGTTGCTTGGTCAGGGTTGCTTCCATCGGAACGACGTACCCGTTTTTCGAGCGCGTCGATCAGCCGAGATTGAACATCCAATCCACGCCGTAGCGATCGGTCAACTGCCCGAAGGTCGCGCCCCAGAACTGTTTCGCGAGCGGCATGACGTCGGTCGCGCCGTCGGAGAGCGCCGCGAAGATGCGGCCGCCTTCTTCCACGCTCGCCGCGATCAAGAGCGAGACGTTACCGCCCTTGTAGGTTTCGCCGGGCCGCCCGTCCGCGGCCATAAACGCGATCCCGGGCGCGGTGAACGACGCGTGCATCACGCCCGACGGATCGATCCCCGGCGGCGACGCCTCGGGCGGCCCGTCATGGAAACGCGTCACCTCGGCCGACCCGCCGAACACCGATGTGTAGAGATCGAGCGCCGCCGAACAGGTCCCACCGAAAAAGAGATACGGCTGTAGGTGCACGACGATACCTCCGCGCGTAGTCGCTGTATCGCCGATCCTTCCACGACGCGCGGCGGTCGCGCCTCCCGCCTCGTAACGCCACGACGCGGGCGACGCCACGATGCTCGCGATCCTCACGCACCGTCGACGCGCGCGAAGCGGCCCTCACGCTAGGAGTGCGAGTAACTCCGCCTCGCTCAAGATCGGAATGCCGAGCGACTCCGCCTTGGCGAGCTTCGAACCGGCCTCTTCGCCGACCACGACGTACGCGGTTTTCTTGCTCACCGCCGAGCCGACCTTACCGCCCGCGGCGACGATCCGTTCGCTCGCCTCTTCGCGAGAGAGCGTCGGAAGCGTCCCCGTGAGCACGAACGTCTTGCCGGCGAAGGCGCCGACCGGTTCGCGCGGCCGGAGCGGCGCGCTCAGATCGAGACCCGCGTCGCGCAAGCGCTCGACGACGCGCGCGTTTTGCGGTTGCGCGAAAAAGAACGCGACGCTCTCCGCGATCTGCGGTCCGACGCCTTCGGTCGCGGCGAGTTCTTCTCGCGTCGCGGCCGCGAGCGCGTCGATCGTTCCGAAGTCGCCCGCGAGTAACGCCGCGTTCGTCCCGCCGACGAGTCGGATGCCGAGCGCGGCGAGCACGCGCGCGAGACCGCGCGATTTCGAACGCTCGATCTCGCGTAACACGTTGCTCGCGGATCGCTCGCCGACGCGCGGCAGTCCGAGGAGCTTCGCTTCGTCGAGTTCGTAGATATCCGCGACGTCGCGCGTCAGGCCGTGTTCCACGAGTAACGCCGCGAGCGCGTCGCCGATCCCCTCGATATCCATCGCGCCGCGCGAACACCAGTGCCGGATCCGCTCGCGCACCTGCGCGGGGCACGCCACGTTCGTGCAATACGCGAAGACGTCGTCCGGCGGATGATCGACGACGGAATCGCACACGGGACAGCGCTCGGGCACCTTGTAGACGGGCGCGCCGTCCGGACGCAGATCGAGCACGGGTCCGACGACGTACGGAATCACGTCGCCCGCGCGATGCACGATCACGGTATCGCCGACGCGGATATCCTTACGGACGATATCGGCCTCGTTGTGTAACGTCGCCATCTTCACGGTCACGCCGCCGAGCGCGACCGGCTCGAGCACGGCGTACGGATTGAGCTTTCCCGCGCGACTGACGTTGATGCCGATCGCGTTGAGTTTCGTGCGCGCCTCCTGCGCGCGGAACTTGAACGCGGTCGCCCAGCGCGGATCCTTGCCCGCATATCCGAGCTTCGCTTGCAGGGCGAGATCGTCGACCTTGATCACCACGCCGTCGATCTCGTAATCGAGCGACGCGCGGTGCGTCTCCCAATGCCGACAGAACCCGAGCACGTCGTCCATCGTCTCGCACCGCAACGCGTGCTCGTTCACGGGGAGCCCGAACCCGACGAGCGCGCGCAGCAGCGCGCCCTGCGTCGCCGGCATCGGCACGTCGCCCGATCGCGACGGATCGCCCGGCCGCGCGGCGTCCGGCGCTTCCGGATCGGGCGCGGCGGTCGCGTCGACCCATCCGTCGTGCGCGCCGATCGCGTAGG
>CAZZXB010000195.1:0-2278 GCA_964658025.1 uncultured Janthinobacterium sp.
CGGCTTCGTGATCTACGTCGCCGGGCTCGCCGGCTCGTTTCTCTCGTTCCTCGGCATCGTGCTCGTCGCGGTCGCCTACTTCTTCTTCATCTACACGATCCCGGCGGCCGCGATCGGCGGGACGCCCGGCGGCGCCGCGCTCAACGCCTCGCTCGAACTCGCGAGGCGCGCGCCGCTTCCGACGTTCGTCGTCGCGGCGGTGTTCTTACTCGGAGAGGCGTTCTTACCGAGTTTGATCCTGAACGCGATCACGCCGCTGCTCGTGAATTCGACGTTCGCGATTTCGCCCGTCGTCATCTCGCTCATCACGTATGCGATCAAGGCCGTGGTCGAGAGTTATCTGGCGCTCGTGCTCGCGAAGACCTACGACGACGTTTCGTACGGGCGGTTTTACCGCTAACGACGCGCCCGGATACGGAAACCGCATCGGCGTATTTCGGCACCCTTTCGGAGGCTGGAGCGGCTGGCCCTAAAACGAAACGGTGCTGATCGACGCGTGGTATCGCGTCGTGTCGATACCGTTCGACCAAGGCGAAACACGGTCGCCCGATATCACGGGCGATCCGTCGGCGGCGCGAGCTGCATCTTGAGATAATCGACGACGAGACCGGGCGACACGTTCGAGCGGGCGAGGCGCGACGTATCTCCGACGGCGCCCATGAGTGCCGCGATCGCGTGCGCGTCGCGCTTCGGGAGACGCGCGATGCGGTCGCGGCGATCGGGGAGCATCGAGGTCGCGGTCGTGCCCGCGATCGTGACCGCGGCCCAGTCGCGCAGGCCGAGCCGGACGAGTTCGATGAGGTCGGCGACGCCTTCGCGCTTTTCCGCGCCGGTCAGATGCTTGTCGTCGAGGTGCAGGAACGCAGTGTCGCCGATGTCGCCGCGGACGGTGCTCTCGAACCAATCGAAGGCCGCCCCGCGCGCGCTCTCCTCGCCTTCTTCCAGAACCTCGCGCGCGCGCACGATGCTGCCGAGCGATGCCTCGGCGGCGTAATGCGCTTGCTCTTCCGCGATGCCGCCCGCGATCAAGACGCGCTCCACCTCATTCGTCGCGAGCGGCGCGAACGGAACCTCGACGAAACGCGAGCGGATCGTCGCGAGGAGGTTGCCCGAGACGCTCGACGTGAGGATCACGACGACGCCCGTCGGCGGCTCCTCGAAGAACTTCAACAGCGCGTTCGCCGCTTCGTGCGTCGCGAACGCGACGTCGCCGAGGAGGACGATGCGACGATTCCCGCTGTACCCGCGAAGCGCGAGCTCGCGAACGAGATCGCGTGCCGAGAGATCCTCGTCGTGGAGGGCACTTCCGCCCTCTTTGCCGATTTTGATCGTCCCTTGCGAGACCACGAAGTCCGGATTCGTTCCGGCCACGAACGCCTTACAGCACGCGCAGACGCTGCAGTACCCGAGCACGCCCGTCTTCGGACGCTCGCATAACAGCGACTGGGCGAGCTGGCGCGCGAAGTGCTTCTTCCCGACGCCGACGGGGCCCGTGAAGAGGTACCCGTGCCCGACGTTCGCCGGATCGAGCCGCCCGAACGTCGCGAGCGCCGATCGCGCACCGACGACGTCGAAATTGCCTTCGATCGAGATCACTAGTGGTGCGTCCAAACGAGATGAAACCCAAGACTTGAACTCACGCAAAGATCTCTTCGTGCAATGGGTCGATGTCGAGCATGGGCCTGATCGTATCGATCCGTCACTGCGCGCCGCCCGGAAAATCGAGATACATTGAAGTGCCCGGCTGCGCCTTCTCGATGGCATCGGTAATGGTTGCAAGTGCGGGTGAGATCATAGCCAACCGATTTGTCGGTAAGATGACGATCGCAAGTCGTAGTCTGCTCATGTCGTGCTGGAAACGAATGCCTTTGTCCGCGGTCAGCATAACATCAAATCCGGCTTCTTCCGCGGCGGCGATGAGTTCGCCATTTGCAAGAGATGCCCAACCTTGGAACGCGACCGTCCGGACTTCGTGATCCGTTATCAAGCTCCGTAGCCCGTGCGGCAGATTTTCATCGAGCAAGACCAACACCGTCAGCGCTCTCGCCGCACCTCAGCGCTCCGGGCGATGAAGTCGAGGACGGCGATGATTTGATTACGCTCGACGGACGGAAACTCCGCGACGACTTCGTCAACATCAAGGTCTTTGAGATTATCGAGAATGGCCGCTACGGGAACGCGCGTGGCGCGGAAAACCCAAGCTCCGCTCACTTTACCCGGTATGCGTTCGAGCACCGGGCATCGAGACCAATCGACCGCGTCAAGCATGCAATAGTTG
>CAZZXB010000196.1:0-2219 GCA_964658025.1 uncultured Janthinobacterium sp.
AGTACGACGATCGTCGTCGGCTTGGTCGTTTGGGTTTTCGAGCGTGGCGAACCGCTCGGGATGTGCTTCGTCGTCTTCCTCATGCTCGAGCCGCTTTTCCCGAGGTGGAATGGCCGGTCGGGCGACGGTCTCGTCAAAGACCGCGCGCTCGAATTCGTCGCCGCCGTCTTCGCCGTCGTCGTTTCGATCGGGATCGCCGTCGCGCCCGTATCGCTGTGGCCGATCATCTTGATCGGGACGATCGTCAGGGCCGCCGCGTGGAATCGTCGCGTGACGCTCCTTCTCGACGGCGCACGGACGCGCGTGCTCGCGTTCTTCGGCGCACGCCACACCGTTCCGTAGCGTCCATCGATCGCGGTGCGACGCGTCGGCGCGCGCCCTACGAGCTAGCGCTCGAGACCGGCGGGGCGGTCGGGCGATCGCTCGATGCCCGGCGTCGAGCGTTCCGGAACCGGACCGCCGCGAATCTTTCCGACGAGCTTCTCGAACGCGGCGAAGTCCATCCCCGGCGTCCACTCCGCGACGTGTTTCTCGTTCGCGTGCGGCGCGCGGCCGGATGCCGCGACGGCTGGCTCGACGGCATCGTGGCCGTTGCCATCCGCGGGCGAAGTGCGCGCGCCGACGACCGGCCGATGCTCGCTCCAATGCGTGGGATCGGGCGGGGCGTTTTGGTCGCCGAGCACGCGCTCGGGAATCGGATTCCGACGCACGTGTTCGAGATCGACCGAGCTCGGATCGATCCGGATGTACACGACGCGATCCTCTTCACGCTTCGTGACGTAGTTCCGCGAGAAGCGCGCGGGCGAATCCTCGTTCGTCAGCGAGCCGTGCGAACTGCTGTTGTTGAGGATTCGCGGCGATTCGCCGCCCTGCGTGACGATGCCGATATGCCCGTGACGTTCTCCGTGGCTCGGGAGCTTGATCGCGATGTCGCCCGGCCGCACGTCGCCCGCGGCGACCTCGTGCCCGTGACGTCGCAGATCCGCCATGAGCGACGGAACGTATTCTTTGTTCTCGCCGTACGTACGACCGAGCGCGGTATCGAGGACCTTGTTGACCGAGTACGCGCACGCGACGTTCCCGTTCTCGAGTTCCGGATGGTGCGTCTGCGCGTCGCGCGTGGACATCCCGCGCAACTTTTCGGCGGCTTCCGCGATGCGGCCGTTGACGAGCGCTTGATCTGCGGACGTCGGTGCGACGGCGGCCGCGTGCGATTCGGGCGCGCGTGCCGGCGGCGCGATCCCGGCGGCCGCGTCGTATTCGCGCGCCCATCCCGCAACCGCCGTCTCGTAATTCACGGTGCGACCCTCGAATCGACCGCGCGTCGTCTCGCCGCCGAGGCTCCCGTGATTGTAGATGTGCAGGGCGTCGAGCGTGCCGTGGCCGCGGGAAAAACTGTCGCCAAGCATCGACGCCGCCACGTCTGCCGCCTTCGCGGGATCGTGCTGCACCTGCGCGAGCAACGGCTCGTGCGCGGGCGAGCGATCGTCGAGTTGGAAGAGACCGTATCCGTGTCCGCCGTCGCCGCGCCCCGTCGCCGCGTCGAAACCGACGCCGCGCCCGAAGTCCGTCTCGCGCTTCGCTACCGCGAGGAGTAAGGTCGGCGGAACGTCGTGGGCGACCGCCGCCGTCGCGATGTCGCGGACGAGCTCCGTACCGACGCCTTCTTTCGTGGCGATGCTCTGGATCTGCCGATCGTTCAGGGGCGTAACGGGCATTCGAATCTCCTCACGCGTCGAGAGCTACTTTACGGATCGCAATTCGTCGGTCACATCGACCGGCGTCACGCTTCCGGGTCCCGCCTGGCTCCAGTACGTCGCCGTTACGATCGTGGTTCCGACCACCACGTTACTCGGCCACGAGGTACACAAGATCGATCGCTTCGAGCCGCGAGACGGTGGATGATCGCACGCGACCCGCTTCCCGTCCAGACGGAGATCCGCTCCGGTGTAGAGCTGCGCGCGTTTGGCGCCCGTCTCGATCACGACGGCCCCCGAGGCGTTTCCGATGCCGAATTCCTCGAGCTTCCCCGTGATCGTCCGCAGCTTCGCCCCGCTCGGCCGCGACGGAAAGAAATGGTGCTCGGCCGTCGACGCCGACATCGTCGCATCGACCTTCGCCGCGCACGCGATCGGCAGCAACGACGAGAGCACCGCGACGGCGATCAGTCCGCGGTTACGGAGCGAGCGCCGATCCCGGTCGGCCCGATTCCCGAGCGG
>CAZZXB010000197.1:0-2198 GCA_964658025.1 uncultured Janthinobacterium sp.
CGCAAGACGTACGACGCCGCGCATCCCCGCGACAAACGCGACGACCGGTGATCGCGGGCGATTTCGTGTGGCATCGGGCGACGCCGGGCCAACCGTTGCAGATCGTGACGGATCTCGCGAAACGCTTCGACGCCACGTTCCCGCGCGCGCAATTCGTCATCGCGCTCGGCAACAACGATTCGGATTGCGGCGACTACGGTTCGCCGTCGCGCGCGTTCCTACGCGCCGTCGCGCGCGTGGGAACCGCTCGTGAATCGCGACGATTTATTTGAGTGGGACCGCGACCGCGTGCTGACCCGTGTAGTCGGCCGTGAGCGTCGTCGAGAACCGTTGTAGCAGCGCCGGGCTCGTCGAGCCGGGCGCGTAGTAGTATAGGACGTTTCCCACCGCGCATGTCGGGCCGGTGAGCGCGTACACCGCGCCCGTGGGGGCGGCGCCGAGATCCGAAAGTGCGCACGGGAGACCGCCGAGCGTGCGGGCCGGGGCGTTCGGTCCGAACGTGCCGGCCGTCCATTCACCGATCGTGGCGCCGTACATCGCGAAGACGTTCCCGGACGGGTCGACGGCGACCGGAGCCGATGCGGTCGGATTCGAGGCGATCGCCGCGTTCGATGTCGGCGCGTATTCCGTGACACCGGTCGTGCCGCAGAGGGCGACGTAGAGCGCCCCGGACGCGTCGGCCGTCGCCGAGCAGGGACTCGCCGCGAGGGACAACGTCCGCACGGGCGTCAGCGCCGAACGGGCATCGACGGAATACACGCTCACGGAACGCGTGCTCGCGTTTCCGACGTACAAGCGGCCCGCCGCATCGAACGAAAGCGCGAAGTCGCCGACGCTCGGCGCGAGGATCGGACCGGCCCCCGCGCCTTGCGCGGTCGCACCCTCGAGTAGGCTCGTGAAGGGAAACGGGACGGGCACGGGCCCCGGAGCGTCGACCCAGACGGTTCCGTTCCGGTCGAAACGGACGAAATTCGCCGCCTGGGGCGCGAAATAAAACGAACGAGCGAGGGTCGCGGTGCCGGCCGTGTAGAGGTCCAATTGGTTCGGCGCGAGCGCGTAACCGACGGAATTCGTCGGTTGCTCGGGCGAGACGGTCACGGTTACCGGCGCGTATCCCGAAATCGGAGCGTGCAAGATCGTGACGTCAGCCGCGCGGGCCGTGAACTTTAGCGGATTCGGTAGGAAACCGTCGGCGTCGTACGTCGCGATCGTCGGTGCGGAATCGATCGCCAGTTGGTCGGCTTGCGTGCTCCCGTCCGAGAAGGTCGTATCGACGGTGAACTGCATCCGAGCGCCGTTTTTCGCGTAGTACGGGAAGCCGATCGTCGCGCCCGACACGTCCTTCGCGACCACGCTGAGCGTGAGCGCGGCGATCGTCTGCGCGGTGTAGCTCACGGGCGACACCGTCATCGTGAAGCTGTCCATGACGGGACGGAACGCGACGCTCGTCGTGGTGGTCCCCCCGGCGACGAAGTCGACGTCGCCCGTCGCCATTTCGAGTGCGGTTCCGCTTCCGTCCGCGGTCGGATACACGTAGACGCGGTAGGCCGACGTCGTCTCGCCGGCCGGCGCGGGCACGGTGATCGCGCACGACGGCGAGGCCGGGCAACCGGCGGGAAGCGCGACTTCGATGATCGGCCCCGTCGAAAACGCCACCGCCGCCGATCTCACCGTGGACGCGAGCGCGCCGAGGCGGAAGGTCGCGGAGGTCGAGGATCCGGGTTGCGACGTCGTCGGCGCTCCGCCACCGCCGCTTCCGCCGCCGCAACCGGCCAGCAAGCATGCCGCGACGAGCGCGGGTGCGACGGATACGCGAAAACGAACGCTCATCCCGAACCTCGGCGAATACGATGCGATTTTCGGCGACGTTATATCATCGATGCGGCGCGCCCTTGCCGCGCCGCGAGCGACGCCGAGCGTTGCGTGAACCTGCCGCGAGCTCGATTCGTGCGCGCATCGTCGACGGCTTCGCGAGGGCGGATGCGACGACGGTGTCGCCGTCCGTCGCGCGCCACCGCCGTCGGTCGACATTCGCCGCCGCCGGCGCGCGACGGGTTGCGCGCGAACGATCTCGCGTTCGGCAAAACGCATGGGCTCTCGCTCGTGCTCGCGTTCGCAGTGTTCGATCCCGAAGACCGAGCGTTCGGAAAGAGCGTCGGTCGCTTCGAGCGGCGAACGATGAAAGCGATGGCCGCCGC
>CAZZXB010000198.1:0-2182 GCA_964658025.1 uncultured Janthinobacterium sp.
TCGCGACGGCGTCGGGGCGCGAGAGATGGACGAGATGCGAGGCGTCGATCTCCTCGACGTGCGCGTGTATCCGCGTCGCCATCTCGCGCTGGGTTTCCGGCGAGAGGATGCGATCCTCGGTCGTCACGAGATAGGCGGTGGGCTTGTTCTTCCAGCCCACGGCGTCGACCGTCGCGTTATAGAACGCGCCGTTGATCGGTTTCTGCGCGGCGACGACGAGCCGGACCGCTGCGGCGTCGAGATCGTGAGCGAGTGCGTCCGCGACGAACGCTTCGTCCAACCATAAGAATCCGGCGGCGTCGGCCGACGGTTGGGTCGTCGCCTTCGTGGGATGGCGACCGAAGAGATCGGCGAGCTTTTCACCCGAGTCGGGGGCGACCGCGCACACGTACGCGAGCGATCGGACCTTATGGCTGGTTCCAACCGCGGTGATCACCGCGCCGGCATAGGAGTGACCGACGAGCGTCACCGACGTTTCGATGCGATCGAGCAGTCGCGAGAGCGTGCGGACGTCGTCCTCGAACGACGTGAGCGGCAGTTGCGCCGCGCGCACGTCGTACCCGGCCTTCGCGAGCGCGACGAGCGGCGCGCGCCAACTGTTCCCGTCGCTCCAAGCGCCGGGTACGATGACGATCGTGTGATCGGTGTGTGACAAGACGGGCTCCTCGAAAATTCGCGCGCACGCGAAGCAGCATGTCGGGATCGACTACGAAGCGATACCCAAAGCGCGGCTCGCACGAACGAAGGATGCGTCGAATGCGCGGCGGTGATCCGCCGGCCGACTCTCGGACGCTATGGAGCCGCGCTTACAATTCGCCCGTGAGGAATTGTGCGCGGCCGTTGCCGAAACTCCAGTCCTCGTCGCCGTTGACGACGCACGACACCACGACGTCGCTCGGAGCGATGCCGCATCGCGCCTGCAGCTTCTCGGTGAGTAACGTATAGAGTTTCTGCTTCTGCGCTTGCGTTCGCGGTCGCGAGGTCATCTGGACGAAGACGACGTCGTCCGTGCGCTCGATGCCGAGCCCCGTATCCTCGACGATCATCTGCGACGGTTTCCGTTCGTTCAGGATCTGGTAGCGATCGCGCACGGGGATGCCGAGCGCTTCGACGACCGCCTCGTGCGCCGCGTCGAGGAGCGCGCGGATCTCGGCGTCCGTCCGTCCCTCGAGAACGTCGAATCGAAGTAGGGGCATGGTACATCCTTTCGATGGGCGACGCGGTCGCCTCGGCGTGGTTCTGCTCGGAGGGCCGCGTCGGCGCGCGCGTCGCTCGCCCGCGAGGTCCGACGCGAGAACGCGATGCGGTTCGAGGGAGCGCGGTCGCGCTTTTCGGGTACGAGACCGCACGTAGTCTACCCACTTCGAGAAAGCGAACGAGCGATGACGACATCTTCCACGACACGACCCGACCTCGGCGGCACGATCACGATCGGCGGCGACCTCACCGTCAACCGCATGGGTTTCGGCGCCATGCGCATCACGGGCGAGGGGATCTGGGGGCCGCCGAAAGATCCGAAGAACGCGGTCGCGCTGCTCAAGCACGTCGTCGCTTCGGGCGTGAACTTCATCGACACGGCCGATTCGTACGGTCCCGAAGTAAGCGAGAACCTCATCGCGGAGGCGCTCTATCCGTACGCGGACGATCTCGTCATCGCGACCAAGGGCGGCCTCGTGCGGACGGGACCGGGCGAGTGGCCGATCGACGCGCGTCCGGAACGCTTGCGTCAGTGCCTCGACGACAGTCTGCGTCGACTCAAGCTCGAGCGGATCGATCTCTACCAACTCCATCGGATCGATCCGAAGGTCCCCGTCGCCGACTCGCTCG
The DNA here is from genome assembly GCA_964658025.1 of uncultured Janthinobacterium sp. GTDB lineage: Bacteria > Vulcanimicrobiota > Vulcanimicrobiia > Vulcanimicrobiales > Vulcanimicrobiaceae > CAZZXB01. The sequence goes on from CAZZXB010000198.1 coordinate 1,828, forward strand.
GCGTGCTCGTCGAACTGCAGAAGGCCGGAAAGATCCGCCACATCGGCGTCTCGCAGGTCTCGCTCGCGGAGTACGACGCGTGCCGCGAGCTCGCACCGATCGTCTCGGTCCAGAGTCTCTACAACGTCGACGATCGTAGCGCCCAAGACGTGCTCGACGCGTGCGAGCGCGACGGCCTCGCGTTTCTGCCGTGGTTCCCGCTCGGCGGGTCGGGGAAATCCGATCACGCGGCGGTCGATCGGATCGCGAAGGCGCGCGGCGTCTCGGTGAATCGGATCGCGCTCGCGTGGCTGCTCGCGAAGTCGCCCGCGATGCTGCCGATTCCGGGCACGTCGTCGATCGCGCACTTCGACGA
>CAZZXB010000199.1:0-2177 GCA_964658025.1 uncultured Janthinobacterium sp.
GCGCCCGCGGAAAATCAGTTGAGCCTCACGTGGTTGCTCTATTGGTTCGGCGCGCCGGAACGCTTGGCGACGCGCGTCGGATCGATCTCGTACGCGATCATGCTCGTCGTCGGGATCGTCCTCGCGCGGAGCTCGGCTCGCGCGCTGAAAACGGATGCCGCGATCCCCCTGGTCCCCACGGTCGCCGCCGTGTTCGGCGGCCCGTTCATCCACGTCGTGCAGGTCGAAGTCGCGGTCGTCGCCGCGTTACTCGTCGCGGGACGGAGCACGCGATATCGCGCGCTCGCATGGTGCGCCGTCATCGGACTCTCGGTCACGTGGGCGAGCGAATTGTGGATGGAGCACGCCTGGACCGCCGGGCGGATCGAATCGCTCGTCATCGCCGCGGCGATCGGCGCGTATGCGTTCGGACGCGGCACGCCCGTCCGCCTCGCGACCGCGGCGGCGGCGAGCGGATTCGCATACGTGGTGCTCTCGACGGCGCTCGCGCACGTGCCGCGCGGACCCGTGCGCGTCGCGGAATCCGCGCCCGCGTATGCCGCGCAACTCGGGGCGGACGCGCGCTTCACGACGGGCACGTGGGGGATCAGCATCCGCGAACGCGACAACGCGCGATCGTCGTCGTATCAGACGCTGCTCGGTAAAACGCCTCTCTGGCTCTCGCTCCTCGCGTTACTCGTGACGATCGCCGCGGCGAAACCCGCCGCGTCGCGCGTTCGCGAAGGCGCCGTCGCACCGTAACCTCGCCGCAGGCCTCCCGTAAATCGACGACGCGGCGCGGCGTCGGACGGTGTCGGACGCGACCGACTCGCACGCTTGAGATATCGGCCGAAGGAGGCGGCGCGACGCGCGCGCATAGGAGCGACGATGAGCGTCGCGACTTCCGAGCCGGCGGCCGCCCGCGAGCCGCTGCCCGCTTCACGACAGAACGTCCACATCGCGTTCGCCGACGCGCTTCGAGCGACGGCGATCTTACTCGTCGTGACGAGCCATATCTTGCGCGATATGAATTTTCTCGCCCCGATCCAACCGACGGTCGAGCAACTCGGGTTTTGGGGCGTCGACGTCTTTTTCGTGCTCAGCGGATCCTTACTCGGACGCCCGTACGTCGACGCGCTCCGGGCCGCAGACCGATGCCGAAGTCGTCGCTGTACGCGCGACGACGCTTCCTGCGGATCTGGCCCCGTATGCGGTCGTCGTCCTCGTCGGCGCGCTCACGCACGTCCATCACGGACGTCGCCCCGTCTCGCTGCCGGACATCGTCGCGCACCTCACGATGACGCACAATCTCTTCCCGGCGTACGTCGAGGGCGCGGCGAACGGCGCGCTCTGGACGATGGCGACCGACGCGCAGTTCTACGTCGCATTACCGTTACTCACGTGGCTGCTCTTACGCGTCATGCCGGAACGGTTCGAAGCGCGCGTACGGACGATCGTGATCGCGCTCGTCGGCGCGTTCGCGATCGCGCTCGTCTGGCGGCTCGTCACGATCTACGCCGTTCCCGCGCAAATCGGCGATACGAGCCTGCAACAGGTATTCGAGCGGAGCGTCGTGGGGATGGGCGTATGCTTCGCGACGGGCATTCTCACGGCACTCGCGCAGGCGCTCGACTTCGAACTCGATCGCGCGGCGATCGTACCGACGTTCGTGGGCGGTCTCGTCCTCGCCGTCGCGGTGATGACCGCGCCGCTCTGGTTTCCGGTACGCTACGCGCGTTTCGCGATCGCGAGCATGGATACGATCGGTGCGATTTCGGCGAGCGTGATCTACTCGGGGTTACGCCTGCGCTCGCGGCGATTCACGCGCTTCGTCGACTCGCGCATCGTCGCGATCGTCGCGGCGAATGCCTACGCCCTCTACCTCGTGCATACGATCGTGCAGTTCATGATCTTTTCCGCGCTCGTACCGCACGTCCACGTCGGAAGCCTGAAGTTCAGCCTCGTGTTGCTCGGGCTCTTCATCCCCACGTCCGCCGCGACGGCCTACGTCCTCCATCGCTTCGTCGAGCGACCGTTTCTGACGATGAAAGAGCGCGCGAGAGAGACCGCGGTCGCGTAGCTCCGCTCGGTCGCGACGCGCGGCGGACGGCCGTCGGCTCCGCGGTCCGAGCCGCGCGCATCACCTTGACATGCGAACGTACGTTCGATTATCTTCGACCTCCCATGGAGCTCTCCGA
>CAZZXB010000200.1:0-2084 GCA_964658025.1 uncultured Janthinobacterium sp.
GAGCCGGGCGATCTCGTCGGCGTCGCGACGACGACGGTCGAGGTCCCCGACGGACTTTCGCCGTTACCCGATCCGCCTGACGTCGTGCGCGCGGCCCGACTCGCGAGTCCGACCGTGATCGCGGCGCGCGCGGCCGCCTCCGCCGCCGACGCCGACGCGCGCGCCGCGCGCGCGGTCTCGGATCCGGGCCTCGTCGCCGCGATCGGACCGGGGCTCTCCGCGATCGGGAACGCGCGATCGCTCGGGCCGGTCGCGAACCTCTCGGTCGACCTTCCGCTCGACGACCGCCTCGAACGCGCCGCGGTGGAAGGCGCCGACGACGCCGCGCTCGTGGCGCACGCCGATCTCGAAGAACGCGAACGCGAAGCGGGCATCCTCGCGCTGCACGCGCGCGCGCTCGCCGATGCGGCGCGAGCCCGTCTCGAGAGCCTGCGCGACGCGGACGCGCGCGCGCGCGTCGTCGCCGATGCCGAGTTCGCGGGGTATCGGCTCGGCGCGATCCCGAGCGCCGATCTCATCGTCGCGCAGAGTCGCGCGTCCGACGCGCACGCGACGCTCGAAGACGCGCGGATCAAGGCCGCGCGGGCGCTCGTCGACCTCCGCATCGCGATGGGAGCGTACGCGCCGTGAAGCCGTTCCGTCGCGCGTTCTGCGGGCTCGCCCTGGTCGCGGCGACGGCCTGCACGAGACCCGTCGCGGCGCCGCAGGGAGACGACGCATCGCCCGCCGCGCCGACGTCCGGCGTGACGGTCTCGACGGCGATCTTGCGCGCGGGGACGATTCCGCGTTTCGTGTCGGGATACGGCAGCGTGAGCGGCGGGGCGAACGCGCGCGCCGCGCTCGGATTCGCCGAGGGCGGGCGAATCGTCGAGATCGACGCGAACGTCGGCGATCGCGTCGGACGCGGCACCGTGCTCGCCCGTCTCGATCCGGAGGCCTTCGACGCCGACGTCGCGCGGGCGCGCGCCGACGTCGCAGCCGCCGAGGCCGCCCGGATGAAGGCGCGCGCGGGCGTCCGGCCGCAACAGCTCGCGCAGACGGATGTCCGCCTGCGCGATGCGCTCGCCGCGGAACGTCTCGCAGCGTCGCGCGTCGCGCGCGAAGGGCGCCTGGCCGCGCTCGGGATCTCGGCGCAGAGCGACGTCGAGAACGCGCGGGCCGCGCTCGCAACGGCGCACGGCGACGTCGACGTCTTGCGACTGGAGCGTTCCAGCGAAGCGCGACCCTGGGCGCCCGACGTCGCGGCGGCCGACGCGAACGTCGCGCAAGCGAAGGCGGAACTCGCGGGCGCCCTGCACCGCGCCGCGCTCGGCACGCTCGTCGCGCCGTTCGCCGGGACCGTGGTCGCCCGCGAACGTAGTGAAGGCGAGAGCGTCGAGGCGGCGGTTCCGGTGATCGATCTCGCGAGCGACGCGCCGCCGACCTTCACCGCGCAATTCGCTCCCGACGACATCGCGAGCGTTCACGTCGGCGACGTTGCGACGATCGCCGAGGCCGGCGCTCGCCCGATCGACGGGCGCGTCGTCGCGATCGATCCGGCGCAGGGCGACGCGCACACCGTCGGCGTGTTACTGCGCTTCTCGCCGACGCCGGCGGAACGCGCCGCGTTCGGACCAGGCGCCTACGGCCGCGCGTCGATCCGCGTCGGCACGTTCTCGGGACTCGCGATCCCGACGCGAGCCATCGTCACCGACGGGGCGACCGGCGCCGTCGAGGTCTTCCGCATGCACGGAGAGCGCTTCTCGCCGATCCCGGTCGTCGTCACGGCACGCGCGGGCGATCGCGCGATCGTGACGTCGCCGCTGTTACGAGCGGGCGATCGTATCGCGACGTCGGGCGCGTACGAGTTACTGACCCCGCAACAATCGACGAAACGCGATAACGACTGATCGTCGGCTCCCAGCTCGCACCGTCGGCGCGACGCTGCGTTCCCGCGTCAGCTGCGGCAGCGCGCGAATTGCTCGAACGTGAGCTTGCCCGTCGGCGGATCCGCGCATCGGTCGTACGCGCGTGCGATAAAGCGTTCGTACTCGAGCGGCGAGAGCGTGTCGTCGCGGTCGTCGTTCGCCTCGCGAAATGCCTGG
>CAZZXB010000201.1:0-2027 GCA_964658025.1 uncultured Janthinobacterium sp.
GGCGTTCGCCGAACCGTTCGTTCCCGAGCCCGACGACGCCGAGCCGTCCGCACTCGTTCCGGACGACCCGTTTCCGATGCCGCCGCCGTTCGACCCGCTCGTTCCGGACGCGCTTCCTCCGCTCGCGTTCCCGTTCGACGCGCTTCCGCCGCCGCCGGCGCTCGAGCCGGTCGACGATCCGCCGGAGCCACCGTTCGTCGAGCCACCTCCGCCGATCGATCCGCCGCCGGCGCTACGCCCGGGTCCGATGCCCGGATGCGAATACGAATCGGGCGGATCGGCGGCCGCGTTGCCGGCGGCGCCCTTGTGCCACGCGGCGGCGAGAATCACGCCGTAACCGACGACGAAAACGATCGCCGCGATCGCGAGGACGAACGCGTTGCGAGCGACGAACGAGCGCGCGCGAGCGAAGAAGCGCTCCTTCTCGATCTTTTTGGCGCGCTCCGCCGCGCGCTGTTCCGCGGCCGCCCGCTCGGCTTCCGGGTCCGGAGCCTTCGCTTTCTCGGCTCCACCCGTTTCCGAGGATCCGGCCGCCGGGGCCGATTGCGCGGGATCAGGCGCGGTCTCCGTTTTCTGTTCCATGACGTGAGCGTCGTACCCACATCGACGTACGGGTGCCGCGGATCGGGTCGGCCGGAGCGATCCTCTCCGAAGCGAACCGATTGCCAGGTTCGCTACGTTTCACGATCGGCGATTCGCCACCACCGTCCTCGCTCGGAGAGAATACGATGAGAGCTCCCATCGCGATCGCGCTCGGCGCGCTTCTGGCCCTCGCACCGTCGGCGTCGTTCGCCGTCGCGCCGGCCGGACCCGATCACGCGCAGGAAGCCCAGATCGGGGATCAAGTGTACCAACAGCTCTCGCAAAAAGGCGAGCTCATCTCGCGTTCGAGCGCTCCGGCGCTCTACGCGATCCTCGATCCGATCGCCGCTCGGATCAAGGCGACCGCCGATCCCCAATACGATTTTCCGTTCCAGTTCTCGCTCGTGCACGAGTCGCAACCCAACGCGTTCGCCGTCCCGGGCGGCCACGTCTACGTCACGGACTCGCTCATGAAGTTCGTGCAGAACAAAGAAGAACTCGCGGGCGTGCTCTGCCACGAGACGTCGCACGATATCCATCACGACGTCATCCACAACAACGCGAAGGATCAGACGCTCGGAACCGTGATCGGCGTCGTCGGCGCGCTGACCGGGATCACGAACAGCGGCTTCGGACAGGTCGGCGCGAACCTGCTCTACTCGATGCAGAGCAACACGTTCTCGCGCCAAGTCGAGAGCGCCGCCGATCACAAGGGCGCGCAGACGTGTGCGGAATCGGGGATCAATCCGTGGGGCATGGTGTGGCTCTTCCAGAATTTCGAGAAATCCGGAAACGGCGGCTCGATGGAGGTGCTCTCCGACCACCCGAGCGACGATCATCGCATCGCGAATCTCGAATCGTATTTTCGCTCCGATCCGTCGCTCTTCGGTCGCTTCGGCAGCGACATCGCGAGCGCGACGCCGATCGATTCTTCCGCGACGGGCTTTCACCGACCGCGCATCGCGAACGGTTCGCGGGGATCCGGGACGACGACCGCCGCGCGCCCGACGGGCCGTTACTGCTGCTCGCCGAGCTCGAACGCGAACGCTCCCGCGACGGCCGCGCCGTCGCAGAATCGGGGAACGACGACGAGTTCGAACGGCGCCGACGGCACGACGATCCAAAACGGAACCGTGTACGGTCCGCCGTAGTAGATCGCGGGACGCGAAGCACAAAGGCCCGCCGCGGAAGCGACGGGCCTTTCTCATTCGAACGCTCCGAACGCGGTTATTTGACCTCGACGGTCGCGCCGACTTCGGCGAGCTTCGCTTTGATCTGCTCGGCTTCGTCCTTGGGAACGCCCGACTTGATCGCCTTGGGCGCGCTCTCGACGAACGCTTTCGCTTCGGTCAGGCCGAGGCTCGTGATCTCGCGAACGGCCTTGATGACCTTGATCTTCTCGGCGCCGACTTCCGTGAGGACCGCGTCGAATTCGGTCTTCTCGG
>CAZZXB010000202.1:0-2015 GCA_964658025.1 uncultured Janthinobacterium sp.
CTCGCCGCAGAGCGTCCTCGTCACGATGGCGAAGGCCGCCGGCATCTCGCTCGACACGTTCTTCGCGGCCACGATCGACGCGGCGTTACGGAGAGCGAGCACGTCGGCGTAACCGCGCGACGTCGGTTCGTCACGACACGCGTCGTGTTACCGCAGCATCGAACCACGTCGGGGCGAGGCTTTGGGGTTGCGATCTAAGTCCGGGCCACCATGCCGGGTCATACGTAATGGTCGCTTCGCGATCGATACGTTGCGCGTTACCGCATTATTCGCGGGACGGACCCCGCACGATGGACGATGTTCGCGCGAGACCTTCCGTATCGCGGCGCTATTTTTGCGCGGGTCGGACGATGCACCCGGATGGGAACGCGGCGCTAGCGGTTTTCGCGCTGACCGATCCCGCGCGAACGCGCCTCACCAAATCACGACACGTCGCAAGCATCGCGGCGTCTCCCGCGTCGATCTCGGCGTCACCGCCGTGCAACGAAACCATCGTCGCGAACGCGTCGACGGCTCCGACGATATCGCCGCGTTCCGCTCGATCGTCCGCCTCCCGAAACCAATGGTTGCGCCGAATCGACGCTTCGATATTTTGAGGCGTCGGAGTTTGCCGTGCGTCGGATCGCGATTCGGCGGCATCGCCCGGCCGAACGAAGCGTTCGCCGGTAAACAGTCGTACCACCACGTTCGGATCGCCGATATCGCTCGTGCCGAGCGAGGCCGGCTCCCCCGATTTCAACGCGACGGCGAGCTGGTCGGCACCGCTTCGATCGCCGCCGTCGACGGCAAACCCGAGCATCGCTCCGCGCGCGTCGGTCGCGTGAACGATCAGAAACGGCCACGCGAACGTCGCCGATCGGCCGTCGGAATTCCATCGAGATCCGTCGAGCACGACGCGCTCGACGCGGACGATGCGAATCGGCTCGCCCGACGCATGGTACGGATGCACGTCGAAACGATGATCCCACGCCGAATCGAAGACCGCTTCTTTTACGACGTGGCCATCGTGAAGATCGACGAACGCGGCGAACGCCGCACAGCCCTTTTGCGCGAGCGTCGCCTCGATGACCATATAACCGCCGCGCCGGCTCAGAGCCGTCGCCGTACCGCAACCGCTCTCTTTGCTCAGCAGAACGTGATCCGTCGCGGTCGGCAAGATCGTGGAGAGGTCGTACTCGCGACGCGTTCCGAAAGCGCGCATCGTAAGCGATCCGCTCGAGATCGACGGCGATGCGCCCGCTTCGCCTCCGCCATACTTCGCGTCGGGCGACACGCGAAACGTCACCGAAGCGGAGGCCACCGCATCTTGGAAGGCGATCGTCTGCGGCGGGCCCGGAGGGCCGAACTCGATGCGCTCGGCTGCGGCAACGTACGTCGGCAGCGTGACGGCAACGACCGTTGCGATCGTGAGGCCCATCTTCCGTAATCGACCCATGGCAGGCCCTTCGCCGTTCGCGCATCGGTTCCGGTCTGGGACGTTGCGCCCGTTGCGAGGGGCTGCCTGTTACGGCTTCGCCGTGAACATTGACCGGCAAAGCGACGATCGGGCCAACCGCGGAATTCCGGAGAGAGCCCCGCTTCGAAGCGACGCTCTTTCGGAGCCTTCCGACGACGTTCGAGCGGAGCGACGCGACGTTCGAACTCGGTGTTAAAAATACCAAGATCCCGCTTTGCGACATTCCCTTGTTAGTCGAATTCTCTTTGAAATAGCCACTTCGGCGCTCGTTGTGCTATCTAAAGTTAAGCCATTTCATTGCTGGTCAGAACGATACGATACAATAATCGAGTAAGCTTCGTGTCGATTCAGCTCGAAGAGTATTACGTCGACCCGGTCGACCGGCCGGTTCGAACCCGCATCCACAAACTCACCCGCGACGGCGAGAACGGACTTGCGCTTGCGGCGAAAACGTCGACGCAGTCCTGGATCGTCCCCATCGACGATCCGATCGTGGCGGCGGTTTGGGCGGCGGCGCGACGATGCCACGCGGCCCTGGGCTGCGAGCAATACGGCCTCT
>CAZZXB010000203.1:0-744 GCA_964658025.1 uncultured Janthinobacterium sp.
GCCGACGTCGGTTGCGACGTCGGGTCCGTCCGGCGATGCGTACGGCAACGCGGTGAACGCGAGCGTGCCGGTGGCGCATTATCCGCTGGGCGAAGTGTCGGGGTCGGTTGCGAACGACGTATCGGGGAACGGCTTGAGCGCGACGCTGGGGAGTCTCGTGACGCGTGGTGCTCGCGGGCTATTACCGTGTTGCACGACGACGGCGATGACGTTTCCGGGCGCGCAGAAAGCGAGTGCGGCGGCGATCGCTCCGGCGAACGCGCTGTTCCGAGCGTCGAACGCGGTAACGATGGAGAGCCTGTTCTCGTTCGCGACGCGTCCGGCGACGTACGCGGTATTACTGGGATACGGCAGCGACGCGAAGTACGCGCCGTACGATCTGTACTTCGATTCCTCGGGTCGCCTGGTGGCGCAGTTCGGACTCTCCGGTGGCGTGACGACGGTTGCGACGAGCGCGCTCTCGGCGAACACGACGTATCACGTAGCGGCGACGTTCAACGGAACGCAGGCGCAGATCTACGTCAACGGCACGCTCGTAGCGACGAAATCGGGATCTGGGAATTTCGTCGATTACGATACGACGCACGGTTTCGCGATCGGCGACGTCTCGGATTTCTCCGATCCGGGTTTTGCGGGCACGGTCCAACACGTCGCGGTGTTCTCGCGCGCGCTCTCGGTCTCGGAGATCGCGACGCATTACGGCGCGACGGGCCTCGGCGGCACGCCGACGGCCACGCCGACGCC
>CAZZXB010000203.1:754-2014 GCA_964658025.1 uncultured Janthinobacterium sp.
GCGCACGACCTCTCGCTCACGGTAACGATCGGGCGCCACGCCGACGGTAACGCCGACGGCGTCTCCGACACCGACGGCGATGCCGATCCCGGTGACGACGCCCTCGCCGACCGCGACGCCGACGCTAACGCCGACGGCATCGCCGACGAGCGCGCCGACGGCCGCACCGACGCCGCAGGGCGCGGCGCTCGTCGATCCGCCGCAGCTCGTGAGTTCGAACGGGAGCCTGACGTTTACGGTGACGGCGCAGGCCGATCCGACGACGGGGAATCCGACGTTCTCGTACGCGGGCGGCTCGATCCCGCCGACGCTGCATCTGTTGCCCGGCGACACGCTCCACGTGAACTTCACGAACGATCTGCCGACGCCGCCGGCGGGTGCCGATTACACGAATAGGTCGAGCCTGCACTATCACGGCTTGCACGTCAGTCCGAACGCGCCGGGCGACGACTCGATCGACATGATCGCGTCGCCGGGTCAGACGCTCAACTACACGGTGTCGATTCCGACGAGCGAACCCGCGGGGTTGTACTGGTACCACACGCACGCGCACGGCGAGGCGGAACGTCAGACGCTCTCGGGGATGTCGGGCGCGCTCGTGATCGACGGAATCGAGTCGTCGGTGCCGGCGGTCTCGGGGCTCAAGGAACGCGTGCTCGTCGTTCGCGACGCGCCGCTCGCCGGTCACGCGCTGCCGAACGCGAATCGACGCCAGCTCCAAGCGATGGCGTGGGCGATGCAACACGGCGTGTCGATGCACGGCTCGTCGATGCGCGGGATGTCGACGTCGCGCGCGAAGACGGAAGTACACGGCCGGACGAACGCCGCGACGCGTAATCCGTACGTGACGAGCGTGTCGCGGTTCCGCATGCGCCCGATGGCGACGTCGCCGGACACGCACTGCGTCGCGGGCTCGCCCGAGGCGCCGACGACGCTGTTGACGGTGAACGGTCAGACGCAACCGTCGATTTCGATCGCACCGGGCGAGACGCAGTTCTGGCGGGTGGTCAACGCGGGGGCCGATACGTACCTCGATCTCTCGGTCGACAACGCGAAGCTGACGGTCTACGCGATCGACGGGGTGCCGATCTCGGCGGGGAACAACACGCCGTCGTCGCTGACGGTGAGCGATTACGTATTGCCTCCGGCGAGCCGTGTGGAGTTCACGGTAACGGGTCCGGCCGCGGGGACGCAGGCGTATCTGCGCTCGAACTGTTTCGATTCGGGCGCGACGGGCGTCGCGATGCCGGGGCAGATCCT
>CAZZXB010000204.1:0-1969 GCA_964658025.1 uncultured Janthinobacterium sp.
CTTCGACGTGGGCGTGCGTTCGGAGTCCGTGGGTTTCGCTCGGCCCGCGCGCGCGGCGGCGGGCTTCGCGGCGGGACGGCTCGCACGACCCGGCGCGGCGACACGCGGCTCCGGGACGTTCGGCGGCTCGGGTGCGGCGACGTCCGACGCTTCCGGCGCGTCCGCGTCGTCGACGGTCGCGGGTTCCGCCTCGACGACGACCGATTCGGCGACGGGGATCGCGGCTTCGACTGCTTCGATCGAGGCCGGGAGCGACGCCGCGCTCGGCGAGCGATCCTCGTTCGCCTCCTCGGCGGAGACCGCGTCCTCGATCGCGCCGTCGGAGACGGCGTGCGGCGGTGCGGCGTCGGCCGCCGGCTTCGGTTTCGCCCGCGACGGACGGACGCGTTTGGGTTTCGGCGCCGGTACGGCGACCGCATCGTCCACTCGGGCGGATTCCGACGTCGCGGCGGGCGACGCGGGCGCGGGCGGTGCGGGAGCGCTCGCGGAGACGGCCTCCGCGGGCCGTGTCTCGGACCCGCTTTCGCCGTCACCGGCATCCTCGTCGTCTTCGCTCGGTGCGGGGCGGGCGGCGGGTGCCTCGGCGGCGAGCGCGGCCTCGCGCTCGGCGGCCGCCTCGCGCAGGATCTCTTCCGTCACGCGAAGCGCGACGCGCGCGATCCGTCCGTTGACCGGAAACGCGATCTCGTTGATATCCGCCTCGTCGAGGAGCGCGAGGATCTCGGCGAACCCCTTCGCTTGATCCTTGGGGCTGTGCGCGTCCGAACCGACGGCGACGGCGACGCCGCGCGCCTTGGCTTTGCGTAAGAGCCGGACGTTCGCACGCCGATATTTTTCGAGCGCGGCCTCGTCGTTCGCGAAGTGTTTGTAGAAGTACCGCGAGTTGATCTCGATCGCCATCTCGCGTTCCGCGCATGCGGCGAGGAGACGGTCTTCGTAGCCTTCGAGCACGTCGTCGCTCGGCCAGTGACCGAAGATCGCGGGGACGTAGAAGTGGCCGACGATCTGCCCCGGAAGCTTGTCGATCGCGTCGAGCAGCGTCTCCACGTAGATCTCCCACGTCCGCTCGACGCCGACGACCTCGTAGAGATCCCGAAATTCCGGATTGTCGAAGGGCCACATCCAGCCTTCGCCGTGTTGCGGGTGGACGATCGGCAGAAAATGGATCGAGCGGATCATCCCGTCGGGACGCATGGCGTCGACGATGTTCTGCGCGTCGGGACGACTGCGCGGATCGTTGTCGATCTCCGCGCCGATCGAATAGCGCATGCCGCGTCGCAGACCTTCGGAGACGACGGCCGCGTGGCCGACCTCCACGCCCGCGGTCTCGGCCGCACCGTAGAGATCGCCCGCCTGCGCGAGCTTGAGCGCGCGCCGGACGAGATTGACGGCCGCCGGATCCTCGAACGTGAGGTAGTTGATGTGGTCGGCGACCATCATGAAGCGCGGCGAGCCCCGCCGACAGGCGTGAAAGAACCAGAGGAACAGCATCCGAGCCGTATACGGGATCGGGCGTTCCTCGGCGTACGGTTTGTGTTCGCCCTTCGCGTGCCCGTGGATATCGGGCAACGCGGCGATACGGGGATCTTCGGTCACGACCGTCGCGACCGGGTCGTACAGATATTCAGCGCTTGAGACTCCATGCGGCGCGAGCCGAGCTTGATGGGACGATTCGCGCATCGAGGCGCCGCGCCATCCTAAAAAAAAGCCGGCTCGCAGCCGGCGGACTTCGGGTTATCGACTGCGCAGACTAGGTCTGCGCACCTCCAATCATCGTGTCATTATTGAGTCGTTGATTACCTTCGGAACTAACGATGATCACCTCCCTTGGTCCGTCTGTTAACCTTCATTGATGTATTTTTGAAGGGACTGCGGACGTCGTATGACCCTACGATACGTCGCGACGACCGGCGGTCCTTCAACCGCGGCGCGGCGTGTCGCGCCGCGCTCGCGCGCGTCGCGGCGCGCC
>CAZZXB010000205.1:0-1898 GCA_964658025.1 uncultured Janthinobacterium sp.
ACGTCGATCCCGACGTGATCAATTACCTCAAGGAGCGCGGCTACCCGGTCTGATCGGCGCGCGTCGCGTCCGCGACGACGGCGGGTTTCTCGAAGCGATAGCGGCGGTCCGCGACGCGAACGTCGCGTCGCCGTCGGCCGCCGATCGCGTCGGCGGTGGTTCCGATCACGAGCACGATGAGACCGAGATACGTCGGGATTCGCTCCGCGACGAAGCTCGCGTCCGACACGCGTAGCGCGCCCGCGGCATAGACGCTCCACGTGTCCTCCGCTAACCGTCGGCCGTCCGAAACCGCGGACATCGCGGCCGTCGTGTCCGTCCGAACGACTGGCGACGCGAGATCGATCCGGCGCTCGAGGACCGCGAGCGCGGCGAGCGCGACGACGACCGCGGTGCCGGTCGCGAAGTGCGGCCTCCACACCGTGGCCGCGAGGATCGTCGATACGAGCACGACCGCGCCGACCATGACGGGCGCGTCGTTGATCGCGACGTATTGCCACGGGATCGCGAGCAGCATCAGTGCGGGCGCGTAACGGGCGCGGCGATGCGGTAGCCGTCCGCACAGAACGACGAGCGCGGGGACGGCGACCGCGATCTGCGTGAGGTGCACGAAGGGTCCGCCGAAAACCGCGAACGCCGGAGGGAGGAGCACGACGAGTTCGCGCACGCGCGATCGCGACGCGAGTCGGCCGGCGACGAACACTCCCAGCACGGACGTCGCGGCGTACGAGACGTCTCCGAGTGCGATCGCGAGATCGCCTGGGACGCCTTCGCGATCGAGCAGCGACGTGAGCGAGTATTGCGACGGCGCCGCGATTTCGGAGCGTGCGTGCGCGGGCAAGACGCGCGCGAGGTATTCGACGTTCGGAGCCCGGCCGAGCGTCGCGATCGCGACGGCGACGATCGCGAGCGTTCCGAGCGCGAGCGTCGCGCGCGACTCGGGTTCGAAGATCGCGAGCGCGACGATCGCCGGAAGGCCGACGTGCGGCTCGATCGTCGTGCCGAGGAGCGCGACCGCGGCGAGCCTCGGGGCGCCGCGCGCGAGCGCGACTGCGGACGCGAGCATCGAAAGCACGACGAACGGAACGATCTGTCCGTCGAAGATCGACAACGCGCCGAGCGGGAGCGCCGTCGCGGCGGCGGTCGCGACGGGCGTCGTGCGGGCGAGGCGGCTCGCGAGGAGCGCCGCCGCGGAAAAGGCGACGACGAGCGCGACGAGATAGAGCGCGAGCGCGGCGACGAACGGCACGAACGAAAGCGCTCCGAACGCGGCGATCGCGTGGCCGGGAAGCGGTGCGGGGAGCGCGAGATGACGTATCGGCACGAGCCCGATCGCGCGGGCCGCACCGTTCTCGCACGAACGGAGCGGCTCGGCGAGATACGGATCCGCGCGCGCGAACGCGACCTTGCCGGCGCAGTAGAACGCCCGAAAGTCCAGGGGATCGCGAACGATCGCCGTCGCGCCGCGCGACGTCGCCGCGAGCGCGATCGACGACGCGCCGATACCGAACGCGAGTGCGACGATGCGCGGACGTGCGCGGAAACGCATAATGCGGTTATCGGTCGTCTCGGCGACCGCCCCGCGTGTCGTGCGCGCGAGGGAGGGCGAGGCGACGCGAGGCGTGCGACGGTGCGCGTTACGTCGCGGCGCGACGACCGCGTGCGCGGTGCGGGTTACGTCGCGGCGACCGCTTCCGGCGGCGCGTCCAGGCGCGGAAAGAGCGCGGTCTCGAGCGGGTGCGTGCGGGTCCCGGGTTCCAACGCGCCGGGGACGAGCGCGTCGCGCCAGGCGCCGTCCGGCGTTCCGGCGAGCCCGAGTTGCCGCCAGACGTTCGCCGCCGCGGTCGGCATGAACGGGGCGAGCAAGAGCGCGAGCGAGCGAAGTCCGTCGCAGAGTT
>CAZZXB010000206.1:0-1828 GCA_964658025.1 uncultured Janthinobacterium sp.
GCCTTGTCACCCTCCGACCGGACGGATTGGTCGACGTATCTCAAGGTCGGCAGAACGTACGACTTGCCGATCATACGTGCCGGTTCGCACGTCACGGTCCGCGTCGTGATGGATCGTAATATTGCCGACGATCCGGTGTGGCAACGGATTCGCTGGCAATTCTATCTCGGGTTCGTCGGAATCACGATCATGCTGGCGCTGGCGGCGTTCTTGCTCGTCAAGCGCCCCAGAGATGGGGACATCGCCCTGTTATCGGCGACGCTCATTCTCGTCGCGCTCGGCGAAAACTTCAGTCACTTCGGTGCGTGGGACACGATGAACGACGCGCTCACGCAGATTGGCTTCGCGGTGTCGCCCGCGTTCTTCGACGGAGGCCTGGCGCTCCTCGCGACGTACGCGCTGCGCTTCGCTGCACCGCCGTCGAGAGTGCGCCGATTCATGACGCTCGCCACGTACGGGGTCGCGCTCGTCGCTGCGATCTGCCAGGCGTACGACGTGTTCGGATACTGGAGAGGGACGATCGATGACTCGTTCGGCTTCTTCAGCACGACGGCATATCAGAACTTCGTGAACGTCGCGCCGTACGCGATGCCACTACTCTGCGCCCTTCTCGCGATCCGAGACGCGCGGGGCGCGGAGCGATCGCGCATCACCTGGGCGACGGGGTCGCTCGCCGTCTTGTATCTCGCGGAAATCGGATACTACGTCGCCGGTCAGATCCCGAACGCCGATTTCCTCGTCGTCACCGGTTTCAAGAATTTTTCATTTCCGATCGCGGCGAGCGGCCTCACGTACGCGCTCCTCGGCCATCGACTTCTCGACGTTGGGTTCGCGCTCAATCGTGCCGCGGTTTTCGCCGTCGTATCGTTGCTCGTGGTCGGTGCCTTTTCGCTCGCGGAATGGGCGCTCGGCGGCTGGCTCGCGTCGGCGAGTCGGAGCACGAACGTCATCGTTAGCGCATCGCTGGCGCTCGTTTTGGGACTCACCATCCATCCGATCCAAACATTGACCGATCGCTTCGTCGACAACGTGTTCTTCCGCAAACGACACGAAGCGGAACGCAGTCTGCGCTCGTTTTCGAAAGAGGCGGCGTTCATCACCGATCCCGATCTCGTCGTCGAGCGGACCGTCGCGCTCCTCCGCGCGAAGACGGAATGCACGTCGGCCGAGGTCCTCCTCTACGACGGTTACGGATGGTACGGTACGATCGGGGAAAACGATCCCGCCATCGTCACCTTACGCGCCTCGCACGAGCTCGTTCGCCTGCGCGGCACCGCGACCGCGTTATCCGGCGAATTGTGCTTCCCGATGTCCGCGGGCGGTAAGCTCGTGGGGGCGCTCGTCGTCGGACCGAAGCGCCTCGGCGAGTCGTTTGCGCCGGACGAATGCGACGCTATCGCGCAGCTCGCCCACGGCGTCGGCGTCGCGCTCGCGTTGCTCGGCGCGCACGCATCCGCGACGGCTGCGACGATCGCCTTCCGCAATGCGCCGTCGAACTCCGCAGTGGTCGCCGCCATGGAGTCACTCTCCACGGCATTGTCGGCCGCTCTCCGTAACGAACACGATGCGACGCGGCGGACGACGCCGGAGCCGTGGGACATGCCGCGCAACGAACGCCTCGGGAATCCCGCGCCGCCGGCATAGCGGCCAAAGAGCGTCGGCTGCGCCGGGCGGCGAAAGAACGACGCGATGGCCGCCGCTCCGAACGTGCGACGCGGACGCGCGACGAGCGCGCACGCGTACTACGTGCCCGACGATCCGACGATCGCCGCCTTCGTCCACGAATTGCACTTCGAGCGGGGTCGCTCCGCGCGCACGGCCGAGGCGT
>CAZZXB010000207.1:0-1818 GCA_964658025.1 uncultured Janthinobacterium sp.
TTCGACGCGGTCAGGCTCGCCAGCTGGACGGCGAACGCGAAGCCCTGCTTCGCCCCCGTCGTGTCGGACATCGTGATCGTCTGCGTCGACGTCACGCTCGTATTGAGCATATACGCGGCGTTGTTGCCGCCGTAGAGCGCGGCGCATTGCGCGTTCTGCGAGTTGAGGCCGGAGAGGGTGCAGACCGTCGTGGTCGAGCCGCTCCCGTTCGGCATCAACTGAAGTTGCGCCCAGTTCGCGCCCGTCGTCTGCCAACTGATCGAGCCCGTGACGAGGCCGTTATTGTCGCCCGTATCGAGCGTCTCGTCATCGGCGGCGGCGATCCCGACGCTCGGGATCGCGACGCCCTGCGGATTCTTGAGCGTGATCGCACTCAACTGTTCGGATTGATTCCCGGTCACGTAGAACGCGGGCGCACCGCGGATTCCGGTATACGCGGTGTTCCCGAGCGGCGCACCCGAGTACGTCGGCGTCGCCACGACCGCAGCCGTGGTCGTTCCGGTGTTCGTCGCCGTCAGCGAGAGCGTCGAGCCGTCCGGAAGCGAGAAGGTATAATTTCCGGAGACGAGCGGGAGCGCGGTGTCGCCCGTGAAGTCGAGCCAGCACAGAACGTGCGAGATCTTACCGGTCGCGACGTAACACGACGCCGCTTGCGCCGGCCTCGCGCCGAACGCGAGGCACGCGACGGTCGCGACGAGGACGACCAGCGCGCGCAACGGAGCGCCGAACCGTCGTACGCACGACGATCCGCGCGACTCGTCCCCCTCGGGCATAGTCGAGCGCATAGCGACCATAATCTTCAGGGGTATCGACGGATGGATAGACGTGCTACATCCCAAAACAGCGACGCGCCGCACCATTTCACGTCGCTATGCCGTGAGCGATGCTTCCTCGCCGAGTGGGGAAGCGCCGACCGCTTCACGCGCTCCGCCACGTCGACTCGAAGCGCGGTCGGGGTTACCCGGTCACGCGCCGAGCTCTCCGAGGCGATCGCGTAACGCGAGCGCTCCGACGTCCTCGCACCATGCGGCGAACGCGTCCGTCGGACCACGCCATTCGAGATCGCTCGGGTTCGCGAACGTCGGAGCGTCGTCGCGGAGCGTCGCCAACCGTTTGAAGAGCAACGCGAGATCGCGACGATCGCCGAGGACGCTCGGTGCGAAGTCCTCGATCGCTCCGTAGCGATTCAAGAGCGAAGCCGCGCCTTTCGCGCCGATGCCGGCGATGCCCGGATATCCGTCCGCCGCGTCGCCGACGAGCGCGAGATAGTCCGGGATCGCGATCGGCCGCACGCCGAACTTCGCCCGCACGGCGGCGGCGTCTCGAATCGTCTTCGTTCTCCGGTCGATCTGGACGACCCGATCCTCTCGAACGCACTGCGCCAAGTCCTTATCGGGGGTCCAGATGCAGATCTTCTCGACGCGGGGATCGTTCGCGGCCTTCGCCGCCGCCGACGCGAGCGCGTCGTCGGCTTCGAATTCGACCATCGGCCACACCGCGATCCCCATCGCCGTCAACGCATCCTCGAGGGGCTCGAACTGTGCGCGGAGCGCCGGTTCGATGCCGGAACCGGTTTTGTACCCGCTCCAAAGCTCGTTTCGAAACGATTCGATCACGTGGTCGGTCGCGACGCCGATGTGCGTCGCACCGTCGCCGATCATCCGCAGTACTGTTTCGAGCACGCCGACGACGGCGGCGAACGGAACGTCCTTCCCCCGGTGGGCGTGACGCCGACCGTAGAAGTGCCGGAAGAGTTCGTAGGTGCCGTCGACGCAGTGGATCACCATGCCGCGGTTATTCTATCAGGAACGGATGCGG
>CAZZXB010000208.1:0-1800 GCA_964658025.1 uncultured Janthinobacterium sp.
AGCCCTTGCGCTTTCGTGCGTCGCGCTCGTCGACTGTTCGATGCGCGTCCAACACGTCGACGCGCCGCGCGTCGCGACGAACGTCGACGTCGCGTCGCCGCTCTCGAACGTCTCGGCGCCGTCGACCGCACCGCTTCCGACGCTCGCTCCGACGCGGCGGCCCGTCGCACCGAGCGCATCGCCCGCCGGCGCCGCGACCGCCGCGACGGTGGCGCCGAGCCCCGTCGCCACGGCGGCGCCGTCGGTCGCGGCCGGACCGCGCATCGTCTCCGTCGCCGTGTCGCCGCCGATCGTGCACGACGGCGACACGGTGAGATGGGAGGTGAAGACCTCCGACGACGTGACCGCGGTCTCGGCGAAGGTGAAGGTCTACGCGTTCAATCTCCAACGCCTCGGTCCGGGACGCTTCGAACTCGCGTTCACGATCCCGCACGGCGTCCCCGGGTTCTTTCACGGCACCTACGATCTCGATCTCCAAGCGCGCGATGCCGCGGGGACGGTCGCGAGTCGTACGGTTCCGGTGAACTTCCAGTGAGCGCCGAGACGCCGGCGCGCGACGTTCGCGTCGACCACGATCGTCACGCGCGGACCGCGCTCCCCGAAGTGATCTTCGGCGCGAGCAAGACGCGCGAACAGATCGGTCGGATCGCGCGCGAACTCTTCGAGACGAGCGGATTCGCCCTCGCCACGCGGGTTCGCGCGGCGGACGGCGTCGCGCTCGCGGCGGAGTTACCGCGGGCGACGTACTTCGAACGCTCCGGCGTGTTGCGCCTGGGCGCGCTCGCGCGAACGGCGCATCGCATCGCGGTCGCGTGCGCCGGAACCTCGGATCTTCCCGTGGCGACGGAAGCGACCGACGTCCTCGACGCGCTCGGACACGACGTCGTCGAACGGTACGACGTCGGCGTCGCGGGTCTGCATCGCACGCTCGCGGCGATCGACGATCTCGACGCGTGTCGCGTGGTGATCGTCGTCGCGGGGATGGAGGGCGCGCTCCCGAGCGTGATCGCGGGTCTCGTCCGCGCGCCCGTGATCGCGGTACCGACGAGCGTCGGCTACGGCGCGTCGTTCGGCGGCGTCGCGGCGCTGCTCGGGATGCTCAACGCGTGCGCGCCCGGGATCAGCGTCGTCAACATCGATAACGGATTCGGAGCGGCGACGGTCGCGCACAAGATCGTTTCGGGATCGCGCTGATCGCGGATCCGTTCGCGCATGCGGCGTCGGGCGCCGGCGCCGCGTTGTGGCTTCTCGGCCTGTGGTACGCGGCGCCGATCGTCTCGCGTCGGCCGGACGTCTCGATCGCGCGCGTCGCCGCGGCGCTCGCGCTCGGCGTCGCGATCCCGGCGGGTCTCGCGATCGCGAACCTGCTCTACGGTCCCGCGGCGTGGACCGTCCTCGCCGGTTGCGTCGTCGCGCGGATCCGGCTCGTCGGCGCGAGCGACCGCGCGAGACCCGAGGCTCCGGCGCGCGATCCGCACGCGACGCGCGCGAGGGCGATCGCGGTCGGCGTCCTCGTCGCGCTCGTGGCGCCGCCGCTCGTCCGGCCGTTACTCGACGGCGACACGCTCGTCTACCATCTCCCGCTCGCGGCGAGCTTCGCGAACGCGCACGGCATCTGGTCGACCGGGACGCGTTATTGGTTCTATCCCGCGGCGTCGGAACTCTTCGCCGCCGGGCTCTTCGCGACGGGCGGTCTGCGCGACGTCGGTCTCGCGGGCGTCGCACCCGCGGCGCTCTTGCTCGCGCGGATCGCGGCGGCCGCGCCCGCTTCGGCGCGCGTCGCGGCGACGCTCGTCGGAT
>CAZZXB010000209.1:0-1753 GCA_964658025.1 uncultured Janthinobacterium sp.
GATCAGACCGGGTAGCCGCGCTCCTTGAGGTAATTGATCACGTCGGGATCGACGTAGACGTGCGGGGGAAGACGCCATCCCGGCGGCGGCATCGCGATCGAACGACCCGACGGCGGCACGGGCGTTTTCCCATCGGGTCCGTACGAAATCTGCTTCGGATCGTATTGGAGCGGCCACGGGATCGCCTCGTTGCGCACGCTCCCGTCGGCTCGCTGCGTCATACACGTCACGTAAAAGTTAACGAGCTTCTCGGCGTACCACGTTTTGGTCGGCACGCAGATGCCTTGCGCGCCGCTGAGGGTCGCGCGGAGTCCCGTCGTGTTGATCGCGTACCGCTTCATCGTCGAAGCCGGATGCGCGGGCTTCGCGGCCGTGCTCAGCGTGCGCTGGGCGGCGCGATCCTGCGCGATCGATTTCGCGAGGTCGGACTGGATCGACGCGAGTTGCGCGGGCGTATACGTGTCGGGTTTTTGGGGCTGCTCGGCTTTCGGCCGGTTTCGGACGAGCGCGACCTGCTTCTGCGGCTCGACGGTCCGGAGCGCCTGAGGCGTGGCGCGGGGCGTCTTCTTCGCGAGCAGTTTTCGCTCGGCGGGCGGCGGCGCGTGAACGGGCTTCGGTACGACGACCGGCTTCGGCAGGCGCGCGACGTGCTCGGGAACCGGCCGCTGCGCGGGATGCGGTACGGTGAGCGCGGGCGGAGCGACGCGGTGCGGGGCACCCGATCGCGACGGTGCGGCCTGCGCGCGCTTCTCGATGTGCATGACGGTCGACATCGCGACCGACTCGTCGCTCTTGGGTGGCGGCGGCACGTGTAGGAACAGGCGCGCGAGGAGATCGGTCGCTACGAACGCCAGGACGAACGCGAGCGCGTGCACGAGGATCGACGCGAGGGCGGCGAACCGCAGCGTCCGATTCCGTCGCCAGTCGTGCTCGGGGTCCGAGCGGGTGATCATGGTACCATCCTCACGCTATGTTCGACACGCACGCCCACGTTCACGATGCCGTTTTCGATCCCGATCGCGACGCGATGCTCGCCCGCGCCCGCGAGGCCGGGGTGCATCGTATCACGACGATCGGAACCGATCTCGCCGACAGCGCGCGCGCGCAGGCGACGGCGATCGCGTGCGACCTCGAGTATTCTATCGGCATCCATCCGCACGAAGCCGCCGACGCCCCGGGAGACGTGTACGGCGAACTCGCGTCGCTCGCCCGAGCGACGGAGCGCGGTCCCCTCGCGATCGGCGAGATGGGGCTCGATTTCTACTACACGCATAGTCCGCGTGAGGCGCAACACCGCGTGCTCGTCGAGCAGTTGCGCTTCGCCCGCGACGCGGCGCTCCCGGCGATCTTTCACGTGCGCGACGCCTTCGACGAATTCGCGGACGTCCTACGCGCGAACGGGGGCGACCCGTTGCCGGGCGTCGTCCATTGCTTCACGGGCGAACCCGCTCACGCGCGCACCTACGTCGAGGAGTTCGGCCTGTTCCTGGGAATCGGCGGCGTGCTGACGTTCAAAAGCGCCCAGAACGTGCGCGACGCGGTCGTCGCGGTCGGCCTCGACCACCTCATCCTCGAAACCGACTGCCCGTATCTCGCGCCCGTGCCCTACCGCGGCAAGCGCAACGAGCCCGCCTTCATGACGGCGACCGCCGCGAAGATCGCCGAACTCCTCGAGACGTCCGTCGAAGCCGTCGTCGAACGGACGACGGAGAATGCCGAGCGGCTGTTCGGCGCGAGGCTGGGAAGCGCGGCT
>CAZZXB010000210.1:0-1595 GCA_964658025.1 uncultured Janthinobacterium sp.
AGCCGCGAATGCACGCGGGGGATCGTCGCGAAGAACTCCGCCGCTTCGTCGACGCGCATCTCGAGGACGTCGGAGATCGATTTGCCCTTGTACTTGATCTCGAGCGTCTGCGCGTTGTAGCGCTTGCCCTTGCACACCTCGCACGGCACGTAGACGTCGGGGAGGAAGTGCATCTCGATCTTGATGATGCCGTCGCCGTCGCAGGCGTCGCAGCGACCGCCCTTCACGTTGAACGAGAAGCGGCCCGGACCGTACCCGCGCATCTTCGAATCGGGGACCTGCGAATACAGGTCGCGGATGAGATCGAACGAGCCCGTGTACGTCGCGGGATTGGAGCGTGGCGTCCGACCGATCGGCGATTGGTCGATCACGACCATCTTGTCGAGTTGCGCCGCGCCCGCGACCGTGCCGTACGTTCCGCCCGTCGGCCGACCGTGCAAGTGCTGGTTGAGCGCCTTGACGAGCACCTCGTTCACGAGCGAGGATTTTCCGCTCCCGCTCACGCCCGTCACCGCGGCGAACACGCCGATCGGGAAGTCGACGTCGAGCCCCGCGAGATTATTCGCCTTCGCGTTTTTCACTTTGAGCCAGCCGCGCGGTTCGCGGCGCTTTTTCGGAATCGCGATGAACTGCTTGCCCGAGAGGTACGCGCCCGTGAGCGACCGCTCGTTGCGCAAGATGTCGTCGAGCGAGCCGACGGTGAGGATCTCGCCGCCCTCGGCGCCCGCGCCCGGTCCGATGTCGACGATGACGTCGGCCTCGCGCATCGTGTCCTCGTCGTGTTCGATCACGATGAGCGTGTTGCCGAGATCGCGGAGCGTCTTGAGCGTCGCGAGGAGCCGGTCGTTGTCGCGCTGGTGTAAGCCGATCGACGGTTCGTCGAGGATGTAGAGCACGCCGACGAGCGACGAGCCGATCTGCGTCGCGAGCCGGATGCGCTGCGCCTCGCCGCCCGAAAGCGTCGTCGCCGAACGCGCGAGGTTGAGATACCCGAGTCCGACGTTGGAGAGGAAGCCGAGGCGCGCGCGGATCTCCTTGACGATCTGCGTCGCGATGAGTTCCTCGCGCGGCGTCGGCGCGAAGGCGTTGATGAAATCCTCGGCCCGCTCGACCGACATCTGCGTGAGCTCCGCGATGTTCGTCCCCGCGACCGTCACCGCGAGCGCTTCGGGTTTGAGCCGCGCGCCCTTACACGTCTTGCACGTGTTCGCGGACATGAACTTCTCGATCTCTTCCTTGACGTAGTCCGACGACGTGTCCTGATACCGGCGCTGGAGGTTGTTGACGACGCCCTCGAACTGCGCGGAATAACTCCACGCGGAGCCGCTCTTGGATTCGTACGTGAACTGCTGTTTGCCGTCGGAGCCGTAGAGGATCGTCTGCAAGAGATCGGGCGGCAGCTTGTCGATCGGCGTCGACGCTTTCACGCGCCGCGTCCGCAAGACTTTTTCGACCTGCTGCATGTAGTACGGATTCATCGAGGGATACTTGCCGCCGCCGAGCGACTTGCTCCACGGCACGATCGCGCCGTCGGCGATCGATTTCGTGCGGTCCGGGATGACCTTCCACGGATCGATCTCGATCTTCACGCCGAG
>CAZZXB010000211.1:0-1329 GCA_964658025.1 uncultured Janthinobacterium sp.
CGACGAACGTCGCGACCGGCGGATCGGGCAACACGTTCGTCTCGCCGATCACGATGACGACGGGAACGCTCAACATCGACGCCTTCGGAAAGAGCGACATCCGGATCTCCGAATTCGGTTCCCCCGTGACGATCACCGGATTTCCGAATCCGCAGATCGCGACCGTCGTGCAGACGGGCTCGGGCGCGTTCAGCATCGTGACGGGCGACGTCGCGGGCACCACCTCGGTCGTCTTCTTCGACGGGCAACGCTCGCTGAAGTACGTCATCTGTGCGACGGGCAAGGCCCCGCGGATCGTTCCGCACGTCCTCGGCCTCACGAACGGTCTCGCGCACCTCGGACTCTCGTTGCTCTCGGTCGCGCCGACGGCTCCGGGGACGCTCTGCCCGAGCCACTTCAGCGTCACGTCGCCGATCGTCGCGCTCGTGAAGTCGGTAACCGAACTCGCGCCGGTCGCCGTGCCGACGGGCTCGGGATCCTGCGGGAGCGCGTTCCGCTACCTCATCCCGACGTCGGTCGCCGGAAGCGCGTACGTCGCGATCAGCGATTCCGTATCGACGTCGTACGTCGGATTCACCGCCGGTCAATAACGACGGATCGATCGGGTTTGCGATCACGGACGATCGCGATCGAGAAGGGAGCGGGGCGGGCCACGGACGGCTCGCCCCGCTTCGCGTCCGCGCTAACGGAAGAGTTTCGCGACGTTTCCGAGCGTGATCGAAACGCCCCAGAGGAGCGGCACGCCGACGAAGAGCCACGACAGCACGAGTTGGAGCGAGCGGTTCATGCGGGCATCCCGCTCGTGACGGCGTTCCCCGAGCGCGCGCGACCGACGTAGTGCCGATCGTCGAGCGGCCGCACGAAGAAGTTACAGATGAATCCGCCGACGAGTAACGTCGCCATGACGTACATCGTCACGGAGTAGGCGTCGGCTTTGGGAACGCCGCGATCGAGTTCGTATTGGCGGATGTAGTTCACGAGCACCGGGCCCACGACGCCCGCCGCGGACCAAGCGGTGAGCAGCCGTCCGTGGATCGCGCCGACGTTGAGCGTGCCGAAGAGATCGCGCAAGTAGGCCGGGATCGTCGCGAAGCCGCCGCCGTACATGCTGATGATCAAGCCGTAACACAGCACGAAGAGCGGGAGGTTTCCAACGTGTCCGAGCGTCGGTACGATCGCGTACAAGACCGTGCCGAACGCGAAGAAGATCGCGTAGGTCCGTTTGCGGCCGAGCGCGTCGGAACCCGACGCCCACACGATGCGGCCGACCATGTTGAAGATGCTCAGCAGACCAACGAAACCCGCGGCCGCGGCGGTCGATGCGACGAG
>CAZZXB010000211.1:1339-1580 GCA_964658025.1 uncultured Janthinobacterium sp.
ATCGTCGAATACTGGACGAGCGATGGCCAAAACGCGACGAGCGCCGCCGGCGTGTCGTGCACGAAGCGCGTCGGGAACATCTCCTGGATCATGAGCGCCGCCTGGCCGAGCACGCCGATGCCGGCGGTCACGTTGAGGAACAGCACGCCCCACAAGAGATAGAACTGCGGCGTCTTCATCGCTTGCGCGACGAGCACGTCGCCCGTCGTGGCGAGCGCGCGCGGCGCGGCCTCCGCATCGT
>CAZZXB010000212.1:0-915 GCA_964658025.1 uncultured Janthinobacterium sp.
GGCTTCGTCGTCGGCGATCCCGACGGCGAGTCGGAAGGCGCGGTTACCGGAGAGCCCGGCGTCGGGGTCGCCGTCGGCGTCGTCGTGACGTCGACGACCGTCATGAACACCGAAGCCGAATGGCCGGCCGTATCCGCGATCGTGATCGTCGCCGATCCCGCGGAGAGGCCGTCGAGCGTGAACGGACCCGAACCCGATCCCGGCGAGATCGAGATCACGCTCGGATTCGACGAGAGCGCGAAGAACGTCCCGGCGTATCCGGCTTCCGTCGGCGCGAGCGTTCGCGACGACCCGAGGTCGAGCGGGCTCGTGACGAAGGACCCGAAGGCGATCGGCGAGACCGAGATCGTCTCCTTGGTCGAATTGCCGTTCGCATCGGTGACGGTGATCGTCGTCGTGCCGTTGCCGACCGCCGTCAGGGTGAACGGGCCGGGACCCGACGCGGGCGAGATCGTCAGCACGCTCGGATTCGAGCTCGAAACCGTGAAATTTCCGGTATAGCCCGACTCGCTCGGCGAGAGGGACCGGCTCTGCGAGATCGAGAGCGGATTTGCGGACATCGACCCGAGCGAGATCGTTTTCGCGCTCGAGGATCCCGGATTCGTTTTCGGCACGAACGCCGAGCCGCCGGAACTCCCGCCGCCGCCGCACCCGGCGAGGATCAGCGCCAACGCGACGATCGACCCCGTCGCCCGAATCTGTAACGACATTACGCCTCCTCCATGAAGCGACGAGACCAAAACGTGCGGCCCGCCCCTACGCTGAGTTACGACGCTTGTCCGAGGTATTTGAGAAGGTATACCGTCCGCCCACGAGGTGTGACCCGTCGCACCGCGGCCGACGGACCCGATCGGCCGACCGCTCGGACGCCGAGGAGCGGCGGCGGCCGAATGAGGGCGAGGCGGGCGTCTCGCA
>CAZZXB010000212.1:925-1567 GCA_964658025.1 uncultured Janthinobacterium sp.
ACGAGACGCCCGCTTCGTGGGGGCGGTTTTCGGGCGGCTTACAACACGCCGACCGTCACGCCGACGTAGGTGGTCGAAACGCCGTCCGTGATGCTCACGTACGAGCTCCCGCCGAGCAGCGTCGCGATGACGGTCGGAAGTCCCGTCGTGCAATCGCTTCCGTACGGCGCCACGTGGAGCGGGATCGCGGTGTTGACGCCGAGTCCGAGGACGCCCCCCGGTGCCGGCGTGACGGTATACGCGCGCGGGCACGGCGTGTCGCTCGAGGTCGGGTAGAGCGTGAAGGCTCCCAAACCGACGGCTCCGACGCCGAGGCCCACGGCGTTCGGTTTGATCGCGGGGAGCGCGCCGGTATTCGCGATCGAGAGGGTTCCGGAATGCGTGCCGTCGGTGATCGTTACGCTCGCCGTTCCGGCGCTCGCGCCCGTCACCACGCTGTACGTTTGCGCCCCCGTCTGCACGACGGTCGCGATCCCCGAATTCGGTGCGGTCACGACGTGCGTCGTGCCGACCGCTCCCGAGAGCGTGACGTCGACTTTCGCGTAGGCTCCGGCGCTCACGGACGACGGCATGAAGACGATCGGCCCCGCGGCGGACGTCGGCGTCGGCGTCGGGAAGGGCACGATCGACGGCAACCCGGTC
>CAZZXB010000213.1:0-1514 GCA_964658025.1 uncultured Janthinobacterium sp.
GATCGCCTCGTGGATCGAAATGAGCCGATCGGCTTCGTCGACATTCGTGGCCGGCCGAGGCCGTCGTATTCCTAGTTTGCGGCTCGAGATAACTCGAGGTAAGCTGGCTCACCGTGCGACGTTCGAAACGGCCTCGGGGGCAGGGACGCCCCGCACGGTAGCGTATGTGCCGTCAACCGCCGCCCGTACTCGGGTGTCGACGACAATCGAAATTACTGGGAGTGCAACTCATGCCGAAGGATGCTTTCGGCCACTCGCAGACCGCTTCGCCCGATCTTCCGGGCGGGTCTGCCGTGGCACAACGTGGATTCGCGACGCGCGCGATCCGAACGGGCCAAGACCCCTGCGCCGCGACCGGCGCCACGATCGTCCCCGTCTACCAGACCGCGACGTTCACGCAGACCGCGATCGGGGAGACGAAGGGCTTCGATTATTCGCGTTCGGGAAACCCGACGCGGACCGCGCTCGAGCGCCAACTCGCCGATCTCGAAGGCGCGCGTTTCGCGACCGCTTACGGTTCGGGGATGGCCGCCGTCAACGGCGCGTGCTCGATCCTCAAAGCGGGCGATCACATCGTCGCCACGCGCGACGTGTACGGCGGCACGCATCGACTCTTCTCCGATCTCTTCCCGCGCTACGGCATCACGACGACGTACGTCGACATGTGCGACGTCGCGGCGGTACGTGCGGCGATCCGGCCCGAGACGAAATTGTTGTGGATCGAGACGCCGTCGAATCCGACGCTCCGCGTGACCGATATCGCCGCGATCGCGGCGCTCAAGCGCCCGGGTCTCGTGCTCGCGGCCGACAACACGTTCGCGACGCCGTTCTGGCAGCGCCCGCTCGAGTTCGGTTGCGATATCGTGATGCATTCGACGACGAAGTATCTCGGCGGCCACAGCGACACGGTCGGCGGCGTGGTGATCACGGACGATGCCGATCTCGCGACGCAGATCGCGTGGCATCAAAACGCGATCGGTGCGATTCCGGGTCCGTGGGACGCCTACCTCACGATGCGCGGCACGAAGACCCTCGCGCTCCGCATGCGCGAGCACGAGAAGAACGCGCGCGCGGTCGCCGCATTTCTCGCGAGCCGCGACGATCTCGAGACGGTGTACTATCCCGGCCTCGCGGACCATCCGCAGCACGAGCTCGCGAAGCGTCAGATGGGCGGCTTCGGCGGGATCGTGTCGTTCCGCGCGCGCGGCGGACACGAGCGCGCGCTCGCCCTCGCGAAGGCGTTCTCGGTGTTCAACCTCGCGACGTCGCTCGGCGGCGTGGAATCGCTCGTGTGTAGTCCGTGGGTGATGACGCACGCGTCGGTGCCGCCGGAGCACAAGATCTCGCTCGGCATCACGCAAGATCTGCTCCGTCTCTCGGTCGGCATCGAAGACGAAGCCGATCTCATCGAGGATCTCCGTTCGGCCCTCGACGCGACCCGCTCGCTGGCGTACGCCGTCGCGTAACGTCTTCGCGTAAGGCGTCTTCGATCGCAGATACCGACCGGGTCGTTT